>NZ_JBSXOM010000027.1:0-256698 GCF_056859455.1 Qipengyuania sp. L-5Y | reverse complement strand
GGCTGGACCCATGGTCCGGCCGAAGAGCTAGCGAAAGGTCTCCGCGCCCTGATGCCGGAAAGCCTGACGCGCGTGTTCTTTTCCGATTCCGGATCGACAAGCGTTGAAGTCGCCCTGAAAATGGCCTTGGGTTACTGGCTCCATCGTGGCGAAACGCGGCATAGCGTGGTCGTGATGGACAATGGCTACCATGGCGACACCATCGGGGCCATGTCGGTCGGCGCGCGCGGCGCATTCAACCGCGCTTACGAGCCCCTGTTGTTCGACGTCACGTCCATCCCCTTTCCCTCGCATGGTGCGGAACAGCATGCGCTTGATGTCCTGGAGGTAGCGTGTCGCAAAGGCGCGGCAGCGTTCATTGTGGAGCCGCTCATTCTCGGCGCAGGCGGGATGCTGATGTATTCTTCGCAAGCGCTCGCGGACATGCGCCGGATTTGCGCTCGATATGGTACCCTTTTCATCGCCGATGAGGTCATGACTGGTTGGGGCAGGACCGGCACGTTGCTCGCTTGCGAACAGGCCAAGATCGAGCCAGACATACTGTGCTTATCCAAAGGGCTGACCGGCGGTGCCATCCCGTTGGCAGTCACAATGGCGAACGAACCTGTCTTCGAAGCACATCGCAGCGAAGATCGCGCACGTATGTTTTTCCATTCATCGAGCTATACCGCCAATCCGATCGCTTGCGCAGCCGCCAACGCCAACCTTGCAATCTGGCGTAACGAGCCAGTCATGCAGCGGATCGCGAACTTGGGCGAAGGGCAGGCAGCGCAATTGAGCGCACTGGCAACGCACCCGGCGGTTCAAAATCCTCGGCAAACCGGCACCATTACTGCGTTCGAGGTGGGCGAAGGGAGCGGATATCTCTCCGACCTCGCGCCGCGAATGCTGGCACTTTTTCGAGAACGAAACGTCCTGCTTCGGCCGCTAGGCAACACGATCTACGTAATGCCGCCTTATTGCATCAGCAGTGAGCAACTAGACTGTATATACGATACGATCCGCGAAGTGCTGGACGAGGTCTCTGCGTTTCGTTGAAGTGCTGGCTGCTATTCGAGTTGCCCGTTCAGCAAACCGATGGCGCCGGGGATGCCGCTCGCGAACAGCCCTCTTCGGGACCTTCTGCGACCTTTGCAGCTCGATGTGAGGTAAGACCCGTGACTTGCCAAAGGCCCTCACAATCAGGCCTCAAGTTTAATCTTTAACTGGGCGGCCCACCCTCCTCGGGGCCCCAATCCCAGTCACTTGGACGTAGGAGGTCGATGCATCCAGCGGCGCTACAATAGCGCCTAAAATAAACCGACAGTCACGATTGTTTTATTTTCAGCTGCGGGTTAGTGTGCTCCCGGATGTGGCAAAAGCCTTACCGACAACGGGAGAGTATCGAATGGGACGGTTGTTTTCGCCGAGTCGACGAGGCTTCCTTAGCGCAACGGTTTCCAGCGGCCTCCTCGCTATGGCGGGGCCGCTATCAGCCACGAACATTTACCCTCTGGTTGAAACGACCCATGGACGCTTGCGTGGCGTAATGGCTGGGAGCGTCGCGAAGTTTGTCGGCGTCCGGTATGGCGCCCCGACAGGCGGAGCGAACCGATTCATGCCTGTCACAAAACCCCTATATCGAGAACGACCCGCGATCGCAGTTCCGAAGGATCTGGGCCGATATCGGCGCGTCGCGCGATTCCATTCCTGAATGACGCGGTCTGGCGAGGTGACAAGGCCGTGGGTCTCCTCGAACCAATCTTGGCCTCTGTGTCAGTGTACCGGCCTTTAAAAACTTGATTGGGCAGTAGCCCCATACCGCAAGAAGCGGATGCAACCTGGGAGAAAATGAATGAGGACTGTTCGCTCTTTGGCCCTAACTGGCGTGAGCCTTGCGATGCTGACTCAGCCGCTTCAGGCGCAGGAAATTCCATCGTCCGAGAGCCAAGGCGCAGTGGCGTCCGACGAAAGCGTTGCAGTTGCCACGAGCGATCCGATCGTTGTTACCGGTTCGCGCATCGTGCGACGCGATTACACTGCCGAAAGTCCTATTACGACCATCGGGGAGGAGTTCATTCAGAACGCTGGCCCGGCCACGCTCGAACAGTCGCTCAACGCCTTGCCACAGTTTCAGGCGACGCAAGGTTCGCAAACCAGCGCGGTAGCCGCTGGCGGTGGCGGGCGAGCCAATGCGAACCTTCGGGGTCTCGGCGCCGAGCGGACGCTTATCCTTTTCGATGGTCGCAGGCTTCAGCCATCCGACACATCGGGGGCGATCGATCTCAATACGATTCCATCCGCCCTTGTTTCCTCGGTGGAGGTCATCACCGGCGGTGCTTCAGCCGTCTATGGATCCGACGCGATTGCGGGCGTGGTGAATTTCAAGTTTAACAATCGTTTTCGCGGTCTTGAACTGCAGGGTGACGTCGGAATTGCAGAATTGGGCGATGCTGAAACCTATAGTGCGTCCGCCACCTACGGCGGCAGCTTCGCTGAAGACCGCGCGCGTGTATTCTTATCTGGCTCTTATCTGGAACGGGGGACTGCATCGCAATTCGCCAGGCCCTTCTTCGACAATGTGGATGGCACCTCTTCGCCGACAAGCGGCCTGATCATCCAGTCGGGCAGCAACCCTTTCGGGTTTGGTCGGCCAGGCAATGTGGCCGCGTTTCGTAATCTGTTCGGCAACACATACGGAACGAGTATTCCCGGGGTGTCGAGTAGCTATCTGGTCAATTCCGATGGGACTATCATTGGCCGTGATGGCGCACTGAACCTGCGCGATACCGAAACGACCGGATATCTGGTTGCGGACGGCGTTGTAAGGCAGCGCTCACTCTATGACTCCACCGTCCAACTGCGGATTGAGCGTTACACCGGTTTTGCCCGCGCTGAATTCGATGTGACCAGCGGGATTACGGCTTACGCACAGTTCAATTATGCTACGTATAAAGCCAGCCAGACGTCGGGGTCCGGTGTTCTTCAGTCGGTCGTCGATCCAATCCAGATCCCTGTTACGAATCCGTTCATCACGCCCGACTTGCGAACCGTACTGAATGCTAGGCCCTTTCCGACTGCCCCCTTCTCCTACTATTTCACCGGCACCCGCATAGGGCGGTTGGAAATAGAGGAAGATTACGATGTTTACCAAGCGCTTGTAGGTATTCAGGGCGCCATTGGCAGCTCTCTTAACTTCGACCTATATGCTACTCGCGGCAGGACCACCAACAACTCGACCACTTTCAACCAAGTCAGCAGATCGGCGTTCAACGCAGTCGTATCTGCGCCAGACGGTGGCGCGAGTCTTTGCGCGGGCGGCTACGATCCCTTCGGCTTCGCGCCGACTTCTCAGGAATGTTCCGATTATCTCACGCTCGACACGGTGGACAGGGCGGTCTTCGAGCAGACCGTTTTACAAGGGAACCTGACAGGCGCCCTGTTCGATCTGCCCGCCGGGCCGCTTAGCTTTGCAGTTGGCGCGGAGTATCGTCGCAACGAATATCAGGCGACGATCGACCCGCTCAGGAGCCCAACCCCAACTGGCACGCCCGGCGTTACGACCGCGCCCGAGGTGCTCGGCACATCGGGAGCGCTGTCTTCGGGTGGTGACGTATCGGTAGCAGAAATCTACGGCGAACTGCTCGTGCCCGTGTTCGATGGGTTCGAAGTCAATCTCGCCTATCGTTACTCCGATTATGAAACAATAGGCGGAGTGAATACCTACAAAGCAGGGGCCAATTGGACGCCCCTGACGGGCCTAACCTTTCGAGGCGGTTATTCTCGTGCAATCCGCGCGCCCAGTCTTGGCAACCTCTTTTCTCCACGCGCGGGGGCAATCGGCATCATTGGGCGGGCCGTTAGTGGCGGCGGAGACCCATGCGACGTGACAGGGGCGGCACGCAATGGTGAAATCGAAGGCGTTGATCCGACACAGGTCAGGGCGCTGTGTATCGCACAAGGGGTCCCCTTGTCGTTGGTGGATGGCTATACCTATTCGGGCAGTGCGAACGCGGCATTTCGCATCGGCAACCCCAACTTGCAGGAAGAAACTGCCGACAGCTACACGATCGGGGCGGTCATTCGACCGGATTTCATGTTTGACGTTCTGTCGGACTTTTCCGCATCCATAGATTATTATAATATTAGCGTGGATGATGCGATCGGCTATCTGACCAGCCCCATCGCGCTGAACCAATGTTATAACTTCACAGGTCAAAATCCCGACTATGACCCGCAGAATGTGAATTGCCAGCTAATCGAGCGCGATGCTTCCGGTCTGCTTGCCGAGATCGAAGAGCCCCTGTTCAATCTCGCCCGCTATCAGACTTCTGGGATCGACGTTCAGGTGGATGCGGCGGTCAACGTCGGCGGTGTTGGTCGGGTCTTTTTGAATAGCGCGCTAACCTACGTGATTAACTACAAAATCCAGTCGACCTCGAGCGATCCGGTCTTGGATTACGCAGGCACGGTAGGCAACGCTCAGATCGATGGATTCTCCTCGACTCACCCGGCCTGGAAGCACGTCACAACTCTCGGCCTTGCGCGTGACAACGGTTCTCTGTCGTTACGCTGGCGCTTTATCGGGCAACAGGACAACTCGGCGATCGTCACGAACTCTGACAGCAATGCGGAAGGCGTACCGGCGGTCAGTTATTTCGATCTCATCGGGCGCGTGAACGTGGCCGAACAGTTCGAATTGCGTGCCGGCATCAACAATCTGTTCGACAAGCAACCGCCTGAGTTCGGGGGAAGTTCGGTCACGCCCACTTCGACCTACGATGTGATCGGTCGCCGTTTCTTCGTCGGGGCGACAACGCGGTTCTGAGTCGGGCAAGTTGCAATCGGTCCGCTGGGAGCGAACCGGGAACTTGTTAGGCGCTTCGATCGGATTTAGGACACGTACCGCAATGACCGATGTAGTGCCGACACCTGCTCTCCAAAAGAGCAAAAGAGACGAGGTGCGCCCCAAGAAGGTTCGCAGAACCCAGGCGGAGCGCACCTCTTCGTCTCGCCGCCGTGCTATCGATGCGGCAATCGTTAATCTGGCCGAAGAGGGTTATGCGGCGACGACGGTCATCCGCGTGGCACAACGTGCAGGCATCAGCCGGGGCGGCATCCTTCATCACTTTTCCGGTAAGGCCGAATTGATGGAGGCAGTCGGTTACCGCGCTGTTGAAAGGCTTCAAAACAAACGCGGAGAGGCGTTGCGAGGAACCAAGCGAGGTGTCGAACGCTTCCACGCGCTGACCAAAGCGTCATGGGAAACGATCCGTGAGCCTGAATCGATCGCCTTGCTCGAAATCCTCATCGGGTCGCGCGGCGATCCGCTCTTGGCCGAGATAATGCCACGCATTCTCCAGCAGTTGGACCAAATTCACCTCGCAAAGACAAAGGACATCGCCAAGGATGCCGGGATCGAGAATGATGAGATGCTCAACACGATGAATAAGCTCCACATGGCGGCGATGAGAGGCCTACTACTCGAATCGATCTTCGCCGGATCGGAAGAAACGATCGCCGACTCGGTCAAATTGCTCGAATGGTACAAGGAAATGCTGACCGACCGGCTGATTGCCGAAAGCGCACAATCTTAGGATCGAGGCGGGTCAGTCTAAGTCCCATAGCTAACAGTTGTCCTGCTGAGCCGTGTTTATAACTTACTCGAGTTTCGCAAGGTCCCTCACGTAAACGCCAGATTTTGCGTGTAGCTTTCGGCGTCGACCAGTTCCTGCTGGAAGCCGCTCATTCCCCACCCTCCCGCACATCCGGCTAAAAAGTGTTGGGCGGTCAAGAAACAATCATGCCTGTATGTATATTGCCATCATCGTTGATGATGTGCATTCTGCGTGCCGAGCAAGAGCACCACGAAATATGACGGTGAGTGCGATAAACACAGGGAGAGACGTATGATCAGGCGTATGATCGGTGCCTTGATAGGCGCGACCCTTTTTACCGCCAGCGTACCAGCTATGGCGGAGCAGCAAACGGAAGCTGTGAGCCTCGGGGCAAATGCCGCAGGGGATCTGTACGCCGATGGCGATAAATGGCTTTGCCTGCCTGCACGCGCGGACACGTGTGGCCAGGATTTGGCGACAACCGTGGTAGACGCCGATGGCACGATGACACTCGAACCGTTTGCACCTCCGGTGGATGCGCCGGTCGACTGTTTTTACATCTACCCTACGATCTCGCTCGACCAAGGTGCGAATGCTGATTGGAACGAGGGGCCTGAGGAAGGTCGGGTAATCCAGCAGCAACTCGCTCGCTTTGCCGACGTATGCCGCGTATATGCACCAAAATATCGTCAGATCACCATGCTGGGGGCATCCGGCCAGCTACCGAGAGCTGAGGTCATCCAAGCATTTCGCACAGCCTATGGCGATGTCACGGATGCGTGGAGATATTACCTTGAAAACTACAATCAGGGGCGCGGCGTAATCCTGATCGGTCATTCGCAAGGTTCGCGTATGCTGACTCAACTCATCAAGACCGAAATCGACGGGAAACCGTCGCAGGACAGGATTGTGGCTGGTTACTTAAATGGCACCAGTGTGGTCGTGCCCAATGGAAAGGTTGTCGGCGGGGATTTCCAGTCAATGCCGCTCTGTACCAGCGCAAACCAAGTCGGATGCATCGTCGCCTATCGCAGTTTTCGAGATACCATCGGTCCGGTGAACGATTATGCCGCCACGTCTCGGCCCGGCATGGCGATCGCTTGCGTCAATCCCGCCGCGCCCGCCGGAGGTGAGGCTCCCCTGCATTCCTATCTGACGACAGATGCTTTGATGGGCGGCCCTGTGCCACGATGGACAATGGACGGCAAAACCGTCGACACACCATTCGCATCAGTCCCCGACCTGCTCACCGGCGAATGCGTGTCGAACGAGAAAGGTCAGTATCTCACGATCCGGATCAAGGCGGATCCTGATGACCAGCGGACTGACGACATCACTGGCGACATCTACAGCGATGGCCGGCTTAATCCGGACATGGGACTTCACCTGATCGACATCAATCTGGTGATGGGCAACCTGCTCGATCTTGCTCGCTCACAAAGCGAAGTTTGGCTTGCCCGTCAGAAAGAGTGACAAACGCCATCCTTCAATAAGTCGATCCCTTCTTTTGTGCGAAATGGGCATATTGAAACGAAAGGAACAGGCCCCTTCCAGCAATTTTCTGGATCGTTTGAAGATGGTCCCAGGTAGCTCTCGGCGCAAACTCATCACGGCTTCAACGGATGAAGTTTTCGGGTCACCGCCGCGCATCTGACATCATCCGAAGCCGCCGAATGAGGAACCGTAGCGCGTCCTCCGCCTTTACAGGTGGCGGTTGTGAACTCTACCGCTTGGCGGAAGAGCGAAAAAAAGGGGCGTTTGGCATGCTGGTGCGCGGATTGTTTGCAGACAAGGGCGTGGAGAGAAATCTCGGCTTCTGGATACCGCTCGCTCTTACAGTTGCTCTCGCTCTTCTGGGTGCGTTGATTTCCAAGGGGTTTTACTGGGGCTTCGTCGTAGTTGTCCCCCTGTTGCTCATAGCGCTGTGGGATATAGTCCAGACCAGCCATTCGCTGAGGCGGAACTATCCGCTGAGCGCCCGTTTTCGCTGGCTGTTCGAAGATCTCCGCCCCTTTCTGCGTAGTTACATCGTCGAAGGTCCGCTGGATGGCCGCCCGTTCGACCGCGTCGCCCGCTCGCTTGTTTATGCACGTGCAAAGCATCAGGAGGATGCCCACCCCTTCGGGACCGAACTGGACGTATACTCGGAAGAATACGAGGCGCTGTGCCATTCGATCAATCCGAACCCCAAAGCGCCAAAGCGGACGCGGGTTACGGTAGGGACCGAACAGTGCAGCAAGCCGTATGATGCGGCCCGTCTCAACATCAGCGCGATGAGCTTCGGAGCGCTTGGCAACCACGCGATCGAGGCGCTCAACATGGGCGCGAAGATGGGCGACTTCTATCACGATACCGGCGAAGGCGGGCTGTCACCCTATCACCTCAAACATGGCGGCGACATCGTCTGGGAATTGGGTTCCGGCTATTTCGGTGCCCGCAGCGACGACGGTAATTTCGATCCGGAAAGCTTCCGCGACAAGGCACAGCACGATCAGGTGAAGATGACCGAGATCAAGTTGAGCCAGGGAGCCAAGCCTGGCCATGGCGGATTGCTGCCGGCTGCCAAAGTTACCGAGGAGATCGCCAAGACGCGCCAGGTGCCGGCCAATCAGGATTGCCTCTCACCTCCTGGTCATTCGGCATTTTCGACACCGCGGGAAATGCTCGAATTCGCAGCAAAAATGCGCGAGCTTTCCGGCGGCAAGCCAGTCGGCATCAAGCTTTGTGTCGGCATGCCCCACGAGGTTTTCGCCATTTGCAAGGCGATGCTCGACAGCGGTATATATATCGACTTCATCGTCGTGGATGGCGGGGGCGGCGGAACCGGGGCGGCGCCCCTCGAGCTGTCCGACCACGTGGGGCTGCCACTGCGTATCGGGCTCCATTACGTCAACAATGCGCTGATCGGCACAGGCCTCAAAGACAAGATCAGGCTGGCTGCATCGGAAAAAGTGTTTTCCGGTTCCGCCATTGCCATGAACGCAGCGCTCGGCGCAAACTGGTGCAATGCTGCGCGGGCTTTCATGTTTTCGCTCGGCTGCGTCCAGTCGCTGCGGTGCCATACCGGGACCTGCCCGACGGGCGTTGCAACAAGTTCACCGGCACGCCAACGGGGGCTCGTCATTCCGGAAAAGGCGCAGCGCGTAGCCAACTTCCAGTCGAAGACGCTCGACAGCCTGCACGATATCGTAGTTGCGTGCGGCCTGGAATCGCCGGACGAATTCACGCCGCAGCACTTGCGTCAATGGAAGAACAATGCCGAGATGATCCCGTGGTCGCAGATTGTGCATGAGGTTGAGCCAGGCAAGCTGTTACATGAGCCGGAAGATACCGCTTTCGCTGAATATTGGCGGATGGCCGATCCCGATACGTTCAAACCGGCCACATGATATTTTCCTTGTCGACGAACTCTCCCTCGCCGACCCCGACCGCATCGCCGTCACCCGAAGCCGGCGAGGCCTCGTGGCACTGGCTGACCGATCTGACGCACTATCTTGATCCGACCCACCTATGGGGCGCGGTTGGGCTCGGTATCGTGTTCATTGCCATCGGCATGATATTAAGCTGGATCGTTCGCCGAACGCTCAAGACGGTCATCGACCATGATCCGAACGAGCGGATCGACCGGATGACAGTCAGCTTCATCCAGCATCTCGGAACCTTCATCATGTGGATCGTTCTCGCGCTGATCTTTTCGCATGTCGTTCCGTCTCTCAACAAGGTGACGACTTCGCTGTTGGCAGGCGTCAGTATCGTTTCGGTCGTCGTCGGGTTTGCTGCGCAATCGACGCTGGGCAACCTCGTGTCCGGAATCAGTCTCGTCATCTACAAGCCCTTCAGACGGGGCGACCGCCTGCAGCTGACCACGCCTACCGGAGTGGAGACCGGTCTAGTGGAGGATCTGTCGCTCGGTTACACCGTGCTGCGAACCTTCGACAATCGGCGGATCGTATTGTCGAACGGAACGATCGCCAACCAGATCATGATCAACCTGTCTTCGGTCGATCCCCGGGTGATGCTCTCACCGACGATTTCCATCGGTTACGATTCCGATATCGAGAGGGCGCGGGCGATCGTGATGGAACTGGCGCAGGGGCATGACGATGTCGTCGAGGTTGTGGGATGCCCGGTGGTCAATCTCGGCGGATCCAGCGTGGACCTGTCCCTGCGGGCCTGGTGTGCCGATTCCTCGACAGCCAAAGCGGTTGAATATGACCTGCTGGAACAGATCAAGAAGCGCTTTGACGAGGTGGGTATAGAAATTCCCTATGCTTATCAGAATGTCATAGTGAGCGGGGCAATCTCAGCACGAGCAGAGGGCGAAAGCGCGTCGCCTTTCGGTGGCCCGATAAAACGATAGACCTGTTTGGAATAAGCGTCACTTGGCGCGAATGTCCACGATCGACGAATTGGAGAGGTATCGATGTGTGAACTGTTTGCGATGAGTGCATCTGTACCGCACACGGTCTGCTACGAACTTGATCTCTTCGCGGCCGAGGGTGGCGAGAAGCATCGCAATCGCGATGGATGGGGTATCCTTTTCGCCCAGGATCGCGATGCCTACCTGTTCCGCGAGCCCAACCCTGCCGCCACCAGCGAACTGTCGCGGATGGTCGTTCGCTACGAGAGGCCTTCCAAGCATTTGATGGCGCACGTGCGCAGAGCGTCGTCGGGAAAGCCCGCATTGGCCAATACGCATCCGTTCGATCGAGTTGTAGAGGGCAAGCGGCATGCCTTTGCGCATAATGGAGATTTGCCGGGCATCGAGGAGCTTGAAGAAGCCCGCAAATGGGTCCCTCACCGCATTGGCGACACGGATTCCGAATTGGCGTTCCTCATGCTTCTCGAGCGGTTGCGCACGGCAGGCTCGATCACAGCGGAGGCGCGGTTTGACGTATTTGCGCGCTTTGCGTCGGAAATGCGCGAACTGGGAAGCTCCAACTTCCTATTTTTCGATGGCGAACATCTGTTCGTTCATGCGGACCGACGCCGCTTCGAAACAGAGCACGGATTGACCGACCCGCGCGAGCCTGGCCTGAACGTTCGCTTTTTCGACGATAAAAACCTTGGTGACAGCTGGAATGCCACGGGGGCGAAGATCGACGAAATATCGGGCCCCCTCTACCTTTTCGCATCGGTGCCCCTGGATTCCCAAGGTTGGGAACCTCTGCAACGTGGAACAGCTATTATTCTGAAGGACGGGAAGATCGTTTCGCAGCGTGTGAGCTGAAGTCGCGCGCGTAAAGCGACCCGGACAGCCAATCTTCCGAGGGAATGAACATGTCGAAAAATGTGGCGCAAATCGTGGTGGACGCTCTGGAGAAAGCAGGTGCGAAGCGGGTTTACGGCATTCCTGGCGATACGATCAATCATTTCACCACCGCGGTGGCCAAGAGCGACCTACGCTGGATCGGTGTCCGTCATGAGGAAGCCGGCGCTTTTGCCGCTGGCGGGGAATCCTACATGACAGGAGAGCTGTCGGTTTGCGCCGGCACATGCGGTCCTGGCTCGCTACATTTTGTCAACGGCATTTATGAAAGCCATCGCAACGGGGCGCCGGTCGTGCTGATCGCGTCGGACGTTGCGCGCACCGAAAGCGGCTTTAACTTCCCGCAGGAAGTCGACCAGAAGAAGATTTACGAGCAGCATTCGCATTTTTGCGAATATATCTCTCATCCTTCGCAGGCGCGCCGCATCGTTACCAAGGCGGCGCAGGCTGCGCTCACGAAAAAGGGTGTGGCTGTCGTCATCGTCAATGGCGACATGTTTACCGAAACCGATGATGATGCAATGGATTGGCAGGTCCACCGCCCGCATCCCGTTTGCCGCCCGAATGATTCCGAAATGGCCGAACTGGCTGCGCTGGTGGATGGCGCGGCCAAGGTATCCGTCTATGCCGGGATCGGCGCGCGCGATGCACGCAAGGAAATCATCGCCTTCTGTAAAAAGGTGAAAGCGCCCATGGTGCACACGACGCGGGCGAAAGAATTCCTCGAACCCGACAACCCGTACAATGTCGGCGTAAACGGCATTCTCGGTAACAAGGCGGGCGTGGAAGCGTTGGAAGATGCGGATCTTGTGATCACGCTCGGCTGCGACTTTGCCTATACTCAGTACTATCCAGGCGCCAAAAAGATCGCCCAGATCGATATCGATCCTACGCATCTTGGGCGAAGATCCGCCATCCATCTCGGCCTTGTCGGAGACGCGAAGACAACGATGGCGAACCTAGTGCCGCTGGTCGCGGAAAAATCTGATGCGAGCCACCTGGAAGCGCAGCTCGCACAGTGGCACGAAGACCTGCAAGGCTACGAAAAGGAAGGCGAGGAAAGCGATCCTTCTCTGATCCATCCGCAATTCGTGGCCAACATGCTCGACGATAAGGCGGCAAACGATGCAATCATCGTTTCGGATGCAGGCACGTCGATGGTCTGGATGCTGCGGCATGTGAGGGCCAACGGCAAGAGACGCTTTCTCAACACGCTGCTCCACGGCACGATGGCAAGTGGCATGCCGCAGGCGATGGGCGCCAAGCTCGCCTATCCTGACCGTCAGGTCATCGCGATGTGCGGTGACGGCAGCTTGACCATGCTGATGGGCGATCTGCTAACCCTAGTGCAGGAAGACGTCGCCCTGAAGCTTCTGGTGTTTCACAACAATTCCTTCGGCTTCGTCGAAATGGAGCAGCGCGTCGAAGGATTGGTCGATCATTTTACCGGCCTACACAATCCCGACTTCGCCAAATTGGCCGAAGCCTGCGGATTTGCTGGATGGCACGTCGAGAATGCGGACGCCCTAGCGCCAGCGATGGACGCATGGCTGCGCCACGATGGGCCAGCCCTGCTGGATGTGAAGGTCAACCAGATGGAACTGGTCATGCCGCCAAAGATCGAAGCCTCGCAGGTCGCCGGAACGGCCCTGTTCGGGGTCAAGGCTGTGCTTGACGGCAGGGCGCGGGAAGTGGTCGATCTGCTCAGGAACAATTTCTTGCGATGAACGCCCCAGCCGCTAACTTGGCGGCGACAATTAACGCGAGCATGCCTCGTACAGGACGGGAAAGACAATGATCCGCAACGTGAAATACTCGATACTTGCCCTGCCGCTGGTTTTTGCCCTCTCGGCTTGTGGCAGCCCACAGGCGCAGCAGGAAGAGCAGACCGAAGCGTCGACGCTGGACCAACCGGGTTTCGAAGATAGGTCGGCAACTTCGTCGGAAGCGCAATCCGAAGCGCTAACGCTTGCCCAACGCCTTGCGTCCGACAATCTGGACAGGGCCCAGGCAGCTGTTGCCCTGGAAGACCTTGATCGCCTGATCAACGACAACATCGTCGAATTCCCTGAGGATATGCGTGCAGGGCTGACCGAAGATGTTCAGTCGGCTCGTTCCGCTCTTGAAAGCGACGACATGGGCGGCGTGCAGGACGCGGCAAGCTCTATACAGAACAGGCTTTCTACAGCGAGCTGAGTACGAGCATCGGATGCTAGCGGGGACGTGACGCATCGATAGTCAGCCTGGATCAGACCTCCCGGCTGCTGAATACAAGGTGGCTTTCCGGGGGCGATGAGTGGGGACGGGATCCAAGTTCTGGATTAAGCTAGGGGCGATTGGCCTGTTCGCGTGTTTGGGGGCAACGTCGGCCATGGCCTCCAGCACCCTGCAGCAGAGCTTTCTCCAGCCCATGGGCCCCGTCGCCGAGGAGCAGTTTTCGCACCTGTTGCGTGTGGTGGGGATTACGATGATCGTGATCCTTCCGGTGCTGGTCGGCGTGCCCCTCATCCTCTGGCGCTATCGTTACACAAAGCCACGCGGCGACTACACACCTGAGTGGGAGTTTTCGAAGAAGCTGGAATATGCCCTGTGGGGTGTGCCTGTTCTGGTCGTTATCGTCCTCGCTAGTTGGCTGTGGTATTCCACCGCAAAGCTCGATCCCTATAAAACCCTCGGCCCAGAGCCGTTGCAAGTTCAAGCCGTCGGGCTCGACTGGAAATGGCTCTTTATCTATCCCGAAGAAGGGGTTGCGACAGTCGGTGAACTGGCGGTTCCCGTCGGGCGGCCGGTAGAAATTACGCTGACGACAGACACGGTCATGCAAAGCTTTCTGATCGCTCCGCTTGCCGGACAGATCTACGCCATGCCCGGGATGACGACGAAGCTGAATTTTTCCGCCACTCGGGCAGGCGCGGCAGAGGGCGAAAACACCCAGTTCAACGGCAGCGGCTTCGGTCGTCAGAAATTCACTGTCCGCGCACTTGCCCCATCGGATTATGCGGTATGGGTTGCCGAAGGGGCAAGGGGGCCGACACTCGACGAACGCAGCTACGCAACCCTGCGCCGACAGTCCGTTCTGGCCGACGCGCGAACGGATCTGGGGCTCGAAAAGAGTGCGGAGCCGATCATGATGACGCTGGGACAGGAGGATGCGTTCCAGCAGATTATTGCCAAATATCACGGTCCCGGCGGAGCGTCTTCCGACGGACGTTGGGGGGGCACCGGCTTGCCGCAAGCCGACACGGCGGGGGCGGACAAGTGAGCCAGCAAACAAGCCCGATCTTCGGCAATCTCGACTGGAGCGTAACGCCCTACACCGATCTTTTGCGAGATGTGAACAGCAGCACAATCGTGGGTGCGGGTGCTGCCAGCGTGCTGGTGCTGGGCGCGCTCGCCGGAGTGCTGCTGCTGACCTGGATGCGCTGGTGGGGCCCGCTTTACCGCAATTGGCTGACGTCGGCCGATGCCAAAAAGATCGGCATCATGTATATCGCACTTGCGCTGATCATGATGGCACGTGGCATCATTGAAGGCTTTGTGATGCGCGCGCACCAGACAACGGCGCTCGGCACTTTGACCGAACAGGAAGGCGGCCTCGTCGCTCCCGACCATTTTGCGCAACTCTTCAGCACGCACGGCACGATCATGATTTTCTTCGTCGCCATGCCACTGCTGATCGGCCTCATCAATTTCGTGATGCCGCAGCAGCTGGGCGCGCGCGACATGGCCTTTCCCGTTCTCAATCAGGTGAGCCTCGGGCTGACCGCTACCGGGGCGGCACTGGTCATGATCTCGCTGCTGGTCGGCAAGTTCGGCACGGGCGGCTGGACGATGTATCCGCCCTATACCGGCATCGATTTTAGCCCCGGTGAGGGCGTCGACTACTGGCTATGGGCGATCCTGATCTCGGGCATGGGATCGACACTGACCGGCATGAATTTCGCCGTAACCATCTTCAAGAGCCGCGCGCCGGGCATGCATTTCATGCGCATGCCGCTGTTCTGCTGGACCAGCCTGTGCGTCGCGATCATGCTGATCTATGCGATGCCCGCACTCACCGTGTCGAGTGCGATGCTGGCGCTTGATCGCTATGCCGACTTCCACTTCTTCACCAATGATGCCGGTGGCAACATGATGAATTACGCCAACATCTTCTGGATGTTCGGCCACCCGGAAGTCTACGTCCTGATCCTTCCTGCCTTCGGTGTCTTCTCGGAAATCAGCTCGACCTATTCGGGCAAGCGGCTTTACGGTTACACCTCGCTGGTAATTGCCAGCATGAGTATAGCGGTGATCAGCTTCACAGTCTGGCTCCACCACTTCTTCACCATGGGGCAGAGCGCGGGCGTCAACATCGCCTTCGGCATCGCGACAATGATCATCGGCATTCCGACAGGTGTGAAGATATATGACTGGATGGCGACGATGTGGCGCGGGCGTATCCGGGTGACGGCGCCGATCGTGTATCTGACCGGCTTCTTCCTGCTGTTCGTCATCGGCGGGCTGTCGGGCATCATCCTTGCCAACCCGTCGATCGACTATCAGGTTCACAACTCGACATTCCTCGTCGCGCACTTCCACAATGTCATCATTCCCGGCGTGCTCTACGGCATGCTGGCAGGCATCCATTACTGGTTTCCCAAGGCTTTCGGCTTTCGGCTCAGCGAGACCTGGGGGCGGCGCACCGCCTTCCTGTTCGTCGGTGGTTTCGTCTTCACCTTTATGCCGCTCTACGTATTGGGCCTGATGGGCATGCCGCGCCGCTCGCCGACCTTCCAGAACCCGGACTTCATGCCGTGGATGTATATTGCCGCCTTCGGTGGCGTTCTTATGCTTTGTGCTCTGGGCAGCCTCGCCTGGACTTTCTGGACCAGCTATCGCAACCGCTCCGCTCTGGCCGTTCCGGGGGGTGATCCGTGGAACGGCTCGACACTCGAATGGTCGACCCCCGCGCCAGTGCCGGAGTGGACATTCCCGCGCATCCCGCATGTCGCCGCGCGCGACGACTGGGGCGAATGCAAGCGCGCTGGGGATCCCTGGAGGGCGCCGGAGAAATATCGCGATATCGAGATGCCCGCCAATACGGCGCACGGCCTGCTGATAGCAGGCGCCTCCTTCGGCCTCGGTTTTGCGATGGTGTGGCACATCTGGTGGCTGGCAGTACTGAGCTTTCTGGCGATCCCCGCCATCGTAGCTTTGCGCGCAATGCGGGTGATCGAGCCCAGGATCGTCAAGGCAGCACAGGTCGAGGAAGCGGACCGGCGGTTCCGCCAGCAAGTGGCCAGCTTCGCACCCGCAACCCGCGCCGATGAGGAAACCGAACGCAACCGCGGGGTCCCCGATCTTTCGGAGTTTGCCGGATGAGCGAAACCAACCTCTATCCCGGGCTGAATCTGGGCGATGGGCACGGGGAAGCGCACGACCAGGCCGAAACCACGGTGTTCGGTTTCTGGGTATTCCTGATGAGCGACCTCATCATCTTCGGTATCCTGTTCGCCTCCTATGCATCCTACCTCGATCCCATCGGAATGGCCGGGGGACCCGGCCCGCAGGACCTGTTCGATATCAAGAGCGTCGCGATCCAGACGGCTTTCCTCCTCGTCGGCGGTGCCGCTTACGGGGGCGTCTCGCTTGCTGTGAAATACGACCAGGGCCGCGGCAAAGTGGCTGCATGGTTATTGCTGTGCGCTGCGCTCGGCGCTGGCTTTCTGTTCTTCGAGGTGAAGGATTTCATCACGCAGGCCGGGAAGGGCGGCACGCCGCAGGTCAGCGGCTGGCTCAGTTCCTACTGGACGCTGGTGGGCTTGCACGGCGTCCATGTCCTGTCGGGCGTCTTGTGGATATTCGCGATGATCGCGCAGATTGCGATACGCGGTCTCGACGACGTGGTGAAGGTGCGCCTGTCGATGCTCGGCGTGTTCTGGCACTTCCTCGACCTCATCTGGGTCGGAATCTTTTCCCTCGTATTCCTGGTGCCGCTCGCATGACCAAGCCCAACACCGGAGAGCTCGACCCGCAGGACAGTGCGGGTAGCGAAATCAGAAGCTATGCCATCGGCTTCACGGCCAGCTTGTTCCTGACGGTAGGGGCGTTTGCTGCCGCAATGTCGGATCTGCCTGTGCGATGGAAGATCGCCTTTATTTGTGCGGCGGCTATCTTGCAGATCGTCGTACACATGCGGAATTTTCTCCACCTCAGCTTCTCCGGCGGGCAATCGAGAGAAGACCTGCTTCTGGTGCTGTTTTCGGCCACCCTGCTGGTCATCATGGCTGGCGGAACCTGGTACATCATGTCGGACCTCAGCGGCCGAATGCACGACACGGGTGCGGCGATACATGAAGCGCAGCCGCGTTGACCGCATCAGGCACTTGAAGGACACAGTGGCTCATCGCCCAGCACCACCGGCGCAGTCACATTTCCTCTTTCAGTCCGGACCGGATCAAGAACCAGTTCGGGAAATAGGCTGAGGCAAACCCGGCCAGCATGGCCATCTGCATGGCGGCCCAGAAGACCGGATTTCCAGCATCGACTTTGTCACCGACAAATGCGGGAAACAGGATGAAGTGGGCAAGGCCCATCAAGCCGTACATCCCGACCTGCCAGCTTGTGAGCGACAGCACATCGGCTTTTGCAGCCGCCATTACGCCCTCGCCAACCGACAGGTCGCGCATCGGGGCGATTGCAAAATACTGAAACACGATGCCCGTCAGCAAGGCGAAGCCATAGTCCATCGTCCAGACCGCGAAGATTTCCGTAGAGAATATTGTGCCTAGCCCGAAATAAGCCAGCACGCCCGGGACGTAGTGCGCAAGGTTTTCGCAAATCAGGTCGGCAAGTGCACATCCGGCGCCGCAATGCAGCGTGCCTTTGGCGACTTTCGCGGCAAAGGGCGCATCGTCTGCGTGCGGCCCGGCATAGTGTCGATAAAACCAGATCAGTAAAGGGCCGGAAAAAAGCGCACATAAGGGCCAGACATAGCGCATCACGGCCATCTGCGGCGGATGACGCACCATTTCCCAGACCATGTAGATCGCGCAAGTCACACCCAGCAGCAAGAGGCTGCTGGCAATCGCCTCCGCCCATGGGGGGATCAAGCGCTCATCCTCTTACTGATCGAGACGTATCCTCCTTTACGTCAAGCCGCCTCAATACGTACCGGGATCGACTTCGAGGCCGGCGTCTTCGAAATCTGGTCATGATGCGTGATCGGAACCAGCACGTTGCATTCGGGGTAATAGCCCGCGATCGTACCGCGTGGCAGCTTGTAGGCGACGAGCTTCAGCCCGCCCAAATGCCTCTCGATGTCATCGCCGTCGTAATCGGTGACAAGGCGAACGCTATCCCCGTCGGAAAGACCTGCTGCGGCGATATCATCGGGGTTCATCAAGACGACATCACGCGTGCCTTCGATGCCACGGAAACGGTCGGAATAGCCGTAGATTGTGGTATTGAATTGGTCGTTCGAGCGCATCGTGAGCAGCCGGTAACGGCCCGGCTTGTCTTTGAAACCGAGAGAATCGAGTTGTGGCGGCGTAGTGATGACCGCCTTGCCGCTGTCGGTCTTCCAGATCCGCTCGGCGGCTGGATTCCCGCGCCAGAAGCCGCCCGGCTGGAACATCCGCTTGTTGAAGTCGTGAAAGTCGTCGGGGTAGGTCGCTTCGATCAGGTCGCGCACCAGCGAATAATCGGCCGTCCACTCGTCCCATTTCAGCTTGGGGTTTGAATCCAATGTGGCCTTGGCGATGCCGGCAACGATTTCCAGCTCGCTTTTCAGATGTGGCGAGGCGGGCGGACGGTGCCCGATCGATCCGTTGATCATCGAAAAACTGTCTTCGCTGGTGACAGCCTGGTTCCCGGTCGCCTGCTCGTCCATCTCGGATCGGCCGAGGCAGGGCAGGATATAGGCGGACTTGCCCGGATAGAGATGGCTGCGGTTAAGCTTGGTCGATACCATCACGGTAATGTCCTGACTGGACCAGCCTTCTTCCATGCGCTTCTGATCGGGAACGGCGCGAACGAGATTACCCCCGAGCGAAACGAACCCCCGCACACGGCCTTCGATCAGGCCCTGCACGGCGTCGACGATATGCATCCCGTCCTTGCGCGGCGGATTGAAATCGAACAGTTCCTTCAGCCTGTCGAGCGGGACCAGATGCGCCTTTTCGGCAATTCCGACGGTGCGCTGGCCTTGCACATTGGAATGACCCCGCACCGGGCAACACCCCGTACCGGGCCGCCCGATATTGCCCTTCAGCAGAAGCAGATTGACCATCATCGCTATGTTGAGCGCGCCATGCGTGTGCTGGGTGAACCCCATGCCATAGACGCCGATCGTCTTTTCGGAGTCGATATATACCTGAGCCGCATCGCGCAGAGCCGCCTCGGTGAGACCGCTCGCCTGTTCGATATCCGCCCACTTCGTGTTGCGGCAGCAGGCGATGAATTCGTCGAAGCCGGTCGTGTGCTGCTTGATGAAGTCATGGTCGATGACTTCATGCGTTTCCGCGGCCTGTGCCTCATCGTCGGCCTCGACCACGACCTTGCACAGACCAAGGATCGCCGCCACGTCTCCACCGGACTTGAGCTGGTGGTACTGGTCCGAGATGATGGTTTCCTTGCCCGTCATCATGGCCAGAGGGTTCTGCGGGTCGACGAAGGAAACGAGCCCCTGCTCGATCACCGGGTTGAACGTGACGATCTTCCCGCCGCGATCCTTCAGATCCTTCAGATTGTGGAGGAAGCGCGGGCTGTTGGTGCCTGGATTCTGGCCGAAATAGAAATAGCAGTCGGTTTCGGCCAGATCGTCGAAGGTAACGGTGCCGACCGGAGACCCGATCACCTTGGTGAGCCCGACCGAAGTCGTCTCGTGGCACATGTTCGAACTTTGCGGCAAATTGTTGTTGCCGTACGCACGCGCCAACAGGGCGTAGAGATAGGAAGCCTCCAGCCCCGCATGGCCGGAAGCGTAAAACACCACGTCGTCACGCGGCAGGTCGCGTAGTGTCGCGCCGATCTGGGCAAAGGCATCGTCCCAGTCGATCGGGGCATACCGGTCCGACGCGGCATCGTATTTCATCGGGTGGGTCAGGCGGCCGGATTTCTCCAGCTCGTGATCCGACCATTCGCGCAATTCGGTCACTGTATGGCCGTCGGCAGAAAAGAAGTCGGGCGTGCAGCGATCCTTGGTCAGCTCCCACAAGGTCGCCTTCGCGCCGTTCTCGCAGAACTCGAACGCCGAATAATTGGCCGGTTTGGGCCAGGCGCACGATACGCACATCACACCCTTGGGCTTGTTCAACCGCCTCAATCCGTCGAGCGCGCCGGGTGACGCCCAGGTTTCGCCATAGATGCTCGCGATACCTTTCATCGAGCCCCAGCCGCCGGCAGGGCCGGGCGAATGAGGAAGATCGTCGTTGGATTTTGCGGTATCGTCGGCCATCTGGTTCTCCTTCCCCGCGCTTCGCCTGCACTAGGGTCGGACGGGCGAGGCTTCCGGGTTCATGATAAACGCGGTGAGAGGGAAATTTCTCCCGGACATCCATCACTTGCAAACAATGACTTTGCCAACGCAAGTTGGCAACCGGGCGCTGATGTGTGAGCGCTGGGGAAGTTTGCTGCACCTACTCTTAAGGAACACCGTTCGTGATATATCAGCAGCGCCGCATTCTCGGAGCCGCTCTGGCGGGAGGACACAGCCAGCGGTTCGGCTCGGACAAGCGAGCTGCGTTCTGGCAAGGACGCAGCCTGCTCGATCACACGATTTCTGCCCTCGCTGCCGCTAGCGCAGAGATAGTGATCTGTGGGGGAAGTGAAACGGCTAATTCCCGCGATATCGAGATGCTTACCGACCGGCCCGAGCCCGGTCTGGGACCGCTTGGCGGGCTTTGCGCTGCGCTGATTCATGCGCGTGACAACGGCTTCGACGCCGTGTTGAGCGCGCCCATCGATGCGCATCCCATTCCTGACGACTTGCTTGATCTTCTTTCTGGCCAAGGCCCCGCAGTGCTGCGCGATCACTGGCTGTTCGGCCTTTGGCCGAGTGATCTTGCCGGAGCGCTGGACGATCATCTGCGTTCCGGCAAGCGCTCGGTCTTTTCGTGGATCGAGGCCTGCGGTGCACGCTATGTCGACTATCGCGGCCAGCCTCCGGTAAACATCAACACGCCGCCAATGTTGGCCGCGCTGGAAAAGGGAACCGCACTTGGACTTGCAGCCGAGGTTCACGCGCTGCGAAAGCTCGATTTCGAGACGCAGAGCGTGGAGGATGCGGCGCGCATTGTACCGGTGGAAACCCCGATAGCGATAGAATTCAACGGCATCGGCTTTGCCGTAATGATGGCAACCCCGACCGATCTGGAAGATTTTGTGGCAGGTTTCGCGACGGCCGAAGGATTGGCGCGTCGCGGCGAGATTGACGCGATCGACTTGCACGAAACGGGCGGAGGCTGGGTCGCTCGCGCCAACCTTCCGGCGTCCAGCCTCCCACGCATCATGGAAAGGGCGCGGACGCGGGTGTCCGAAAGCAGCTGTGGCATATGCGGGATCGATTCCGTCGCTGCCGCGCTTGCTCCGATCGAGCCGGTCCAGGCAAAGCCGGTGGTCGACCCCGCAGCGATCCACAAGGCGCTATCCTCCATGCGTTCCCATCAGCGGCTGGGGGAAGCGACGGGCGCCGCGCATGCAGCAGCCTTCTGCTCTTTCGATGGCCAGATCTTGCTGCTGCGCGAAGATGTCGGTCGGCACAATGCGCTCGACAAACTGATCGGCGGGCTGGGTCGCAAAGGGCTGAACCATGAAGAGGGTTTCGTTCTTCTATCGGCGCGGTGCAGCCAGGAACTGGTCGAGAAGACCGTGCGTGCCGGCATCCCGATGCTGGTCACGATAAGCGCCCCTTCCAGCCTCGCGATTGCGCGCGCGCGCGAGGGGCGACTGACCCTGCTGGCGCTGGCCCGCAATGACAGTGCGCTGGTCGTCAACGACCCTCACCGCCTGCTTTGATCCCGTCAGCCAAAAAGCAGGGTGGTTGACCGTCAGAATCTGATCGCGCGCACGACATCCCCTGAAGAGCATGGTTCGTCATTGGCTGGGCGGCGGATCAGCCAGTCGCTCGACGCCAGCGGTGCCTGCGCTCCGCTTTCCTGATTGTCCGCGGGCAGAAGGCCCCCTTCCGTGGCCCGTGCACGCACGAAGGCTTCGCGAGAACCGTTCGGCGGCAGATCCGCGGCAAGGATTTGCGGCATAAAACGCACTTCGTCTGCTCCGTTACCCCCCTGCATCGCGGCTAGCAGCGGGACAAGGAACAACCGCGCCGTCACCATCGCCGAGGTCGGATTGCCCGGAAGGCCGAGGACGGGCTTATCGCCGCACATGCCAAACCAGACAGGCTTGCCCGGCTTGATTGCAATCCTGGCGAAATGTTCGTGCAGCCCGGTCTCTGCAAACATGGGCCGTGCAAGATCGTGATCGCCCACAGAGGCGCCGCCTATGACGACCACGCAATCGGCGATGTCGAGGGCCCGCCGCGCCAGCCCGGACAAGACATCAAGATCGTCACGGCCTCGCATCCGCTCCGCGAGCGTCGCGCCGCAGGACATTGCGAGCGCGGCCACTCCGTAACTGCCGGATTCGGGCAGGCCGTGGGGCGAAAGATGTGCCAAGCCGGGCTGTTCCAGCTCGTCTCCGGTTGCAATGACGGCCACCTTGGGCCGGCGGGTGACTTCGATCCCGGCGATGTCGGCTCCGGCCAAGGCAACCATCGCGCGGGGCGTCAATCGCTGGCCGACCTCCAGCAGGGTCGAGCCCTTCGCAAAATCGCCGGCGCGTTTTCGGATGTGGCGCGCCGGTCCGAACCCCTCGCGAAACCGGACCCGATCTCCATTCCACTCGGCATATTCCTGCATCACGACGCAGTCGGCACCTGTGGGCACATAGGCTCCGGTAAATATACGCACGGCTTCGCCCGAGGACATGTCCCCCCCGAAAGGCGCACCGGCTGCCGCTTCTCCGACGAGGTTCAGCCAGTCACCCGCCCGTGCCTCGGTCATGCGAACGGCATAACCATCCATGGCCGACACATCGGCTCGCGGGGCGTCGATAGCCGCAACGACCTGTTTCGCGAGTGTCCGTCCTTCGGCCGCGTCCAGGCCAATCGTTTCACCAGGCAATGATTGCACTGCGCCGATCAGGCGGGTCAAGGCCTCGTCGTAGCTGATCATCGGTAGGACGACGCGATCGTCGGGGTGGCGCGGGCGCACTGCTCTCGCGTGGAATTGCTGGCTTGACGGTTCATCTGCAGCCGAGCCTAAGACTGGCCAGCGGGCTTGGCCAGATGATTCTGGCGGGGCAACCGGCCCGTCCATGACTGCCCGGATTACCACTAGACCATTACAATTTTCGGAAAATACCCTAGGTAGCGCCGAAGGGCGCGATTTAGGTACAAGGCTCATGGACCGGCTAATCTACAATTTTGACAGCCTGCCCCTGCGGCAGACCGCGATGTCGGCCCCCAGGCCGCATGGAAGGTCCGGCGCTTATCGTGTTTCCACGCCGCGTATCGGCGTCATCTACAATCCGCGCAGCCATCGCAACAAAGGCCAGGACCTTGCCTGCACCGCATCGGGCAATATCACCGTCGTCCAGCCGCGTGCGCGCGAAGATATCGCTCATGCGCTGGCCGACTTCGCGCGCGATGGTATCGATTTCCTCGTGATAAGCGGCGGCGACGGAACTGTCCGCGACGTGCTGACCATGGGGCAGACGGTTTTCGGCGATCGCTGGCCGGCCATCGCCGTCCTGCCCAAAGGCAAGACCAATGCGTTGAATGTGGATCTGGGTGCTCCGGTCGACTGGAGCCTGGAAGGGGCGATAGCAGCCTATTCGTCCGGGCGCCGGATAGTGCGGCGTCCGCTTGCGATCAGCCGCGAGGGCGATGACGGTCCGGCCATGCTTGGCTTTATCATCGGGGCCGGTGCCTTCACCCACGGTGTCGATGCCGGGCAGGATGCGCATTCGCTCGGTTTCTTCAACAGCCTTGCCGTCGGCGCGGCGAGCGTCTGGGGCATTCTTCAGGCCCTGTTCGGTACCGATCGCAACAAATGGCGCCGCGGCACCGAAATGCGACTCCATTATCTGCCTTCTGGCAAACCGGTGCCTCATTCCGGACATGGTGACATCAACCGTCGCAGCGTTTTTCTGGCGTCTACGCTGACTCACATGCCGATGGGGATCCATCTCTTCGGAAAGCCCCGTCCCGGTCTCAAGCTGGCTTTGCTCGATCATTCCAGACGGCGCCTGCTCGCCAGCATGCCTGCGATCCTGATGGGCTGGCGGCCCGGCTGGCTGGCGGACGCCGGGCTTCACCAGCTCGATGCCGAGGGTCTGGCGCTGGACGTCGGCGAGCGGGTCATTCTCGATGGCGAGGCCTTCCCTCCCGGCCGCTACCGGATCGAACAGGGGCCCGAACTTACCTTCGTCAGCGTGTGAACGGCGATCTTGCGCAGCGGATCGGCGCATCGTTCGATCGATCGGTACGCGATGAGGTTGCCGCCTATGCGAAGCGCCTCGGCGAAGAGGCCGGGGCGCTCGCGGTCCTTTTCTACGGCTCCAACCTGAGAACCGGATCGCTCGAGGGCGTACTCGATTTCTACATCCTGCTGCCCGGTCCCCAGCGGGAGCGGATCTGGCCGCGCGTGAGCTATCGCGAGTGGGATCATGCGGGCGAGCGTTTACGGGCCAAGATCGCGACGATGTCGCTCAGGCAATTCGCAAATGCCGCCAAGGGCCTCTCGCACGACACCACGATCTGGGCGCGGTTCGTGCAGCCCTCGGCGCTCGTCTGGCAGGCAAACGAGGAGGCGCGAGCCGAGGTTACGCAGGCGTTATGCGCTGCGGCGGTTACCGCAGGCCGGCTTGCCGCCGTGGTTGGTCCGGCGCGCGGAACGGCGGACGATTACTGGCGTGCCCTGTTTCGCGCGACGTACAAGGCCGAGTTCCGGGTAGAGAAGCCGGGGCGCGAAAATTCCATACTGGAGGTGAACGCGGAGCATTTCGACGGGCTTCTGCCGATCGCATGGAATGCGGGAGGCATGCGATTCAAACGTATGAACGGACTGTTCGAGCCCCTGCCGAACAGTGCCGAACGCCGCCGTGTCTTGAAGTGGTGGAGCAGACGCGCCCGGCTGGGCAAGCCGCTCAACCTGTTGCGCCTTGCCAAGGCTACGACGACCTTCGACGGCGCAGCCGATTATGCCGCCTGGAAGCTCCAGCGGCATACCGGCATTGCGCTGGAGGTGACGCCGTTCAGGGCCCGGCATCCCCTGCTCGCCGCGCCCGGGGCGCTGGTCGAGCTGTGGCGCAAGCGCCGCGCCTAACGGTAGCGCATGCGGATCGAGATCGATTCGACGCCAGAGCCGACGTTGAAGGCCGTCTTCTTGTAGCTCGGCTTGCCGAGATTGAAGATGTTGATGCTCGGGTTGTTCGACATGGCCCCGCCATCCTTGAAGATGTCGGTGCTGCCATTGCCGTTCACGTCGTGGCGTACGGCGATCCCGTAAACGCCGGGCTTGGGAACCGGCATGCAGAAGGTCATCGTTCCGGCTTTTGCGGGCGCTTCCATGCGGTAGATCCACTTGCCCTTTTCGAGCCAGTCTTCCTTCGTCCCGCGATAGCTCTGCACGCGAATGATGCCGCCGTTTTCCTTGATGTCGGTAATCGTGACGCGCACCGCGGGCCCCTTGCCGCTGGCGCATTTCGCTGGATCATGGCTGATCGTCTGGCGATATTGCGCGTCGGCCGGTGCCGGTGCAGCCAGTGCCGTCAGGGCGAGCGCAGCAATGCCGGTGGTGGCGATGAGGTTGCGATTCATATAAAAGATCCGTCTTCAACTGTGTGCGAGCCGGCGCTTTGGCTACCGGGCATGAGGGATCCTCGACCCCCCGATATATCGCGCGTTCTAACAGATTGCGCTGAATTGCGGCTGAATTTTCGGCGCAAGCAGCGTTCATGCTGCCCCGTTTCGGCAGAAGCGGGATTGCGCATTGCGCGCGAGCGGTGTGGAAAAGGCCATCACCCTCGCTTGTTAACGCTCGTTTCGCGCGCGTAGGGCGAGCCAAGGCTCACACGCGACCAAGGCAAAAGCGCCCGCATGACCACCCCGTTGATTTCCCCTTCGATCCTTTCCGCCGATTTTGCCGCGCTGGGCGAGGAAGTGCGCGCCATCGACAAGGCGGGTGCAGACTGGATTCACGTCGATGTGATGGACGGGCATTTCGTGCCCAACATCACCATCGGCCCGGCTGTCGTGAAGGCGCTGCGTCCGCATACGGACAAGCCCTTCGACGTCCATCTGATGATTTCGCCGATCGATCCGTATATCGATGCCTTCGCAGAAGCGGGGGCCGATTTCATTACCGTCCATCCCGAAGCGGGCCCGCATATCCATCGCACGCTGCAGGCAATTCGCGCCGCCGGGGCCAGGCCCGGCGTCGTGCTCAATCCGGGCACACCGGCCAAGATGCTCGACTACCTGATCGACGAGGTCGACCTCGTACTGGTGATGAGCGTCAATCCCGGGTTCGGCGGGCAGAGCTTCATCCATTCGCAGCTCAAGAAGGTCGAAGCGATCAGGAAGATGATCGACCGGACCGGCCGCGCGATCCACCTCGAGGTGGACGGCGGAGTCAATGCCGAAACGGCGCGGCTCTGCGTCGACGCCGGGGCCGATGTTCTTGTTGCAGGTTCGGCCACCTTCAAGGGCGGGCCGGACCGTTACGCTGCCAATATCGCGGCACTGAAGGGACAATCATGACAGACAGCGCGCGCACTCTCCTGCGCGAGGATCGGCGCGCACTGGACAATGGCGATGCCCCTGCATTGCCCCTATCCGATATGGACGAACCCCTGGTGGAAAAGACGGTGCCCGAACGGCCCGAGACGGTCCCGCTCGAATCCGCGCGGACCCTTGTTCTGGCAGACTTCCAGCCGCCCCGCACCGGCCCGGTCGATGGCATGGTGCGCTGGGCCTATCGCCTGGGCGTGCCCGGTTCCGTTCTGGCCGCACCGCTGCGCAAGCCTGCAGCACCGCGCCTGCTGGCAACGGTCGTCAGCCCGCTTCAGGGCGACCGCGCGGCGGGTGTGGCGCTGAGGGCCGGACAATTCCTGGTTCATGGGCTGAAGGTTCCGGTCGGCAAGGTCGATTTCTCCAGCAACGCCCAGCTTACCCCGCCCGTCCAGCGCGCGGTGCAGGGATTTACCTGGTTGCGCGACCTTGGCGCCTGCGCTCCGCGGGAAGATTGCGCCGCGATCGGGCAGGACCTGCTCGCCCGCTGGCTGAAAGCCAATCCGGTGCCCGCCAAAGGCCCGGCATGGACGGTCGAGCATGCCGGTCTGAGGCTGATGGCATGGCTGGTCGGGGCGCCGCTGATCCTGTCGGGCGATGCCCGTCTGCGTTCGCGCGCGCTCGAATCGATGGAAGCGACCGCGCGCTTCCTCGACCGTGAAGTGGCCCGGGCGGAGGATCGACTGGGGCAGGTCACAAGCTGGTGCGCCATCGTTGCCGCCGGGTTGCTGCTGCCCGATGGCCGCCCGCGCCGCCTGTTTGGCGAAGCGGGCCTGCTGCGCGCGCTGGGGGAACTGGTGAGCGAAGATGGCGGTGTGCTGTCGCGCAGCCCACTGGCGCAAATGGAAGCGATCGCGCTGCTGGTTGACCTGCGGGCCTGTTACGAAGCTGTCGACCGCGACGCACCGCCGGCACTCGAAACGATGCTTGGCCTGCTGGTGCCCCCCTTGCTGACGCTGCGGATGAGCGATCGCGCACTGGGTAGCTGGCAGGGCGCAGGTGCAACTTCAGGCCAGCAGGTGGATGCATTGATCCGGGCCAGCGGCGTGCGCACGCGCCCGATCAAGGACAGCCGGTACTGGGGCTATCAGCGCGCCGATGCGGGCAGGGCCGTGCTGGTGTTCGACGCCGCGCCGCCGCCGCGGGCGCGACATGCACGCCACGGCTGCGCTTCCACCCTGGCATTTGAATTTTCGCACGGCGAACAGCGCATCATCGTCAATTGCGGCGGATCCGAACTTGCCGGAGGGCAGGTGCCGGTGCGGATCGAGCAGGGCCTGCGCGGGACGGCCGCCCATTCGACGCTGGTGCTCGACGATGCCAATTCCACCGCCGTGCTGATCAAGGGGCAGATCGGCAAGGGCGTAGAGGAAGTGGATATCGCCCGTAACGTGGTGAAGCAGAAGGGGCGCGATGCCGTGCGGCTCGAGGCTTCGCACAATGGCTATGCTGCGCGATACGGCCTGATCCACCGGCGTACGCTGCTGTTGGGCGCGGACGGTTCCGGCCTGTCGGGTGAAGACGTTCTTGAACCATCGGGCCGCCAGGGCAAGCGCGGCAAGATCGCCTTTGCGATCCGGTTCCATCTGGGTCACGGGATCGATGCCGGGCTGTCGGACGACATGCGCGGCGCAGGGCTTGCCCTGCCCGACGGAAGCTACTGGCAATTCCGGCTCGGAGGCGATAGCGGCGAGGCGCAAATCGCGATCGAGGACAGCCTCTGGGTCGACGGGCAAGGCCGCCCGCGGGCCACGAAGCAGCTTGTCGTCGAAGGACTGACATCGCGCAGCGGGGGTCGCTTCCCCTGGCTGCTCAAACGCATGGGATAGAAATTCATGACCGACGTGGCGATCAAGCGGGCACTGCTTTCGGTGTCCGACAAGACCGGCTTGGTGGATCTGGGCAAGGCGCTCGCGGCGAAAAATGTGGAACTGGTTTCGACCGGCGGTACCGCCAGGGCCCTGCGCGATGCGGGTCTCGAGGTGCGGGACGTTTCCGATCTGACCGGTTTTCCCGAGATGATGGATGGGCGCGTGAAAACGCTGCACCCGATGGTCCATGGCGGATTGCTGGCGGTACGCGACAATGCCGAGCATGCCGCAGCCATGGAAGAGCACGAAATCGGTGCGATCGATCTCGTCGTGGTCAATCTCTATCCTTTCGAAGCCACTGTCGCAAAGGGCGCGGAGCGGGACGAAATCATCGAGAATATCGATATCGGCGGACCGTCCATGGTGCGCAGCGCCGCCAAGAACCACCAGTTCGTCACGATCGTCACCGATCCCGCCGATTACGATACGCTTGTGGGCGAACTCGAGGCGTCCGGGGCGACGTCGCTGGATTTCCGCCGCAAATGCGCGGCCAAGGCCTTTGCCGCGACTGCCGCTTATGATTCGATGATCAGCCAGTGGTTCGCCTTTGCCGATCAGCAGCAGCTCTTCCCCGACTTCCTGGCCGTCAACGGCCGCGCGCCGGTGGAACTGCGGTATGGCGAAAACCCGCATCAGAAAGCAGCGCTCTATACGCCCGCCGGTCCGCATGGCCACGGTATCGCGCAGGCGGAGCAGCTGCAGGGCAAGGAACTCAGCTACAACAATTACAACGATGCCGATGCCGCGCTGGAGCTTTGCGCCGAATTCGCCGGCGGCGAGCCTGCCGTGATCATCGTCAAGCACGCCAACCCCTGCGGCGTGGCGCAGGCGTCCAGCCTCCTCGAGGCATGGAACGAAGCGCTCGCCTGCGACAGCGTTTCGGCCTTCGGCGGGATCGTTGCGGTCAATACCGAACTGGATGGGCCGACCGCCGAAGCGATCTGCGAAATCTTCACCGAAGTCGTGATCGCGCCATCGGTAAGCGAAGAAGCGCGGGCTGCCTTTGCCAGGAAAAAGAATCTGCGCCTTCTCGTCACGGGCGATCTGCCCGATCCGCGGCGCGGCGGTCTGCTGGTCAAGCCGATCACCGGCGGCCTCCTGGTGCAGACGCGGGACAATGGCGCGATCAGCGAGGCCGATCTTAAAGTCGTGACAGAGCGGCAGCCGACGCAGCAGGAACTAAAGGACTGCCTGTTCGCCTGGACCGTGGCCCGTCACGTGAAATCCAACGCGATCGTCTATGCCAAGGACGGCGCCACCGCCGGTATCGGCGCAGGCCAGATGAACCGCCGCGATTCCAGCCGAATCGCAGCCATGAAGGCTGCGGAAGCGGCAGAGAAATACGGCTGGGACAAGTCACGCACGGTCGGTAGCGCGGTGGCGTCGGATGCGTTCTTCCCTTTCGCAGACGGTCTGCTGGCCGCCGCCGAGGCGGGGGCCACCGCGATCATCCAGCCAGGTGGTTCCATCCGTGACGACGAGGTGGTTGCCGCAGCCGACGAACATGGCCTCGCCATGGTCTTTACCGGGATGCGCCACTTCCGGCACTGAGCCGGCCGGTTCGATAAACGAAGCTGAATATACGACGACGGACGCATTAAGCGCGTTGCAATGGCAGCGTGTGTAACCATGTGGGACACGTTGACGAAAGAACCCCCCATGAGCCTCTTTACTCCCGACCTCTATCGCAATTTCGGCATCGGCTTCGGTGCCGGCGCCGTTGCCATCCTGCTTGTGAACAGCGGAGAAATCCTCTCCGCCGTGCCGCAACTTATCGCAGCGATACTTTGATGCGTATGCGGGCGACATTCGCCGGTCTTGCGCTGGCGCTGGCGGCTTCCGCCTGCCAGCAGCCGGCCATTGCCGCCGAAGCGACGGTCAATGCGCCGCAGGCGGAGCGTGTTGCCAACGAAAGCGGGTTGAAGACCGCGATCTTCGCAGGTGGCTGCTTCTGGGGCGTGGAGGCAGTGTTCAGCCATGTGAAGGGCGTGAAAAGTGCCGTCTCGGGCTATCATGGCGGTACGGAACGCCAGGCCAGTTACGATCTGGTGTCCAGCGGCATTACCGATCACGCCGAAGCGGTGAAGATCACCTACGATCCCAAGGTGATCCGTTACGATCAGTTGCTGCGGATCTTCTTCTCGGTCGTTGCCGACCCGACGCAGCTCAATCGCCAGGGTCCGGATACCGGTGCCCAGTATCGCAGCGCGATCGTGCCGATGTCGGCCGAACAGAATGCCGTCGCCAAAGCCTATATCGCGCAGTTGAAAGGCGCGGGCCTGTGGTCGAAACCGATCGTTACCAAGATCGAGCGCGCGCAGGCTTTCTACCCGGCAGAAACCTATCATCAGGACTTCATGGTTCGAAATCCGCGCAACGGGTATATCGTGCGCTGGGATGCACCCAAGGTGAAGGCATTGAAAGCCATGTATCCCGGGGTCTACTCCGCGAGCTTCCAGCGCGACTAGCTTGCGCCGGGGCGCGCCGCGCCCTACCTTTTGGCGCATGGCTGGACATGTACATTCCCACAAGGAACACGAAGGCGACGCTCTGATCGACGCCGCCCGCACGACGCTGACAGGCAGCGGGGAACAATGGACCGGCATGCGCCAGTCCGTCTTCGAAGAACTGGCGCAGCACGACAAGCCGGCCAGCGCTTACGACATTGCCGATAATCTATCGCGCTCGCGCGGAAAGCGGGTGGCGCCCAACAGCGTCTACCGCATCCTCGACCTGTTCGTACGGACCAATCTGGCCAACCGGATCGAAAGCGCCAACGCCTATCTCGTGAACACCCATCCCGGCTGCAGGCACGATTGCATCTTCCTGATCTGCGACGATTGCGGAAAAGCCACGCATATCGACGACGACCGGGTGACCGGCGCCCTGCGCGATGCGGGCAAGGATGCAGGGTTTACCGATGTGCGCCCAGTGGTCGAGTTGCGCGGTCTGTGCGACGATTGCGCCGGCTGACATGCGGCGGCGTGCTGGTCGTCGCTAGCGACCAGCCGTTTGTCGACAGCCGCGTTATGTGGGTGTAGAGCGACATGTTATGACAAGTCGCCCGAAGACGCCGTTGCTCGATACGGTCAATACCCCAGACGATCTCCGCAAGCTCGGCAAGGACCAGTTGCGGCAACTCTCCGACGAATTGCGTGCCGAAATGATCGACGCGGTCGGCCAGACCGGTGGCCATCTGGGTTCGGGTCTGGGTGTGGTCGAACTGACCACGGCGATCCACTATGTTTTCAATACGCCGGAAGACAAGCTGGTGTGGGACGTCGGGCACCAGTGCTATCCGCACAAGATCCTGACCGGGCGCCGCGACCGTATCCGCACCCTGCGACAGGGCGGCGGGCTGAGCGGCTTCACCAAGCGCGCGGAAAGCGAATACGATCCATTCGGTGCTGCGCATAGTTCGACCTCGATCTCGGCTGCGCTGGGCTTTGCCATGGCCAACAAGATGCAGAACCGCCCGGGGCGCGGCATCGCCGTGATCGGTGACGGCGCGATGAGCGCCGGCATGGCCTATGAAGCGATGAACAATGCCGAACAGGCCGGCAACCGGCTGGTCGTGATCCTCAACGACAACGACATGTCGATCGCTCCGCCGGTTGGCGGGCTGTCCGCATACCTCGCGCGCATGGTATCCAGCAGCGAATATCTCGGTCTGCGCTCGATGGCGTCGCGCATCGCGCGCAAGATGGGCCGAAGGGTGTGGGGCGGTCTCGAGAAGGCGGAAGAATACGCCCGAGGCATGGTGACCGGCGGGACGATGTTCGAAGAGCTCGGGTTCTACTACGTCGGCCCGATCGACGGGCACAATCTCGATCATCTCATCCCGGTGCTGGAAAACGTGCGGGACAGCGAACAGGGCCCGGTCCTGATCCATGTCGTGACCACGAAGGGCAAGGGCTATGCCCCCGCCGAAAACAGCGCCGACAAGTACCACGGCGTCGCCAAATTCGATGTCGTCACCGGCAAACAGAAGAAATCGACGGGCGGCCCGCCCGCCTATCAGAACGTCTTCGGCGAAACGCTGGCCAAGCTGGCGAACGACGATCCGCGCATCTGTGCCATCACCGCCGCCATGCCCAGCGGAACGGGCGTCGACAAATTCGCCAAGGCGCATCCGGACAAGGCCTTCGATGTCGGCATCGCGGAACAGCATGGCGTGACCTTCGCGGCTGGTCTCGCAGCCGAGGGAATGCGGCCTTTCGCAGCTATCTATTCCACCTTCCTGCAGCGTGCCTACGATCAGGTCGTGCATGACGTGGCCATCCAGAACCTGCCCGTACGCTTCGCCATTGACCGCGCCGGGCTGGTCGGCGCCGATGGCTGCACCCACGCGGGAAGCTTCGACATTACCTATCTCGCCACGCTGCCCAATTTCGTGGTCATGGCTGCTGCCGACGAGGCGGAGCTGGCGCACATGACCTACACGGCGGCCGAGTATGACGATGGCCCGATCGCCTTCCGTTACCCGCGCGGTAGCGGTACGGGCGTGGCAATTCCGGATCAGCTGGAAACGCTCGAAATCGGCAAGGGCCGTGTGGTGCGTGAAGGCACCAAGGTCGCCATCCTCTCGCTCGGTGCCCGGCTGGAAGAAGCCAAGAAGGCCGCCGATCAACTCGAGGCCAAGGGCCTGTCGACCACGGTGGCCGACATGCGCTTTGCCAAACCGCTCGATACCGCGCTGATCGAGAAGCTGATGCGCAGCCACGAGGTTGTGGTGACGGTAGAGGAAGGCGCCATCGGCGGCCTCGGCGCGCATGTGCTGACCTTTGCCAGCGACGAAGGTCTGACCGACGCGGGGCTCAAGGTGCGCACCATGCGTCTGCCAGACATCTTCCAGGATCAGGACGATCCCGACAAGCAGTATGACGAGGCAGGCCTCAACGCGCCGCACATCGTCGATACGGTGCTCAGCGCGCTACGTCACAACAGCGCCGGCGTGGAAGAAGCCCGCGCGTAAGTCGCACCGACCCCTGTCTGCTCCTGGGTTGCGGTGCCGCCGTCGCCTTTGGTACCTCTTCCTGGGAAAGGGGGGGCGAGATGTCCGACGAGGGAAATCGGCAGCACACGATCCGGAAGGCGTGGCACAGGTGGTTCATGGTCATGATACCGCTGATGACGGTCGTTGCGATCGCAACAGTGTCGGGCGCGCTCATTACGGTCTTCGCCGGATTGATTGCGCTGCTCGCCTGCGGCCTCATGTATCAAAGGCTGGTCAATAAACGCTCATGGCGCTCGATCCTCCGGGGTGTGTACACCCGCGGGGACTGATCGGCTTGGACCGCGCTGTCCTCCGCTCATGGGTGACGAAGCGTGCCCACGCTGGCATGGAAGCCTATGAAAGGACCTTCCGCCCATGACCCTGCTCACCACCCACACCGCCGATCATGTCACCACGCTTACCCTCAACCGCCCCGAGACGATGAATCCTCTCGGCGCCAAGGGCGACGGGGATGCCTTCGCGGCGGCCTGCGATGCGATCAATGCGGACATGGATGTTCGCTGCGTGATCCTGACCGGAGCGGGGCGGGCCTTCAGCGCGGGCGGCGACATCAAGGCGATGAAGGAGCGGACCGGAACATTCGGCGGTACTGCGCCGGAGATTTCGGACGGTTATCGTAACAACATCCACAAGGTGCTGCGCGCGCTGTACAGTCTGCGCGTCCCGATGATCGCGGCGGTGAACGGACCCGCGATCGGGCTGGGCTGCGATCTCGCCTGTCTTGCGGACATGCGCATCGCTGCCGACAGGGCGAAGTTCGGCGTTACCTTTCTCAAGCTCGGCATCATTCCCGGCGATGGCGGGACGTGGATCCTGCCGCGCATCATCGGCGAGGCGCGCGCGGCGGAGCTATTCTACACCGGCGACGTGATCGATGCGCCTACAGCGCTCGACTGGGGCCTCGTCAGCCGCGTCGTCGCGGGCGAGACGCTCATGGACGAGGCTTACGCACTGGCTGCCAGTGTGGCTGCCATGCCGCCCCACGCACTGCGGCAGGCCAAGAACCTGATGCGGCAGGGCCGATCCATCAGCTACGATACGGCGCTCGAGATGGCGGCCAATACGCAGGCACTCATGCACCTGACCGACGATCACATGGAAGGCATCGACGCCCTGCTGGAAAAACGCGCACCCCGTTTCGAAGGGCGTTAATCAGCCCACCCACCGCCATATTCCGGCGGGCATGCCATTGGCGTGAATATGGCCATAGGTGGCCCCGAGCCAGATGAGCAGACCCCCGATCCAGGCGATCGCGCCCGCCTGCACCAGCTTGCCGAAGCGCGGCCAGTAGCTGGTCCGGCTTTGCCAGTCGTCCCAGGCATCGCCCATCAGCGCCCGCTTCTTGCGATCCTGCATGTGGGCGCCCGCGAGAGCCAGAAAGCCGATCGCGCCGGCCATGATCCACTGTCGCGGTGTCGGGCTGACCAGAACATGGGCAGCGGCCCAGAGGGCGAAGCTCCACATCATCGGATGCCGCGTAACGTGGAAAACACCGTGCACGGGCAATGCGGCATTCCGGGTTGCCCGCGGATCGGGAAGGGCCGGATTGCGCACGAAGCTGCCCGCCAGCAAAACCGACGCGACCAGCATGATTATCGTGACGACGATCCAGATCGCATCGCTCATTCCATCCCACAGCGGCGTTCCACCCGCGCCGACGCTGCGAAACGCCGTGGCTGCCCAGATGAATGTGGCAAGCGCGACCAGCGAATACAGAATGCGAAAGCCGTTCTCTCCCAGCGCGCCTACCAGCGGCGCGCGAAGCGGATGGGAGAGGGCGAAGTGACTGCCAACGAATGCCACCGACGCGGCCAGCAGGGAAACGAGTGCAGGATCCATCGTGACGCACCTTATGTTTACGGCGTCAACATAACTACCATGTCCTCTCGGCTTTGCAAGCGCCGCGTGCTTTTCGGGTCAGTCGGCCTTTTCGATGCCGAGCAATTGCACCTTGAACAGCAGGGTCGCACCCCCGGGTATCGGGCCCTTGCCGGATGCACCATAGGCAAGGTCTGCTGGTGCTGCGATCTCGATCGTGTCGCCCACGCCCATCTCGGGGATCGCCATCTGCCACGCCTTGACCAGCCGATTGAGGGGGAAGGTTGCCGGTTCCCCCCGGTCGAACGAACTGTCGAAGGTCGTGCCGTCGATGAAAGTGCCCGCATAGTGCACGGTCACCGTGTCCTCGACACTCGGCTTTTCGTCGCTTCCCGCATAGTCGACATAGCGCCAGCGTAGGCCGCCGGGCATCACGCGCCAGCCACCCGCTGCATCCAGCTTGGTGAGATAGGCTTGCTGCGCGTTCATCCAGCCGATGTCCTGCGACCGGTCGACCGGAGGCGCATCCTGCGCATACAGCGCGTGAAAGCTCACGGCCGCCGCAGCAGCGCCCAATGCGAGCAGGGTGGTCCGCATTTCCTTCATGGCGTTACCAGTCGTATCCCTTGGGCAGGTCACTCGTATCCAGGTCGCGATAACGATCGCGCAGGCGGCTCTGATGGTTTTCGAGCGGTTGCTCTACGCCATCGATGAATACCTTCACCGGTGTCGAACCGACCTCGAGCGGGTCGCCATCCCAGACCACCAGATCGCCGGCCGCACCCTGCGCCAGCGTACCGGCACGTCCATCGATGCCGAGGATACGCGCAGGCACCGAGGTGATTGCCGCCAGCGCCTGTCCCCAGGAAAGGCCCGCCGCACCCGGTACGCGGCCAAGCGCAACGAGATTGCCCGCATACTGCTTGAGGTTGCGCGGGTTTTCCATGGCGCTGGCGTTGATCGCCACCGTCACGCCGGCTTGCACCATGCGCCCGATATTGCTCTGGGTCGAAGCCAGTTCCTCGAAATTTTCGGGCAGATCGTCCAGCCCGTCGGCGATGACGGAAACGCCCGCCGCGGCGATGTCCTGCGCGACAAGCCATCCTTCGCTCGCACCCACGAGCGCCATGTCGAGCCGCGGGAACTCCTTCTTGAGCGCGAGCACGCTGCGGATGTCCGAAGCGCGCTCGACCGCAACCAGCAGCAGTTGTTCTCCGCGCACCACCGGCACCAGCGCCGACGCGTCGAACCGGGTCAGCAACACGTCTCCGGCACGCTCGGCATATTCGCCCGACAGACGCGGATCGACCGGCACATCGTCGCCGAAATCGGTTTCGGGACGCGCCGACGACCGGCCCGGAATGCGTGCGTCCTCTCCCAACTTCATCGCTTCGCGCAGCGCATTGCGGAACAGGACGTGCGCAGCGACACGGCTGCCACCTGCGATCCGGCCGCCCTGCTCACCCAACGCAACCATCTGGAAGGCGCGCGGGCGCATTACGGCGTTGGGATCGGCGCCGAGATCGATGATCGCGCCCTGGCCAGCGAAGATGGAGGCCGACGGCGATGTCGTGGTCGCGGCGCGGGTCACACCGGCGGCGCGGTGGACGAGGATGTGCTGCGAGTTGGGATTGACCGCCGGTGCCACATCGAGCGCGGCGCTGAAGGGCGAGTTGCGGGCAGAACTGTCGTTCGATTCTCCGACACCGCCGACATCGAGCAGACCGAGCGTGGTGATTGCCGCGACGATACCCGGGGTAACCCAGGCACCCTGTCCATCGATCGCGGTCGCGCCGCCCGAGGCAGGCATTCCGGACGCGGGCCCGGCATAGACCACGCGGCCGCCGCGAACGAGCACGGCACCATTTTCGACGGGCTCGCTTCCATCGCCGGTCGCAACCGTGACCCCGGTGATGGCGACATCCTGCGCGCTGGCCGAATGACCGACGAATGCGCCGACGAGGCCGAGAGCGATGCCCACGGCACCGAGGGGGGAGAGACGCTTGCTGGCCTTGCTCATTTCACGTCTCCTTCGCCCGGCTGGCCGAGTTCGAAATCGCTCACCGGTCGGCGCTTGCGATCCATGGCATCATACATCAGCGCCCCGTCGATCCAGACCTTCTCCGGCCTTGTGTAAACCGACAGCGGATCGCCGTTCCACAGCACCACATCGGCCATCTTCCCGGGCTCGAGACTGCCGGTCATGTCGCCGATGCCCATGGCCTTGGCTGCATTGTAGGTGAACCAGCCCACCACTTCGGCATCGGGAATATCGATGCCGATGCGACGCCCGGCGGCCTGCGCCTTGGCGGCTTCCTGATTGAGACGCTGAATGCCGTTCGCATCGTCCGAGTGGATGACGACGCAGGCACCTTCGCGCTGCAGGAAAGCGGCATTTTCCAAGATGCCGTCATAGGCTTCCATCTTGAAGCCATACCAGTCGGCCCAGACGGCGCTGCACACGTCGTTCTCGCGCAGGAGATCGCCGATCTTGTAGGCTTCGACCGCGTGGTGGAAGGCCGTGACCTTATAGCCCATTTCCTTGGCCATATCCATGACCAGTGCCATCTCGTCGGCACGGTAGCAGTGATTGTGGACCAGGATCTCGCCATCGAGAACGCCCTTAAGCGTTTCCTTGCCGAGATCGCGCTTCTCGCCGTCATAGGCCTGCGCATCGAGCCACATCTGCCGGTTGACCGCGAAATTGCCCATCCGCGTCGAAGGCATCCGTCCCTTGCTGCCGTAGACCCGCTTGGGGTTTTCGCCGCAAGCCATCTTCATGCCGTAGGGCGCGCCGGGGAATTTCATGCCCTGCACTGTGCGGGCGGAAACGTTCTTGAGGGTGACCGAACGCCCGCCGGTCAGATTGGCCGATCCGGGCAGGATCTGCAGCGCGGTCACGCCCCCGTTGGCGAGCGCGCGGGTAAAGCCGGGGTCCTGCGGCCAGACCGAATGTTCGGCCCAGACTTCGGGCGTCATCGGGGCGGTCGCTTCATTGCCGTCGGAATGGGCCTCGACGCTGGGCGTGGGATAGTCGCCCAGATGCGAATGGATATCGATCACGCCGGGGGTGACGAACTTGCCGCTGCCGTCGACGACATCGTATCCCGTCGTGGAAAGAGACGCATCGCCCACGGCGGCAACCTTGCCGTCGCGGAACAGGACCGTGCCATTGTCGATCCGGCCCCCGCGACCGTCGTAAATCGTGGCGCCGACCAGCGCGGTCGGGCGTCCGGGATAGGGTTTATACGTGGAAGGGAACGGCGCATTGCCATCCTTGCCGACGGGCGCGGTCCAGTCGCGCGACGAAGCCGATGCGGTGTCGCCGCCGCCGGTCGTTGAACATCCCGCCACAGCGAATGCTGCGGCACAGGCAAGCAAGGCAAATCTAGTCATGAAACCCCCAAATCAGTCGGGCCGGAGCATTGCTGCCCCGGCCCGTGCGGTCAATTACATTCGTCGGCGCCAGCCGGCGTTTTGCCGATTGACCCCGCGCCCGGTCAGACACGCGGGCGGGTTTCGGGATGGATCCCGGCACCCTGCGGTTCGCCCGGACCTTCGGCCTGGCCGAGCAGGTCGTCGCCTTCGACGTCGTCCTTAAGCGAATCGAGGTGCATCAGCTTTTTCACGAAGGGGCTGATGAGCATCACGACGATGCCGATGGCGATCGCGTACCAACCCACCGTCGAATAGACCCCGAGTACGACCTGCTTGCCGGACTCTTCGCCAACGCCCTCGGCGCCGGTCGCGGCAGCGATCAGGCCAGCCGCGAAGTTACCGGTGGCGGATGCAAAGAACCAGGTCCCCATGATCAGCGAGGCCATGTGTGCCGGGCTGAGGCGGTTCATCGCGGAAAGGCCAACCGGGCTGAGGCAGAGTTCGCCGGTCGTATGCAGCAGGTAGATCAGGAAGATCAGTATCACCGGGGTCGGAACGCCGACACCCACCGCCTGTGCGCCCCAGACGAGAACCAGGAAGCCCAGCCCGACCTGAACGACGCCCAGACCGAACTTCATCGGCGTGGACGGCTCCCAGCCACGTCGCCCGAGCCATAGCCACAATCCGGCAAACACAGGCGCGAGCAGAACGATGTAGATCGCATTCAGCGACTGGAACATCGCAGCGGTCGGCTCGAAGCCCACGATGGAACGGTCGACATAACGGTCGGTAAACAGGTTGAGGCTCGAGCCTGCCTGTTCGAACAGCGCCCAGAAGACGATCGATACGAATATCAGGAACATCGCGGCGAAAATGCGGTCGCGTTCTTCGGCAGGCAGCTTGGCCACTGCAATCCACAGCACATAGGTTACCAGGCCCAGGCCGAAGACGGCCAGAACCCAGCCGACCAGTTCCTGATACTGGATCGCCAGCCAGCAAAGGCCGACCATGGCGAGGCCGACGGCATAAATTCCGATCTCACGGCCACCTTTGAGCGCTGCGGGATCTTTCGGTTCCCCGCGGCCCAGCAGGAGCGGCTTGCCCCAGATGAATACAACCAGGCCAAGCAGCATGCCTACGCCGGCGGCGCCGAAGCCGTAGGACCACCCATAATCGGGGTGCATACCGAGATAGCCGCACAGCAGCGATCCCAGGGCCGCGCCCATGTTAATGCCCATGTAGAAAATCGTGTAGGCCGGATCGCGGCGGATGTCGGTGCGCGGGTAGAGCTGTCCGACCATCACCGAGATATTGGCTTTCAGGAAACCGGAACCCACGATGATCAGCGCCAGCGCCAGCCAGAACACGTTCATGATCGCGGAACCTTGTCCGCCATCGCCTTCGAACGCCATGAAGAAGTGGCCGAAAGTAAGGAGAACGGCGCCGAACAGCACCGCCTTGCGCTGACCGAGATAACGGTCGGCCAGGTATCCGCCGACCACCGGCGCGATATAGACCAGCGCGGTATAAGCGCCGTAGATGATCGATGCTTCGCTATCGCTGAACAGCCAGTGCTGAACGAGATAGAAGATCAGCAGAGCGCGCATGCCGTAATAGGAAAAACGCTCCCACATTTCGGCAAAGAACAGGACGAAAAGCCCTTTGGGGTGGCCGAAGAACGTCCCTGCCGAATCCCCATCTGGCAATGCTTGCGTGGCCATATTTGGCAAACCTCATCAATTGTATCGGAAGCCATGCGACCCACAGCCTCCTCCCCGAAGAAGCGCGCACACTAACGGTTCGCGCGCCCATGTGAAGCATTAGTTACACAAGTGACCGTCTTGCGGCTGTCTGAACGCTTCGCTGCCGGGAACCTTGCGCGACGCGGTGTATTATGGCACTGAAGCAGTCTGTCGCGGGGAAATGACGATGAAGAACCAGTCGAAGCCGGTCTACCTCAAGCTGCGCGACATGATCGCAGCGGCGATTATCGATGGCCGGTATGCGGAAGGCGATATGCTTCCTTCGGTGCGTGCGCTGGCGGCGGAACAGGGCGCCAATCCGCTCACGGTGGCCAAGGCCTACCAGCAATTCCAGAACGATGGCCTGGTGGAGGTGCAGCGCGGCGTCGGCATGTATGTCGTGCCCGGCGCGGCCGGCCGCCTGCGCAAGAGCGAGCGCGAGGCTTTCCTGCGCGAGGAATGGCCCGAAATCAGGGCGCGCATGGACCGCCTGGGCGTATCGGCCCGCGAACTGCTTGCCGAAGCATGAGAAACACACGAAATTCTGCCGGGCCGGCTTGCGGGTTGACCCGGCTTCTGCCACAGTCGTAAGGCTGGAATCGCGCAGTAAACTGCGGGTTTCCAAGGGTCGCGTTGGAACCAGAAATTTGCGGCCGGAGAGGCCGGGAGCACACCTATGATCCGATCCGAACTCCTCACCGCGCTGGCGCAGGACAATCCAGAATTGCGCGCAGAAGAGGTCGAGCAGGTGGTCGATATCTTCTTCGAAGAGATCGCCCAGCGTCTCGCCGAAGGCGGCCGGGTGGAACTGCGCGGCTTCGGCGCCTTTTCCACGCGCGAACGCGAAGCGCGCAAGGGCCGCAACCCCCGCACCGGCGAAACGGTCGACGTACCTGCCAAGAGCGTGCCTTACTTCAAACCGGGCAAGGACATGCGCAAACGCCTCAACCAGGAATGAACTGTTCGCCCATGTGCGAACCGTGATTGCCCGCCCGCCCGGCAGCGACTAGGGCGATGCGCTGCAAGCGGGTGTGGCGGAATGGTAGACGCCGGGGACTTAAAATCCCCTGAGCTTTGCTCGTGCGGGTTCGAGTCCCGCCACCCGTACCAGCCGCGTGCGGCATCCGTCCCGCCACTGTACCCGTTTTATCTCCGCATTAACCCCTAACCCCTTATTAGCGCGGTTCGAAGGGGTGTTCGTGCAGTGTTGCCGCAGCAGCCAGTACGCGGCTGTGTGCAATCGGGAAGCAAGGGACGATGGATTACACCAACGGACTCGACACGGGCGAACAGGCGCCTTCCGACACCGCCGATCAGCGCGGCGCGCCGCGTTTCGTGTCGCTCATCCGCGCCGCGAAGCTCGTTTGCGGTCAGGGCGAATTCGTCTGCGTCATCCGCGACGTGTCGTCGACCGGCGTGTCGATCCGGACCTTCCATGCCCTGCCGACGGACAAGGCGGTCGCGCTCGAACTCCAGAACGGCGAAACCTACGAACTCGAACTGGTCCGCAGCGACGGCTTCGATGCCAGCTATCGGTTCGCCGCGCCGGTTGCCGTCGATCGCCTGATTCGCGAAAACTGGAGTTATCCCAAACGCGCGCTGCGGCTTAACATCATGCTGCCGCTGACGGTCACCAGCCTTGCCGGACGGACGGAGGCGTTCACCGTCAACCTGTCGCAGCAGGGCTCGCGCATCGAATGCGACCACGTTTTCGCCATCGATCAGCGGCTGACGATCGGCTGCGAACATATGCCCGATGTGCGCTGCAAAGTGCGCTGGCGCAGGGATGCCAACTACGGCCTGGTGTTCGAAGACACCTTCTCCCTGCGCCAATTCGCCATGCTCGCCGTCAGGGTCCAGTGTCCGATCCTGGTGCAGGACACGATGTAATCCGGACCTCGGCCGAACGGCCTAGGCAGGTTTGAAGTCCATCGCTGCGCCATTGATGCAGTGGCGCTTGCCCGTCGGCTTGGGGCCGTCATCGAAAATATGCCCAAGATGGCCGCCGCAGTCGGCGCAGTGGACCTCGGTCCGCGGATAACCGATCTTGTAATCGGTGGTGGTGCCGACCGCGCCCTTGTCCAGCGCCTGCCAGAAACTGGGCCAGCCGGTTTTGGAATCATATTTGGTCTTGGAACTGTAGACCCCGTTGCCGCATCCCGCGCACACGAATGTGCCGGCCCGCTTCTCGTCATTGAGCGGCGAGGAATAGGGCCGTTCGGTCGCCGCCTCGCGCAGCACCGCAAACTCCTGTTTCGTCAGCTTCTTGCGCCATTGCGCTTCGGAAAGCTTGACCGGGAAATTCTTGGCTTCCGCTCGGCCGGAGCCGCAGGCGGCCAGTGTGGCAAAGCTGACGGACGCCCCGACCCATTCGAGCAGGCGGCGACGGTTGAGGGTATGCTGAGTCATGGTGTCTCGGTTCATGGCATGGGGAATAGCACCCCACGCCTGAACCTACGCTTGAAACGAATGAAAGGTTACACAGCCTCAGAAATCGGTGATTTCGACCTCGAGCTTGCGGAAGCCGTGGACGAAGTTCGCTTTGACCCGCTCGATGTCCCCGGCAAGATGCACCCGCATGCGCCGTTTGTGCAGTTCTTCGAGCAAGATGCGCAGCTGTAGTTCGGCCAGCCGGGCTCCCACGCAGCGGTGGATGCCATAACCGAATGCGATGTGGCGGCGGGCGTTTTCGCGGGTCAGGTCCAGTTTGTCGGGGTTTTCGAACACTTCCTCGTCGCGATTGGCCGATAGATACCACAGCACGACCTTGTCCCCGGCCTTGATCTGCTGACCGAATACCTCGGTGTCTTCCACGCAGGTGCGGCGCATATGGGCCAGCGGGGTCTGCATGCGCAGCATTTCCTGCACGGCATTCGGAATGATCGAAGGATCCTGCTCGAACAGCTTGCGCTGCTCGGGATTCTTGTCGAGCTGATAGACGAAACCGCTCATCGAATTGCGCGTGGTGTCGTTGCCGCCAACGATCAGCAGGATCAGATTGCCCATGAATTCCTGCGGGCTCATCTGGTTCATGGCTTCGGAATGGATCATCATGGAAATCAGATCGTCGCCCGGTTCCTTGTCGTGCGTGCGCTCGATCCATAGCGACTGGAAATAGGCCGCCATTTCCTGAAGTATGCCCCAGCGCACCTCGTCCAGCTCGCGTACGGTGGCCAGCTCCGTGTCGCCCGACCAGTCGGACCAGAACGTCAGCAGGCGGCGGTCCTCCCAGGGGAACCCGAACAGGATCGCCAGCATGCCGGTGGTCAGTTCGATGCTGACGGTGTCGACCCAGTCGAACACCTCGCCGCGCGGTAGGGAATCCAGCAGTTCGCCGGTGCGCTGGCGAATCTCGCCTTCCATCTCGGCCATGCCGCTGGGCGTGAACTTGGGCGCAACGGTGCGCCGCTGGCCGGTGTGCTGGGGCCGGTCCATGGCAATGAACATCGGCAGTTCGCGGCGTTCCTCCAGCCCGCGCTCGGCAAGCTGCTCATCGGTCAGTCGCTCGAGGATAGTGATCCCGCCATGCTCCCAGCTTGAAGAGAACGTATCGGGCAGGGCCTCGATATGCTGGATCGCCTTGTGACCGACCACGGCCCAGTACGGGCCGAAGGGGCTGTCATCGATATAGTGCAGGGGCCCGGCTTCGCGCATTTCGCGGAAGATCGGATGCCACGTATTCTCGGCATAGATATCGCTGCGGCTGACATCCCATTTGTGGGGATGATGCAGCTTGTCTTCGGGGTGTTCCGCGAAATGCTGTTTCAGCGCCTGATGGGCACTGGGCGATGTGCGGCACTGGGGGCGTTCGATTGCAGCGGTTGCCATGTCTCTCTCCTCTCGAGAGGGGGCGATTCTTTACGTTCGGCCTCCCTCTTTCCCGCCATCCTGCCCTAACTGACACGTGTGTCAATAGTGCGTTGCAAATCGCCACCGATCTTTCGGTCAGCTTCGCCGGTCATGGCCTCGCGATTGCCGGTATCACGCCGATCGCGCCCTGCCGAACCGCGGCTTTCGCGCGCGTCCGCCCTTGCCCGATTTCATCACGCGCCGCCGGAAGATCATCGCGCCGAACCTCACGAACAGGATCACGCACAGCGCCTGCCAGGCCAGGGCCAGCATATGCGGCCACAAGGCTTCCGACTGCGCGGCGCGGGCCAGCATCGCGAAAGGCGAGGATAGCGGGAAAATCGCTGCGCCGATCTCCAGGGGCGATCCAGGGCTGGTGATCGCGGAAGCGGCCAGGAAGAACACCAGCAATTGCGCCATGGTGACAGGCATCGACATGGTCTGCACTTCGCGCACGGTCGCCGCCATTCCGCCGATCGTCAGGAACAGCGACCCCAGCAGCAGATAGCCCATTGCGAAATAGACGATTCCGAAGGCGATGAAGAGCGGCCAGCCCAGCGCCGGTTCGGGCAATTGCGGCAGGGCATTACCGGCCAGCAAGGCTATCGCCCCGCCCGCTACGGCCCACACGGCGATTCCCACGAAGCTGACGCCCAGCATGGCGACCAGTTTGCCCAGAAACACGGCGTCCATCGGAATGGCCGCTGCGAGGACCTCGATGACCTTGTTCGCCTTTTCCTCGACCAGATTGGACAGCACCATTCCGGCCAGCAGCATCATCAGCAGGAATAGGAGCAATTGCCCAGCCTGCGCCGTTCGGATGCGGTCGGTGCGTTGCGCAGCGACACTGGTCGCGACCGGGTTCTCCCGGACTGCTGGGAACGATGCGACAGTTCCCGTCCGCGCCTCCGCAGCGATCAGGGCGATCGGGCCGCGCCAGAAATCGATGCTGTCCTGCGGGCCGGTCAGTTGCGGTTCCCCGGGTGTACCACTGACGACGGCGATGTAGTTCCTGCCTTTTTCACGCAGGATCGCCTCGGGCCTTTCGGCGCTGCTGGCAATGCCCAGTTCGGGCAGCGCCATACCGATTTGCGGCGCCAGCCGGGCTCTGGCCTCGACCATCGCCTGCGCATCGGGTTCGCTCATGGCAACGGCCACCAGCCTGGTGTTTGCATCGCGCTGCACCTGGCCGCCGATCCCGCCTGCCATCGCACCGATGACGATCGGGAACAGGGGGCCGAGCAGGAAAAAGAAGAATGCCCGGCTGAAGAGGATGGCATGGAAGTCGCGCCGGGCAACGACGCGGGCCGCTTCGAACAGCGACAGGCGCGTGGTATCGCTCATTGCCCGGTTCCTTCACCGCTGCCCTCGCGCAGCGCGCGGGCCGCTGCTTCGCCGGCTATCTCGACGAAGGCATCGTGCAGGCCGGCGCGCTCGATCGACAGTGACAGGATTCCGGCTTCTCCCTCGATCAGGGGTTTCAGCAAAGCTTCGATTCCGCTCTCTGGCACAGGGAAATACCAGAAATGGCTGCCGTTGGCCTTCACGTCGTGGCGGGTGTCTGCGGGCAGGGCGCTGCACCAGACGCCTTCGCCGGTGCGCGTCTCCAGCCGGACCTGCGCAGGAATGCGGTCGCGCGCCACATCCACCGATCCGGCATAGGGCACCTTGCCTCCGGCAATGATCGCCACTTCATCGCACAGTCGTTCGGCGTGGTGGATGACGTGAGTGGAAAAGATGACTGTCGTTCCGCCCAGGGCCAGTTCGCGAATCATCGTTTCCAGCTTGCCCTGATTGATCGCGTCGAGCCCGCTGAACGGTTCGTCCAGCACCACCAGCTTCGGGCGATGCACCAGCGTGCCGAGCAATTGTACAGTCTGCGCCATGCCCTTCGACAATTGGCGGATCTGCCGGTCGATCGCATGGCCCATGCCGTGCCCTTCCAGCAATTCACGCCCGCGCGCCTTGCCTTCGGCCAGCGGCAGGCCGCGCAGTGCGCCCATGAACGCGATCGCATCGTCGCATTTCATTGCGGGATACAGGCCGCGTTCCTCGGGCAGGTAGCCGATCAGCTTGGCAACTTCGTGCGGGCGGTCGTTGCCGAACACGCGGCGCACGCCTTCGTCGGGGTCGATGATGCCCAGCAACATCCGCAGTGTCGTCGTCTTGCCTGCGCCGTTGGGGCCCAGAATGCCGTAGATCGCGCCTTCGGGCACGGAAATATCCACCCCGTCGACAGCCAGCGTGTCGTCGAAGCGCTTGACCAGTCCGCGCGCCTCGATAGCGAGCGGACGATGGCCGTCGGCCGGGGGTCGCGTCATGGTGCCTGTCTCGGTAAGCATGGGCGCATCGATAGTGGCTGGCAGTGAACGGGAGCACACGCAAGCGTGGTTAACGCGGAATTGCAGGATGATTTGCGCAAGGAGGCGCGGCGGCTGGGCTTTGTCGCCTGCGGCTTCACCTCGGCTGCGCCCGATCCGCAGCGTGCCGCGCGCCTCGAAGAATATCTGGGCGAAGGCCGTCACGGGTCGATGGAATGGATGGAGGCGCGCAAGGCCCAGCGCGCCTCGCCGCAGGGGCTATGGCCCGAAGCGAGAAGCGTGATCGCGCTCGGTATGAGCTATGCGCCCGATATAGATCCGCTGGCGCTGGAATCGCAGCCTGAAAAGGCGCGTGTCTCGGTTTATGCGCAGGGGCGCGATTATCACGATGTCGTGAAAAAGACGCTCAAGGCCCTGGCGCGCTGGCTCATCGAACGTGCGCCCGAAAGCGAACTCAAGGTTTTCGTCGATACGGCGCCGGTGATGGAAAAGCCGCTCGGCGAAGCGGCCGGGATCGGGTGGCAGGGCAAGCATACGAACGTGGTCAGCCGCAACCATGGTTCGTGGCTGTTTCTCGGCGCGATCTACTCGACCCTGGACTTCGCGCCCGATACCCCCGGCCGCGACCTGTGCGGCTCCTGCCGCGCCTGTCAGGACGCCTGCCCGACCGATGCCTTCCCCAGCCCCTACAAGTTGGATGCCCGTCGCTGCATTTCCTACCTGACCATCGAGCATAAGGGCGAAGTTGAGGAAGATTTCCGCCCCCTCCTCGGCAACCGCATCTACGGCTGCGACGACTGCCTGGCCGTCTGCCCCTGGAACAAGTTCGCCGATGCCGCGCACCGCCATCTGAAGCTCGCCCCGCGCCAGGAACTGGCCGCGCCCGACCTCGCAACCTTCTTGCAGTTAGACGATGCCGGCTTCCGCCAGTTCTTCTCCGGTTCGCCCATCAAGCGCATCGGCCGCAACCGCTTCGTGCGCAACTGTCTCTACGCTGCCGGCAACAGCGGTTCCGCCAGTCTGGCGCCGCTCGTGCGCGGTCTGTGTTCGGATGAAGATCCCGTCGTCGCCGATGCCGCCCGCTGGGCGCTTGCGCGGATCAGCGCAGCTCCTTGAGCTGAACAGTCGCGTCCGCAAGCAGCTCCGGCTCGATCTCTGCGCGGTCCATCACCAGCTTGCGACCCTGGACGTAATCCTTGGTGTTGTTGACGCAATCGAGCGCCACAACCCGCCCCTCGCGCAGATAGACCACGCTGAATTTCTTGTCCGCCGGATCGCCGCGCAGAACCGCCCGATCAGGATCGATGGAGATCCCGACAGTCTGCAGCCGCAGGTCGTACTGGTTCGACCAGAACCATGGGACTGCATCGTAGTCCTGCTTGTCGCCCATGATCGCCTTCGCAGCGACCGTGGCCATGTCATTGGCATTCTGTACGGATTCGAGGCGGATGACCTTGTTATTGGCGTAGGGATTGGCATGCGCCGCGCAGTCGCCGATGGCGTAGATGTCGTCCAGCGTCGTACGGCAGAACGTATCGACATCGACGCCGCTCGATCCTGCCGCTCCTGCAGCGATCAGGGCACCGACGGAAGGGACGATGCCGATACCGGCGATGATGACGTCGCAGGCGATCTTCTCGCCGCTATCGGTCAGAACAGCGCTGACCCGGCCATCTGCCCCTTCGATTGCCTCGACCCCGGTGGACAGCCGCAAGTCGACACCCTGTTCGCGGTGGTAGGCGGCATAGAAATCCGAAAGTTCGGGGCCTGCGACCCGCGCGAGGACCCGGTCCTGCATTTCCACCACGGTAACTTCGCAGCCCAGCTTGCGCAGCACCGCCGCCGCCTCTAGCCCGATATAGCCGGCGCCGACGATGACAGCCCGTTTTGCACCTCCGGCCAGCTCTTCCTTCAGCGTATCGACATCGCGCCGCGTTCGGACATAATGGATACCGTTCAGATCGCTGCCCGGGCAGGATAACCGTCGGGCATCGCCACCGGCAGCCCAGATCAGCTTGCGATAGGTAATCCGGGTATCGTCCGACAGAACCAGTTCGCGCGCAATCGGATCGACTTCGTTGACGTTCCTGCCGAGACGAAGTTCGACATTCTTGTCTGCCCAGAATTTTTCGGGCCGGATCTGGATCCGCTCGAACGGCTTTTCGCCTGCGAGATATTCCTTCGACAGCGGCGGTCGTTCGTACGGTGGGTTGCGGTCGCGGCTGACCATGAGGATGGTATCCTCATGACCGTTCTGCCGCAGGGCGATGGCTGCCTGCGCACCGCCGTGCCCCGATCCCACGATGACGACATCGAAATGTTCCATTGCCGCGCTGGCTGGCGCGAAAACGCCAGCCGGTCAAGCTCAGTCCTATCGAGCCAGCAGGTTGCGAGCCATACTGGCCACCTGCGCTAGCGTGGCCGGAGCGACTTCACCCTGGGCTTGCGCGCGCCCGACCATGGTGCGGAACTGGCGGATTGCGGCGGCATGTTCTTCCGCCCAGATGGCGACGGTACCGACCGGATCCTTCTTCGCATCCTTGCGCCGCGAGAGCCGGCGCAGGAACTCGAGCCGCATCTGCTGGAAGTCGCGCGAAAGGCCGGCGACAAGCAGACGTTCCCATACATCGGACGGGTTCATCATGGCCGACGTGCTCTGCGCCCAGTCGAGGCCGATGCGTTCGCCCAGATCGGTGAACGCAGCGGTGAGTTCCCGCACGTCGATCTCGGCACTGCGCGAGAGAGAAGCCAGACCAACCGCGCCGTCCAGGTCATAAAGGTGGGTGACGCGAGCGGCGAGCTTGTCAGGAGCGCCCATGTCGACGAATTCTGCGCGCAGCTTGTTGGACTGCCTGATCGATGCGTCGGTCAGCAATTCTTCCGATCCCGTCATCAGGCGCTTCACGCGGTCCTGAAGGCTCGTGATCAGTTCGCCCGGGGGAATGGTGCTGGCGCCGACCCGGATGAGATCGGCCATCTGGCTGCGAAGCGCACCGGCCATATGGCGGAAAAGGTAGATGCGAACATCTTCCGGCATCGCAGCCGTTTCAAGCTCCGCCCACAGTTCACTCGCGCCGAAGAGCCTGTCCGCCACGATGAAAGCTGCGGTCACATCAGCCAGGCCGACACCTTCTTCTTCCGACAGTTCGAAAGGATGCACGAAGCCCATGCGATTGACGAAGCGGTTGGCCAGCGCAGTTGCGATGATTTCACGCCGCAGCTGGTGCCCTTCGATCTGCGCCTTGAACTTCTTGCGCATCGCGGATGGGAAGTAGTCGAGCAGCAGATCGGCAACGCTCGGATCGTCTGGGAGGCTGCTCTGTTCGATGGCCTCCTGCAGCACCAGTTTGGTCGAGGAGAGCAGTACAGCCAGTTCAGGCCGGGTCAGGCCCATGCCTTCCGACGTTCTGCGCCCCAGAGCCTCGCTCGATGCGAGACCTTCCGTCTGGCGGTCCAGCGCCCCGCGATCTTCCAGCGCCTCGATCAGGCGCAGCTGGGGCGGTACCGCGCCAGCGCCGCCCTGTTCGGCGATTGAAAGCGCCAGCGCTTGCAGGCGGTTATCCTCCAGCACGATCTCGGCGACCTCGTCGGTCATCGATTCGAGCAGCGCCACACGCTTGGGTTCGCTCAGCTTGCCCGACCGCTTGGCCGCGGCCAGTGCGATCTTGATATTGACCTCGTTATCGGAGCAATCGACCCCGGCCGAGTTATCAATGAAATCGGTGTTGCAGCGGCCGCCATGCAGCGAAAATTCGATGCGGGCTGCCTGGGTGATGCCCAGATTGGCGCCTTCTCCGATGACCTTGGCTTTCACATCGGCTGCATCCACGCGCAGGGCGTCGTTTGCAGGATCGCCCACCTGGACGTTATTTTCCTGGCTGGCCTTGATGTATGTGCCGATGCCGCCGAACCAGATGAGGTCCACTGGCGCCTTGAGAATGGCGGAAATCAGGGCTTCCGGTTCGATCGCCGACTGGTCGATACCCAGCTTAGCCTGCATCACCTTGGACAGCTTGATGCTCTTGGTATCGCGCGGGAAGACTCCGCCACCTTTGGAAATCAGGTTGCTGTCGTAATCTTCCCAACTCGAACGCGGGAGAGCGAACAGGCGCTGACGTTCCTTCCAGCTTGCTGCTGGGTCCGGGTCCGGATCGAGAAAAATGTGGCGATGGTCGAATGCTGCGACAAGCTTGATGGCCTTGGACAGCAGCATGCCATTGCCGAACACGTCGCCCGACATGTCGCCGCAACCGACAACCTCGATGCTTTCGTTTTGCACATCGATGCCCATCTCGCGGAAATGGCGCTGTACACTGACCCACGCGCCGCGGGCGGTGATGCCCATGGCCTTGTGGTCGTATCCTTTCGAGCCGCCGCTGGCGAAAGCATCGTCGAGCCAGAAATCCCTCGATTCGGCAATCGCATTTGCGATGTCCGAAAAGGTTGCCGTGCCCTTGTCGGCGGCGACAACGAAATATGGATCCTCGCCATCGGTAATGACCACGTGTTCGGGATGAACGACCTTGTCGTCGACGATGTTGTCGGTGACCGACAGCAATGTGCGAATAAAGGTTTCGTAGCTGCCGCGACCCTCGGCCGCCCAGGCTTCGCGATCAATGGCCGGGTTCGGGAGCTGCTTCGGATAGAAACCGCCCTTGGCGCCGGTTGGAACGATCACCGCGTTCTTCACGCGCTGGGCTTTCATCAGGCCGAGAATTTCCGTGCGGAAGTCGTCGCGCCGGTCAGACCAGCGCAACCCGCCGCGGGCAACCGGCCCGCTGCGCAGGTGGATGCCTTCCACCCGGCGGGAATAGACGAAGATTTCGCGATAGGGGACCGGTTTGGGCAGGTTCGGGACCTTTGCCGAATCGATCTTGAAGGCGAGCGCTTCATGGGCAGCCGGTGCGAACGCGTTGGTTCGCAGGATCGCATCGATGAGCGAGTTATACAGGCGCAGCAGACGGTCGTCATTGATCGCCTTCACCTTGGACAGCCCCCGCTTGATCGCCGCCCGCGCTTCCGCGATCGCTTCGTCGCGAGCATTGCCGAATTCGGGATCGTGACGGGCGGTGAACAGGGCCACCAGCGCACGCGTCACGTCGGGCGCTGCTGCAAGCGCATCGACCACGGTGTAGATCGTGAAGCTCATCCCGACCTGGCGCAGATAGCGATAAAAGGCGCGCAGCCAGTTCGCTTCGCGAGCCGACAGCCCAGCTTCGGGGACCAGGCGGTTGAACGGATCGTTCTCCGCCTCGGCATTCAGCACTGCAGCGATGGCTTCCTCGATAGCCGAGGAACGGTCGATCAGCGCCTTGGGGTCGGCGCCCGGTTTCAGATCGAGCAGGAAATCGTGGATCGTGCCAAGACGGCCCTCGTCCAGCACGGTGGGCATTTCGGACTGAACGTAAAATCCGAAATCCTCCAGCGCAGGAACGCCTTCCGACAGCGGCAGGCTGCCTTCGGATTGATACAGCTTCAGGCGCAATGTGCCCTTGTCTTCAGCCTCGCCGAAGCACAACCGGGCGCCGCGTACGATTTCCTCGCTTTCAACGCTGGCCCCAAGGTCATGCAGACGAGCGATATCGAGCGCGGCTTCGTGCGGACCGAAGCGGCCGCGGAAACCAGTGGGAAAATGTTCGGCGAAACGCAGGGCAAGGCCAGCCGCGCGCGTCGGATCCTCGAGCGCGCCGAGTTCGGCTTCCACAGCCTCGCCCCAACCGCGCAGGAGGGTCTGCATCTGCTCTTCAAGCTTCGCTTCGTCGGGCGCTTCTATGCCGTCACGGATGTCGAACACGAAGCGGATCGTGGCGAGATTTCCGCCTTCCACCTCGAGGCTCCAATCGAGCAGCCGCGCCGCGGCGGCCTCTTCCAGCAGTGCCTGGATTTCAAGGCGAACCTGTGTGGCCACCATGTCGCGTGGCAACCAGACGAAGGCGAAAAGGTGGCGGGCCAGCGGGGCCTCGACCAGAGCGAGACGCGGACGCGGCCGATCGACGAGGCTCATCATCGTCGTTGCGACACGTTCGACATCCTCTTCGGAGAACCCGATGAGGAGATCATGAGGAAGCGTTGTCAGGGCATGAACCAGCGCCTTGCCGGCATGCCCTGTCTCGTCGAAGCCATGCCGTTCGCGCAGCGCATCGAGCTGACGGCGCAGGCGTGGAACGCTGCGGGGCGGTGCGGCCAGTGCGGCGCTTGTCCAAACCCCGGCGTGAACCGAAAGGGCCACGACCTTGCCACCTTCTTCGACCGGCACGATAAACAGATCCAGCGGCACGCGGCGGTGCACATTGCTCAGGTGATTGGCCTTGATGATGAGCAGCTTGCGCCCATCCTTGCCCTTGTCGAACCAGTCGAACGCGCGCTCGAACGATGCCTGGGCCAGCAATTCTTTCGCGCTCTTGCGGCAAATACCGCGAGCATCCTGCTGGCTGCCATCGCGCATCTGGATGACATGGCCGAGCTGGGTCAGCATCCCCGAATTCAACCATTCGAGAAGCTCTGCACCTTCTTCATCGCTCTCGCGGATGCGTGCGGCGTCTGCGGACATGGCCTCCTGCACGTCGGCCCAGTCGGTAACGGCAGCCCGGACGTCGGCGAGCGTTTCCTTGAGGCTTTCCTGAAGTTGGCGGCGGGTCTTAGCATCGACGCGCGCGGCTTCGATGTAGATCATCGATTCCCAATAGGCATCTTCCGGATCGCCGTCGGGAATGCCGGTAAGCAATCCCTTTTTGTCCCGTTCGACGGGAATGACGGGATGGACGAGCCGGTCGATCGACAGGCCAAGCGCCGCGATGGAGGCGGCCACCGAATCCACGAGGAAGGGCATATCGTCATTGACGATGGCAATGCGCGTCAGGCGACGCTCGTCGCTCACGCTTTCGATCGCCATCGAAGATCGGCCCAGAGTCCGGTCCGCTGCCAGCGCACCCACGAATGCGGCGGCATCGGCGAGGCGCGCCTTTTCGAAAGGGGTATCGCCGCTCAACAGCGAAAGCCGCATCCTTTCGGTAATGGCGTTTTGAAGCTTTCCGGGAAGTGCTGCAGTCTTCGAACCCATGAGGGGCCTCTCTCCTTGCGGCGCATGATCATTTCGGCGCCGGGAAATATCCGAGTCGTGCGCGCCACGACCTGCGCGCCGCGCCTAGGCCGGTTGGAAACGGCTATCAAGGTGGCACAACGCAAATTTCGCAAACGTATGCGAGCATTACGCCGAACTGCCCCGCCGTTACGGCATGCCTAACTTCCGAGCGCGTCCATTGCGAGCTCGAGCGAACGGTTGCGCGCTTGCGGATCGTACATGCTACCACCGAATATAATCTCGTCGGCCCCTGTACGGTCGATAAAGGCGCGAACCGTATCGGCCGCCTGTTGCGGCGTTCCGGTCGCACTCGCCTGGCCGATATGGGCCAGCATCGCCTGGGCCTGCGACGGAAGGCTGCCACGATAATCGCGGACGGGGGGCGGAAGCTTGCCCGGTTTGCCCGTACGCAGCGATACGAACGCCTGCAATTGCGAACTGGCGAGGTATTCTGCCTCGTCCTGCGTACCGGCGACGAACAGGTTCATCGCAGCCATGACATGCGGCTTTTCCCATGCGTCGGACGGCTGGAAATCGCGCCGATAAAGCTCGAGCGCCCCATCGAGATGATCCGGGGCGAAATGGCTGGCAAAAGCGTAAGGCATGCCCAGCTTCGCGGCGAGTTGCGCGCCGAACAGGCTCGATCCCAGCATCCAAAATTCGGGTTTCGCGCCCAGTCCGGGGGTGGGGTGAATTGTCGTTTCGCCCGCCATGAACGCCATGAGCTCCACCACGTCCTGCGGAAACATTTCGGCAGCCCGGTGAAGATCCTTCCGCAACGCGCGCTGCAGCTCGGGCCCGGCGCCCGGGGCGCGGCCAAGACCTAAATCAATACGGCCCGGAAACAATGCATCGAGCGTTCCGAACTGTTCGGCGATCTGGAACGGCGTGTGATTGGGCAGCATGATGCCGCCCGATCCGATACGGATGGTCGACGTCGCATTGCCGATATGCGCGAGAACCACGGATGTCGCCCCGCCCGCGATGCCTTCCATGGCGTGGTGTTCGGCCACCCAGAAACGCTTGCAACCCACTTTTTCCGCCGTTCTGGCAAGCGTCGTGGCGGCGTCGAACGCCTCTCCCAATGTGCCGCCCTGGCGGACCGGGACGAGGTCGAGAATGGAAAAATCGGTCACGGTTTCAATTGCTCCAGATAGGTGCGGGCACGCGCGGCTTCATCGCTCTCGGGCGCAACCAGGAGGACGGAATCGAAACTGCGGCGGGCTTCTTCTTCCCTGCCCGATAGTGCGGCGATCACGCCTGCTTCCAGGCCAACCGCGGGGTCCTGCGGCGCAAGCGTGGCGGCTTGAGCAATCTGCTCCTGCGCCTCTCCCAAGCGTTCGAGGCGGCGCGAAAGGGTAGCCGAAAGCAGCCAGGCGCGGGCATTGGCCGGATCGCTGGTTCGCGCTTCTGCCAGGGCTTTCGCCGCTTCATCGTTGCGACCCAATGCTACCAGCGCCCGTGCACGGTCGACCGAAACGCTGGCAGAAAGTACGGTGTCGCCGGCATCTGCAGCATAGCTGACCGCCCGACCGAACGCGAGTTCGCCAATGGCCGGTTTGCCCTGAGCCATGGCCGCATTGCCAGACATGGCCGATAGCCGTGCCTGATAGGCCGGTGCGCCGTCAGGAACTTCCCCGGCAGCCAGATCGAAGGCCTGCTGCGCCCCTTCAAAGTCGTCCAGTCTTACAAGCGCCAGACCCAGGCAATGAGCCGACTGGGCGAGCTCAAGCTGGGTTTCGGCGGTTTCGCGCCATTTCTGCGCCATGTCGCTGGCCGCCTCGGCATCTTCGGCCGCCATCGTCACGCATTCAGCAAGCTTTCCGCTAGCCGCATGGGCGGTCGCGGACGCATTTTCCGCATTGGTCTGGCGCGCTCGTTCGCGCGTTTCGTCCGGAATGTCGGGAAATGTGGTGCTTGTGGGTGCAGGGCCGACCTGCATGAGCAGCAAGGCAAGGGCAGAGGCAATCATGAAGGGCCTTTCGAAAGCGCTTCGACCGTTTGCAATATCAGGGCGATGTCCTGATCGCGCGACAGCCGGTGGTCGCCGTCCTTTATCAAGGTGACCTGTATGTCGTCCGAACGGAGCGCTTCGGCAAGGTGCGTGCTGATATCCCACGGCACATCGTCATCTCTCTGCCCGTGGATCAGCCGAACGGGCGCTTCGATGGGTATTTCGCTGCCCAGCAGCAATTGCGATTGTCCATCGGCGAAGAAGCCCGGATGCGTCGGCGTCGGTTCAGGGCCATAGGGATTGTCGTCATAGACGGTCTCGCCTGCTGCGAGCTTGTCCTTGTCCGTATCGGAACGGCCCCATTCGGTGAAATCGGGTGCGGGAGCAATTCCGACCAAGCCTGCCAGCCTGTCGCTCAGTTCCATGCCGGCGAGCAGCATCAGCCAGCCGCCCATCGACGATCCGACGATCACGACCTGTCCTTCGATTTTCGCGTCAATCAGCGCCAGCACCTCCTCTCGCCACCTCGACAGGGTTCCGTCAGCAAAGCTGCCACCGCTCTGACCGCATCCGGAATAATCGAACAGCAGGCACGCCCGGCCCTGCTGACGGGCCCAGTCGAACATGGCGGTGGCCTTGGCGCCAGCCATGTCGGACATGTAGCCGGGCAGGAAGACCAGAGCGGGGCCGGTCCCACGGATATGGCGATAGGCGATGCGTCGCCCGTCGGGCATGGTGAACTGCTTGGTGTCGAACATGGCGGGCGATGTCGGCCCGCAACCTGTCGATTGCAAGTCTTTCAGAAGAACTCGAAGTCCTCGACGTCCGGGTCGTCGGCACACATGGTCTTCAGCGCTTCGAACTCATCATCGGTAATGGCAGGCGGGTAAGCCGTTCTTCCGCCCGCCGCGTCACGATAGGCTTTCGCGCGCTCGTTCGACGAGGGATGGCTGGCTATCCAACCGAGCAGGGCAGGAGAGTTATCCTCGTCGCCATGCTCTTTGGCCATACGCTCGAAGAAACTGGCTGCGCCCAAAGGGGATATGTCGCTCTGCGCCATGCGTGCTCGCGCATAATCGTCGGCTTCGCGTTCGGCATCGCGCGAATAGCCCATCGACGCCAGCCCGACCGCCCCATTGGTGAGCCCCGAATCCGCGCCTGCGAGTAGAACAGACAGACCGAACTGCCTGAGCAGCGCCGTCATGACATGCCGTTCGCGTACATGGCCGACTTCGTGGGCCAAGACGCCCGCAAGTTCCTCCGGAGATTCGGCCTGCTGGACCAGGCCATCGAAGAGCAGTACCTGCCCCCCTGGCAATGCTATCGCATTGACCATGTCCATGTTCGCGATCCCGGCTCGGACCTTCTCTCGTGCCGGATCGACTTTCCCCAACAGTTTGGCGAGGGCGGCATCACCTTCGGGGGTATGGCATATCCGGCCGCCGAATTCGCCGACCATCGCCTCGCCGATGTTGCGCTCCCAGCTGGCCGGAATGCGCGGGCCGAGCCAGTCTGGTGCAGTCATGAACAAAGCCACGGCGGCCACGCTCACGGCACTGAAAATCGCGGCGGCTTTGCCAAGACCCAGCTTGTCTACCCACGCCCCGTATTCGCTCTTCCGCGGAAGCTGCGAGGCGAGGCCCGGCGGTAGGTCGTTTGGCAGAAACAGGCGAAAATCGGGGACGCTCTCGCTGCGATAGAGGGTGCGGTCCGTGCGTATCTCGCCAAACCGCAGATCGGCTGCGTTCAGATCGACCCGGGAGCTACTTGCCTGAAGCGACAGGCCGCCCCGACCATCCCACCGCAGCACCCCCGAATGCCGCAGCGCATTCGTGCCGTCGTACCATTCAGCAGGAACTTCGAAGGCATCATCCATCGGCTCAGATCGCGCCCATGTCGAAAGCGTCGAGCAGGCCTTCGCCATGCTTGGCGGTCCTGGTTTGCGACTGGGTCAGCTCGTCGAGGAGAATTTCTCCGCCCGCCTCGAGATGCGTCATGAAGAACTTCCAGTGGCGATAGGATAGGAAAACGAAGCCCAGGCCCAGCGTGAAAACAACCAGCAGTGCATCGCCGATCAGCAGCTTGACCCAATCCATGGTCGATGCCTCGAAACTGAAATGAAGCGAGCGCCACCGTGTCGCCCCCACCACTTCGCGATAGAATTTCGCATAGAACGCAACCGCGATCAGGCCGAGGCCGAGATAGAAGAACAGGACGATGCCGATGACCCCGACTATGCCGCCGATGGCCCTCCCATTCTCGCCGCCCATTCCGTAACCGGCAAGCATGCCCATGCCGCCCATGATCAGCATTCCGACGAACATCACGAACGGTGCCAGATAAAACAGCAGGAAACGCGCGAAGACCCCGCCCGCTTCCGCGTCGGCCTCGAAGGCGAACGGACCGAAGCTCATCTTGCTCCAGCGCTCGTTCCAGAGGCTTGTCATCGACCAGGGGATGAGCAGGCCGAGCGGAAGCCAGCCGACCATCGTCTTCCACATGTAGGACAGGCCGAAAAGGAAACCGCCGCTGTCACTCCCGCCACGTATGCTGCGCCAGCGGGTCCGCGACAGGCGATAACGAAGCGCGCGGAAGCGGGCGACCCCGCCCAGATTGAAAATCGATACGAGGGCGATTGCCCCGAGTCCGGCGCCGATGGCTTCGTATCCGCGAGCGATCAGTGCCTGTGCCACGAAGCTCAACCCGAAATAGGGCAGGCCGAACAGCAGGATGACCATCACGAAGCCGAGAAACAGTTCCATGCCGGTGCCGGCCCATTCAAGGTGTTCATCGACGAAGCGCGTCCGCGACCACAGATAACGGCGTTCGCGCGCAGTCGCCCAGAACCGGTAAATGCCCAGCGTCACGATGGTAAGCAGAAGGTTGGGCAGCGCGATCCGCGCGAAATCCTTCCAGTTTCCTTCGAAAACGAAGGCGCTGTCACTGCCTTCCATGTCCTGCGACCCCTGCATAATCAATGACCTCCGATCCCCACCGCGTGGTCGGGGATCGGAGAGCCAGTGTCAATCGGCGCGCGGTTCTTCTTCCCGCAGGAAGATTTCCTCGATCGTCATGTCGAAGATGTCGGCAATACGAAAGGCCAGCGGCAGAGATGGGTCGTAGCGTCCGGTTTCGATGGCGTTGACGCTTTGGCGTGACACTTCCAGTCGCGCCGCGAGATCCTGCTGGCTCCAGTCACGCTCGGCGCGCAGGACCTTGAGGCGGTTCTTCATGCGTCGCGCACCTTTTGCCAAAGCTGCGCGAAGCCCAGGCCGATGGCCCAGACTGGCAAGACCCACCACGCCCAGACATGCGGCACCAGTTCGAACATTTCCAGGAAGCCCCAGAAGATGCCCAGCGCCAGCACAAAGCCAAGTGCAATCAGGGCAGCCATGATCGTGCGGTGCCGGAGATATTCATCCTGCTCTTCGGCAAGGTAGCGGGCCATCGCCCAGATCACGCCGAAAGTGGGCAGGGTGGGCAATAGCGAGATTGCGAACACGACCGGACGGGACAATTCGTAGTTGTCCCACAGGGTGACCGCGATGCCCAGTCCGAGCGCATAGCCGAAGCTGCTGACCAGCACACGACGATTATAGTCCACCATCGCCTTGCTCGCACAGCCGGCTGTGCGCTGCCGCGCGATCGGAATCAGCAGGCCGGTGGCCAGTGCAAGAAGGATGAAGCCTGTCGGCCCGTTAATTGCATCGGTGAGCTTGAGAGTGCCAACTATCCCTATGGCGACCAGATAGAGCACAACCCAGAGATAGGGAGAACGGCCCCGAGGCCGATCACCCGATGCCGCGCTCAAGACACGCTCTCGCACGAGCGGCCGCCGACCTTACGCATGTGGGTCAGGGCAATGACGGCAAGGCCGATGGTGACGGTCAATGCGATACCGTCAGACACTTCGAGATGCACCATCAACATGGCGGCTGCTATGATCAGCGAACCATAGGCAAGGGCTATCCGGCGAACTTTCATGGTTGTGGTCTCCAGAACTGTGGGATTTCGAACGAATTGGAATCGGGCGGACCCGGTCACTGTTTCAGCGCGCACACCCCGCAATCGGTATTGCCTTTACGACGGTTGAGTACCGCAAGCAGGGGGATCGTGAATATGGCGAGGAAGGTCGACCAGTCCGGCAGTATGTCGAAGATATTGAGCAAGGCGATACACAAGACCGCGGCAGCCCAAACTAGATTGCGCACTCTGGGGTTCATGACAACTCTCCTTTTCATCGTGTAAAGGCTATTTGTCATTATCACAACACCGTGTCAAGCAAAGTTGACAAAGTGACGCGTGACCTTTCCGCGCGTGGTTTTTGGCTTGTCATGATATGGCCATGAGGCGCAGGCAGACGCGAGACGAGGAGATTTCATGACTGCCACTGAGCCCCCCGCTTCGCCGAAGCTTCCCGCACTTGACCGCCGCAGCCTTTTAAAGGCCGGCTTGCTGGGTTCCGGGTTGCTTGCCGCCCCCCTTTCTGCAAGCCAGCCGGGACGCGGCTTTACCCATGGTGTGGCCAGCGGCGAGCCTGGACCTGATCGCGTATTGTTGTGGACCCGTTTCCAAGCCGATCAGGACACGCCGCTGGAGTTCGAGGTCAGCGATTCGGTGGATTTCACCCGCAAGATTGCCGGTGGCTCAATCGCCGCGAGGGCAGAGAACGACTGGTGCTGCAAGACCTTTGCCGAAGGCCTCGAGCCGGCACAGTCGTATTACTTCCGGTTCATTGCGCCGGACGGCAGCATTTCCGACATCGGCCGCACCCGCACATTGCCCGAGGGGCCAGCCGATCGTTTTCGCATGGCTGTGTTCTCCTGCGCGAACATCGGTTTTGGTTGGTTCAACGCCTATGCCCATGCCGCGGCAGACGGCAATTTCGACTGTGTGCTGCACCTCGGCGACTATTTTTACGAATACGCCCCGGGTACGTATCCCTCGACCGACGAAACCGTCTCCGGCCGCAGCGTGTGGCCCTCGCACGAACTCGTCGCGCTGGCCGATTACCGGGAACGGTACGCGGCGTATCGGCAGGATCCGGACCTGCGGCGATTGCACCAGCTTTTCCCCATGATCGCGGTCTGGGACGACCACGAAAGCGCCAACGATTCCTGGGAAGGCGGGGCAGAAAACCATCAACCCGACAGCGAGGGCGAATGGTCGGTTCGCAAGGCGGCAGCGATGAAGGCCTATCGCGAATGGATGCCGGTATCCGAAGAGCCATGGGCAGAATACGAGGTTGGCGACCTCGCAACGCTCTATCGCCTCGAAACGCGGCTCACGGCACGCGCCAAGCAATTCAGTCTTGGTGACGTGCTGCGAGGCGGCAATTCGCCGGAGGAAGCCAAGGCGGCGCTCATTGCTTTTCGTGATGGCGACTACAGGGATCCGGCGCGCGAACTGCTCGGTTCTGCTCAGCAGGTTTGGTTGGCGGAAAGCTTCAGCCGCTCGAAGGCTGCCGGCAAGACTTGGCAGGTCCTTGTGCAACAGGTCTTGATGGGCAACCTCGTCTCTTCTCCATCTCTGGCAGCTGCGCTTCCCAAGGATGCGCCCGACTACATTCGCCAACGGGTGCTCGCCGGCGCCATGGCCGGGGCAGAGGGCGTACCCTTCAGTATGGATGCATGGGACGGGTATCCCGCCGCGCGTCGGCGGGTGTTCGAGGCGGCACTATCAGCGGATGCGAACCTTATCAGCCTTGCCGGTGACACCCATAACGCCTGGGCCTTCGATCTCGATCTCGAGGGAACACCGGTCGGTGTGGAGTTCGGGGGCCAGTCCGTAACCTCTCCTGGCTTCGAAGGTTATCTTCCGCAAGTCCCGCCCGATGTTCTGGCCAGGGATGCAGTTGCAACCAATGCACAGCTGCAATGGATGGATTCGTCGCGCCGCGGATATATGGCCGTCGAACTTACACCCGGCAGCGCCACGAGCGAATACCGCTTCCTTGGCAGCGTCCGCGAAAAGGGCGCGGGCGTGGTAGCAACAAAGCGGATGACGACCCTCGCAGGCAGCCGCAAGCTGGATATGGGTTGAGATATCAGCTCGACGGAGTTATCTGAGGGGCATGACGCCCATGCGCATCACGACCACGACAACTACCACCCCGGGCAACCGGGGGTGGTCGGTCGCGGCTTGAGCGATCCACCGCCGCCCGGTTTCGGGTGGTTGGCGTTTCTTCCCGAAATCGGAATTCTTCGCAAACGCCGCTTCAAGGCTGCGCCTCCTTGTGCCATGGGCGCGGCAATTAACGGCGAAGAGCCCTAGGACGAGACGATGACGGAACTTCTCAAGATTAGCCTGCCCGATGGTTCGGTGCGTGAAATGGAGCCCGGTTCCACGCCTGCCGACGTAGCGGCCGCGATCGGGCCGGGACTTGCGAAGGCAGCCATTGCCGCCCGCGTCGATGGCGAATTGCGCGACATCAATCGTCCATTCGAGAGCGATTCCGAACTGGCTCTCGTCACGGCCCGCGACGAGGATGACGCGCTTGAACTTGCGCGCCATGATTTTGCCCATGTGCTGGCAGAAGCGGTGCAGGCCCTGTGGCCCGGTACGCAGATCACTTTCGGTCCATCGACGGATGACGGCTTTTACTACGATGTGAAGGCGCCCGCGGACCGCGACCCGTTCAGCATGGACGATCTTCCCGCGATCGAGGAAAAGATGCGCGAGATCATCAAGGCGGACAAACCCCTGCGCCGGGAAGTCTGGAGCCGCCAGCAATTGATCGACAAGTGGGAGGCCGAGGGCGAGGCCTTCAAGGCGGAATGGGCGCGGGAACTGCCGGAAAACGAAGAACTCACGGTTTACTGGTCGGGGGAAGACTGGCTCGACATGTGTCGCGGTCCTCACCTTGCCAGCACAGGCAAGCTCGACCCGCAGGCCTTCAAGCTCATGCGTGTCGCCGGAGCATACTGGCGCGGCGACCAGAAGAATGCGCAGCTCACACGTATCTACGGCACCGGCTGGCTCAACAAGAAGCAGCTCAACGCTCATCTGACGCGGCTGGAGGAAGCGGCCAAGCGCGATCACCGCAAACTGGGCCGCGAGATGGACCTTTTCCACTTGCAGGAAGAGGCGCACGGCAGCGTCTTCTGGCATCCCAACGGCTATCGCATCTGGCGCCAGCTCGAAGCCTATATGCGTCGCAAGATGGATAAGGCGGGTTATCGCGAGATCAAGACGCCTCAGGTGATGGACGCGCGCCAGTGGGAACAGTCCGGTCACTGGGGCAAGTATCGCGAGAACATGTTCGTTATTCCAGACGAAGTGCCCAATACCGAGGAAGACGGTCCGGTCATCTCCGGTGAAGCCGACTGGATGGCATTGAAGCCCATGAACTGCCCGGCCCATGTGCTCGTGTTCAAGCAAGGCATCACCTCTTACCGCGACCTGCCGATCCGGCTGGGCGAGATGGGCTGTTGCCACCGCAACGAGCCGCATGGCGCGCTCCACGGTCTGATGCGCGTGCGCCAGTTCACGCAGGATGATGCGCATATCTTCTGCACGGAAGGTCAGGTGGTAGAGGAGGTGCAGGCCTTCCTTGCGCTGGCGGATACGGTCTATCGCGATTTCGGGTTCAGCTACGACATCAAGCTTGCGCTGCGCCCGGATCAGCGGTTCGGCTCGGATGCGGATTGGGACAAGGCCGAACAGGAACTGCGCGACGCGCTGACAGCAAACGGCCTCGAATGGGAAGAATTGCCCGGTGAAGGGGCATTCTATGCTCCCAAGCTCGAATGGCACCTGACCGACGCGATCGGTCGCACTTGGCAGGTCGGCACGATCCAGTCCGACCGCGTCCTGCCCGACCGTCTCGACGCCAGCTATGTCGGAGAGGATGGGGAGAAGCATCGCCCCGTCATGCTGCACCGTGCGATCTTCGGTTCGTACGAGCGCTTCATCGGCATTCTGATCGAGCATTTCGCCGGTCGCCTGCCCGTTTGGCTCGCCCCGACGCAGGCGGTGGTCGCTACCATCGTGTCCGATGCGGACGATTACGCCAAGGAAGCCGTCGGAAAGCTGGAAGCTGCGGGGATCCGGGTCGACAGCGATCTGCGCAACGAAAAGATCAACTACAAGGTGCGCGAGCATAGCCTCGCGAAAGTTCCGCACCTGCTGGTAGTCGGCAAGCGCGAGGCGGAGGAAGGCACCGTCGCGGTCCGCACGCTGGGCGAGAAGGACCAGCGCGTGATGAGCCTCGAGGAAGCTATCGACATGCTGCGCACTGAGGCGACGCCGCCCGATCTGCGATGATCGTCACGAAGGGCGGGGTACATGGATGTAATCGCCGGCTACAGTATCGCAGCCGTACTCGCTGCGCTGGCTGCAGCTTTCGGATCGGCTTTCGTTCGCGGCCTTACCGGTTTCGGCATGGCGATACTGATCGTCCCGATCCTGGCGCTCGCCCTATCGCCGGTCCACGCGGTGCTGGTGACCAATTTCCTTTCGGTTTTCATCGGTGTTTCCGAAATTAGGCGGCTATTGCGCGAGGCGGAAAGATCGGCCTGGTTTATCATCGCAATGGTCGCGGTGACCACGCCCGTCGGTCTTTACGCGCTGAGCCTGACCACCCCCGCGATCGCACGGGTCGTGATTGCCTTCATCGCTCTTTCGGCGTTCGTGGCCATACTCCTTCCGCGGCGTAGGGCCGCGCATCACCACCCGGCGACAACGGGCGGCGTGGGGCTGCTTAGCGGGCTGATGACAGGATACGCCGGAATGCCCGGCCCGCCGGTCGTTCCCTATTACGTGGGGCGCGACATACCTCGCGAAACGGCCAAGGCGTCGATGCTGCTGATCTTTACCTGCGCATCCAGTGTCGGTCTGGCGAGCGGTGCCGCGATCGGCGTGCTGGAGTGGAAGCTGGCCCTGCTCGCGGCGCTTCTGTTTCCGGCGGTGCTGCTGGGTAACTGGCTGGGCAACAAGGCATCGGGCCGTATTGGCGACCGTAGCTGGCGCATATGCGTGGGCATGGTGCTCGGTGGCGCGGCCGCGGCTGCGCTATGGAAGGCGATCGTCTGACCGCTCAGAAGGGGAGGATAGGTCCGGCGAGTGCCAGAGCAAGGCCGCAACCGCTGACGATCACGGCACGCGCGATATTCGCCACCGGAAACGGGGCGAAATGTATGCGGGCGAGTGCGATTGCATGGGCCATTGCCGCATTCTGGGCCTGAACCCCTAACGAAGTGTTAAGGCCGCCACCCGGCCGATGGCATTTGCTGGCTCGCACAATGGAAACCGCCTCCGCCGGCAAGCACGGCATCACCGGCAAGTCCGATTGTCGCACGGTCGGGAAACAGCTCGGAAATGGCCGCAACGGCCTCCGCATCATGCGCGCTCCCGAACGTCGGCACCACCACCAGATGGCTTGTTATGGCGAAATTCGCATAGCTCGCTGGCTCGACGTGGTCGCCGCTGGTTACGAGGCCGGGTGAAGGGATGTCCTTTACCGTGACGCCGGCATCTTCGGCCCGCCGCCTGGCATCGGCATAGATTGCGGCGTTGGGATCGTTTCTGCCCGTCGCGCGGGGTAGGCAGAGCGTATTGGCAGCTGCGAAGCGGGCAAGATTGTCGACATGCCCGTCGGTGTGATCGTTGATCAGTCCCTCACCTAGCCAGAGAACACGGTCGAAGCCGAGGTCGCGTCGCAATCGATCTTCGATTTCGTCCTTTGTAAGCTGCGGATTTCGGTTGGGATTGAGCAGGCATTGTTCGGTCGTTACGACCAGCCCCGTACCGTCTCCGTCGATCGCACCGCCTTCCAGGATCCAGTCCGCGACCTCGAGCGGCAAGCCGGCATCCGTAGCCAGTTCTGCGCCGACCGTCTGATCGCCTTCCATCAGATATTTGCCGCCCCAGCCGTTGAAGCCGAAGCGCTGCGCACAACGTTCGCCATTCTCATGGCACAGCACGAGAGGACCGGTATCGCGCAGCCAGATGTCGCCATAGGAACGCTTTTCCAGAACGACGCTACCGGTTACCAGCTGGCGCGCGCGCGCTTCATTGGCGCCGTCCTTTACCAGCAGGCGGACCTCCTGACCGCTTTCGGCAACGGCATTCGCAAAAGCAGCGATCTGCTCTTGAGCGCGTGGAAGCGTGTCGGGCCATTCCTTCGCATCATGAGGAAAGCCGATCCACAGCCAGTCCTGCGGCGCCCATTCGGGCGGCATCCGAAAGGTCATGGATCGGCTCCTGCTTATGGGGCTTCAGGCGTACCGCAGAGCGCGCCATCGACGGCGCAATCTTCGTCGCGCGTTGCTTTGAACTCGTCACCCTCGACCCAGTTCGGCCAGCTTGTCGAATCGCCAAGCATCCGGCCGATGCGATAGAACAGCCGCAGGTCGGCCATTACGCCCGACCAGTCCCAGTTCGGATCGTATTCGTCCTTGGGCCCGTGATACCGGTTGTCGCGATAATCGGCCTGGACGGCTGCGCCCGCTTCCTTACCCCCGTCGACGAGATCTTCGCCGCCGTCGAGGTAGAGCATCGGCACGCCTCGCTTCGCGAACGCGAAGTGGTCCGAGCGGTAGTAATAGCCCGCTTCGGGGTTCGGATTGGGCGTCGTTACCCGGTCATCGCTCATCAGCGCCTTGTCCAGGAACAGGTCGAGCTGCGATTTGCCCGGCCCAACGACGGTCACATCCTTCGCCGGACCGGCCACCAGGAACGCATCCATGTTGATACCGCCGACCGTCTTGTTGAGCGGGAAGACCGGGTTTGCAGCGTAATAATCGGCACCGAGCAAACCGGATTCCTCGGCAGTGACCGCCAGGAACACGAGACTGCGTTTGGTCGGCCCCGCTTTCGCGTGCGCTTCGGCCAAGGCTACGAGAGCAGCAGTGCCGGTGGCATTGTCGACTGCGCCATTGCAGATGTCGTCGCCATCGGGTGCCGGCGTGCATCGGCCCAGGTGATCCCAGTGTGCCGTGTGCATGACATATTCGTCGGGACGTTCGCTTCCGGGAAGAATGCCGATCACATTCTTGGATGCGAATGTACGAATGTCGTTGCGGAAGCTCGTCGATGCCTTGAGCCCGAGCGAGACCGCCTTGAAATCGTCCTTGCGCGCAGCTGCCATCAGATCGTCGAGATCCTGACCCGCAGCGGCGAGAATTTCACGGGCCTTCTCCTTCTGCACCCAGCCGTTCAGCTTCGTCATCGGAGGAGGATTGTCGCCGCGGTCGGCGTATGCCTGAGGGCCCGACCAGCTGCTTTCGACTACGTTCCAGCCATAGGCGGCAGGTTCGGTGTCGTGGATGATGATAGCGGCTGCCGCACCCTGCCGTCCGGCTTCTTCGTATTTGTACGTCCAGCGACCGTAATAGGTCATCGCCTTCCCGTTGAAGGGGCCGTCCAGGGTTTCGGCGCCGAAGTCCGGATCATTGACGAGAATGACCGCAGTCTTACCCTTCATGTCCAGGCCTTCGTAATCGTTCCAGCCCTTTTCCGGCGCGTTGATGCCGTAGCCCACGAATACCAGCTCGCTGTCATCGAGTTTGGTTTCCACGTCTTCGCGATATGTCGCACCGACCCAGTCGGTGGCGTAATTGAGCTTGATATCGCCATTGTCGCCGCCAGAAATTGTAAGCGGCGCGAAATCCTTGCCGGTAATCTCGACCAAGGGCACATCCTGCACCCAGCTGCCATTGTTGCCAGGCTCGAGGCCGGCTTTTCCGAATTCCTCGATGAGATAGGCGATCGTCTTTTCTTCGCCAGCCGTGCCGGGGGCACGCCCTTCGAATTCGTCGGAGGAAAGCCGCTCGGTCACGCGCTTCATGGTTTCTTCGGACAGGGTCCCGTCGGCCACATCGGGCAGATCGAGCGCGGCATCGGGGCTTTCCACGTCCTGGCCCATCGAACAGGCCGACAGAATGAGCGCGGCGGCCGCACCGATCGTAAAGCGTTTCATGGGCGAATTTCCTCTCTTCGCATCTCGCATTCGGCGCGCTTCTTGTCAGCATGGCGGCGTAAGGGCAAGCTTGCGCCGTGCGTCGCGGGGAGGCAGGGGGCAGGCGATGGCTGTCGACTGGACCTCAGCGCTGGACCGCGCCCGTGCCCATGCACCATTCCTCGCGCGCGCGCTCGAGCGGCGGCCCGAACTGGCCGAGTTGCTGGCCCAGGGGGATGGCGAGGCGGCCCTGCGCGCTGCCAAGCGAGTGAAGGATGGCAGTGCGGCAAGCGCGCTGCGCGACGAACGGCTTGGCCTGGCCCTGGTGCTTGCGATCGGCGATCTGGCCGGGGCGTTCGACCTCGACAAGGTCATGCGGGAATTGTCGACCTTTGCGGATCGAGCGCTTGATCGGGCGCTGAACACTGCCATGAACAGTCGTGTTCCGGACGCCGAACCGTCGGGAATGATAGGGTTGGCGCTCGGCAAGCACGGGGCGGGCGAGCTTAACTATTCCTCCGACATCGACCCTATCCTGCTTTACGATCCCGAGAAGCTGCCACGGCGCGAACGCGACGAGCCGGGAGAGGCGGCCCAGCGGTACGCCCGCGAAGTCGTGCGATTGCTGTCAGATGTGACGAGCGAGGGGTACGTTTTCCGGGTCGATCTGCGCCTGCGCCCCGCATCGGAAGTGAGCCCGCTTGCCATTCCGCTGAGCGCCGCCATCACCCATTACGAAAGCTCGGCACTGGCGTGGGAACGGGCGGCTTTCATTCGCGCGCGGGCCTGTGCCGGCGACATTGCAGCCGGCGAAGAGTTTCTCGACCATATCAGGCCCTTCGTGTGGCGCAGAAGCCTTGATTTCGGTGCGATCGATGAAGTCCGCCGGCTGACCCACCGCATTCGCGATCAGCACAGCGGTCCCAGCGTTCCGGAGCCCGGCTACAATTTGAAGCTGGGTCGCGGCGGCATCCGCGAGATCGAGTTCTTCGCCCAGACCCATCAGCTGATCCACGGCGGACGCGACCCCTCCCTCAGATCGCGAGGCACGCGGGCGGCACTGGATGCGCTGGCTGCCACCGGCCGGATCGGCGGGGAAGACGCGAGGGCGCTCGGCGAAAGTTACGACGGCCTGCGAACGATCGAGCACCGCCTGCAGATGGTCGGCGACAAGCAGACGCATTCGCTTCCCGCAGGTGATGCGCTGGACAATGTCGCGCAGCTGCATGGTCTGGCTGACGGCGCAGCGCTGGTGAAGCATGTGCAGGAGCTTGCGCGACCGGTCGCCGAGCGTTTCGACGCACTTCTCGATGAGGACAGGATTTCCGTGCCGGCCAGCGCGCCGCACGTTCTGGCAGGCGATACGGCCGAAGGCGATGTGCCCGCAGAATTGGTCGATCGGATCGCGGGTTGGACCGACGGGAAATATCAGGCGCTGCGCAGCACCGCGGCTCTCGGCGCCTTCGAAGCCATCCGTCCGGATCTGATCGCGTCGATTTCCGGATCGCCAGATCCCGACGCAGCCGTCGTGCGCTGGGAGGGTCTCATCTCCCGATTGCCGAGCGCCATAAACCTGTTCCGCCTGCTCGAGGCGCGTCCAGGACTGTTCGCCCTGCTTGCCGACTGCCTCACGCTGGCGCCGCCTCTGGCGGACGAACTTGCCCGGCGACCGAACCTGCTCGATGCCCTAATCGACCGAACAGCTCTCGATCTGCCGGGCAGCGTGGATGACATCGTCGCCCGGATGGGAAGGCGCGAGCGTGGAGACGATTACGAAACGCGGCTCGACCGGCTGCGCGTCGTCACCAGCGAGACGCGGTTTGCGCTGGGGGTCCAGCTGATCGAAACGGCGCACGACCCGCTGGATATCGCGGCGGGCCTGTCGCGCACGGCGGAAGCAGCCCTTCAGGTTGCAGTCGATGCGGCCGAAAGCGAGTTTGCGTTGAAGCACGGACGCATCGGTGGCAGCGAACTGGTGGTGGTGGGCCTCGGGCGGCTGGGGGGTGGTGCGCTGACGCACGCTTCGGATCTCGACATCATCTATCTTTTCACAGGTACCCACGAGGGCGAATCCGGTGGCGAGCGGCCGCTCGGCGCGACGCTCTATTTCAACCGGCTTGCCCAGCGAGTCACGGCAGCGCTCAGTGTCCCGACTGCGCAGGGCGCGCTTTACGAGGTGGACACCCGGCTGCGCCCCCAGGGCAATCAGGGGCCATTGGCGGTAAGCGTGGAGAGTTTTGCGCGGTATCAGCGCGAGGATGCCTGGACGTGGGAACACATGGCGCTGACGCGTGCCCGGGTGCTCGTCGGTAGCGACGCTGCCCGCCAGCAGGTCGGTGACGTCGTGACGTCCATTCTTCGCGGCGAACGGGACGGTGATGCCCTGCGTGACGACGCCCTGAAAATGCGCACGGAAATGGCGGCCCACAAACAGGCGCGCGGGTCGCTTGACGCCAAGCTGCTGCGGGGCGGCCTGGTCGATATCGAGTTTCTCGTCCACCTCCTCCAGCTGCGGCATCGCGAAGCACTGACGCCGCATCTGGACGAGGCGATAAGCCAGTTGATCGAGACGGGCCGCTTGCCTGGGACGATCGCCGAAGCGCACAGTCTGATGACACGCCTGCTGGTGGGGACGCGTCTGCTCGCGCCCGATCTCGAAAAGCCCAAGTCTGCGGCGGCCGCCTTGCTCGCCCGGCAGAGCGGGTGCGAGGATTATGACGAGTTGATACAGCGTCTGCACGAGGCACGCCGTGATGTCGCGGCGACGTGGCGGGACATATATGGTGAAACCCTGGAGATAGACGAATGACGACGACCTACGGCGAAGGCGATGACTTTCCCGAATTCGAGATGGAAACGCCGGACGGCGGTACCGTCACCAAGGCTGACCTGTCCGGCAAAAAGGCAGTGATCTTCTTCTATCCGAAGGACAACACGCCGGGCTGCACCACCGAAGCCAGGGATTTTTCCGCTCTCAAGGCGGCATTCGACAAGGCGGACGTATCGCTCCTCGGGGTGAGCAAGGATTCGGCCAAGAAGCATCAGAACTTCATCGCCAAACATGATCTGACCGTCGATCTGGCGACCGATGCGGCACACGGCGGGCTGTCGGACGAGTTGGGTGTCTGGACCGAGAAACAGATGTACGGGAAGACCTATATGGGCATGGTCCGGTCGACCTTTCTTATCGGTGGAGACGGCCAGATCCTGCGCGTCTGGCCAAAGGTGAAGGTCAAAGGGCACGTTGAAGAGGTGCTGGAGGCTGCAACCAAGGCATGACGGGACCGCGCCGATCCGTCGCCAGTGCCATTCGCGATGCGCTGCTCATGGGCGAGGCGAAGGCCAAGGTCTTCGCCGCCCGCCAGGTGGCGCGCGACTGGCGGCTCGGACGGCTGGATTTCGTGTTCGAGGTTACAATGCCGGATCGTCCGGAATGGCCTGATCGTCTGGAACTTCTGGCACCGGGCGCCATGCCCCGTCGTGGGAAGATGGGGTCGGAACGCAATCGTGCCGCCTTGTGGCACGCGCTCGCCCATATCGAATTCGTCGCTATCGATCTCGCGCTGGATATGGCCGGCCGCTTCGGTGAAGCGATGGGTCCCGACTTCGTTTCGGACTTCCTCGAAGTTGCTGCCGACGAGGCGATGCATTTCGCGCTGCTGTCCCGAAAACTTGATTCGCTGGGGTGGTCCTACGGGGCGTTGCCTGCGCACGACGGGCTGTGGAGCGCGGCTCAGGACACCGCTCACGATGTTGCGGCGAGGCTGGCGATCGTTCCCATGGTGCTCGAGGCGCGCGGTCTGGACGTCACACCGGCCACATTGGCAAGGGTTCGCGCGCAAGGTGATGAAAAAGGGGCGAAAATTCTCGAACGAATCCTTGACGATGAAATTCGTCACGTTGCCGCAGGTTCAAAGCACTTTCATGCGATCTGCGAAATGCGTGCGCAGAACCCGCAGAAAACATGGCAAAATCTGGTCGGAATGCATTTCGCAGGTGGTTTGAAGCCGCCGTTTAACGACTCAGCGCGTTTCGCAGGCGGCCTGCCGCGCGACTATTACGCGGGTATTGCCTGATTAACCTTTTCACCGATAACTCGAACTCACGAGACGCCGGGGGGTTCCGGCAGTGACTTAAAAGGTGGGTTCGACACGGGACGTCGGGTTCACTCAGGATCGAAAGGCGCGCAAAGCGCCAGATGGACGGGTTAGCATGATCACCAAGCGCAATACGCTTGCTCTCGCAGTAGTGGCCAGTTTCGGCATCGCAGCAGCTCCGGCTCAGGCGCAGGAAACCAACACCGCTGCTGCAGTCGGTGCGATCGACATGAGCAAGGTGGCTGCTCCTACCCAGACCGGCGAAGATGCCCAGTTCAAGCAGCTGTTCGCACAATGGGACAATCTGGATCGCGCTACTCCGGCAGCGACCAGCGTTTCGGTTCCCTCGCGCATGCCGCTCGATAACACCAAGCTGACCAGCGATTACGGAATGCGCACCCACCCGGTTCTGGGCGGACGTCGCAATCACAAGGGCGTCGATCTGGCCGCACCCGTCGGCACACCGATCTATGCTACCGCCGATGGCTATGTCAGCAAGGCCGAATGGTTCTCCAGCTACGGCAAATATGTCTCGATCGAACACGGTGCGAACCTGCAGACCCGCTTCGCACATATGTCGGATATCGCTGTAAAGGCCGGCACCCGCATCAAGAAGGGTGACATCATCGGCTATGTCGGCTCGACCGGTCGTTCGACCGGCCCTCACCTTCACTATGAAGTCCGCGTCGATGGCCAGGCCGTGAACCCGGTTCCCTATATGGTCGAATCGGAAGCTCAGCGCGCATTCGCTCTTGCGACGGGCACGGGCGGTCAGGGCGACGGCGACGACAACTGATTTTCGGGCCTTCGGGCTTCGCAAAAGGGCGGCAGGAGCGATCCTGCCGCCTTTTTTCTTGCCCGTGCGGATGGGTTAGGTAGGTTTCTTCTCGAAACTGGAAGAGTCCCCTCGTCGAGAAGGGGGCCGCCGGAGAGGAGAAAGCAAGCCAATGCACCCCATCGCCCATGCGCAGACGCGACCGGACCATCCCGCCATCATCATGGCCCCCAGCGGCGAGACCGTAACATTCGGCCAGATGGACGATTACGCCAATCGCTTTGCGCAACTGCTGCGGTCGCGGGGCTTGAAGCGCGGCGATCATTTTGCCGTGCTGATGGAGAATAACTCCCACTATCTGCAGGTCGTCTGGGGATCGCAGCGTGCGGGCACGATGATGGTGCCGATTTCCACCCGGCTGACCGCGCCCGAGATCTGCTATATTCTGAAGGATGCGAACGCCAAATTCCTGCTGACGACCCGCAAGTTCGCCGATGTTATCGAGGGCATCCGCGGCGATTGCGCCGATCTGCCGCTGCTGATTGTCGGCGGCGAAGGCGATGAGGATTACGATGCGGCCCTTGCGGCGCAGCCCGCGGAGCCGATCGCGGATCAGGCGCCGGGCCAGTACATGCTCTATTCCTCCGGCACGACCGGAAGGCCCAAGGGGGTGAAGCCTGCGCCGCCTGCGGATGAGGACATCCAGGCCGTCAATCCGCTGGTCGGACTGGCAGTCATGGGGGCGGGCATGCCGGCAGACGGCAGCATAGTCTATCTCTCCCCCGCGCCGCTCTATCATGCCGCGCCGCTTGGCTGGTGCACGACCGCACAGCGCCTGGGCGGCACCGTGGTGGTGATGGAGAAATTCGATCCCGAACTCGCGCTCGCCACGATCGAGCAATACCGCGTGACCGACAGCCAGTGGGTGCCCACGCATTTCGTGCGGATGCTCAAGCTCGATCCCGAACTTCGCACCCGCTACGACCTGTCCAGCCACAAACGCGCACTCCATGCGGCCGCGCCGTGCCCCGTTCCGATCAAGCGCGAGATGATCGAATGGTGGGGCCCGATCATCAACGAATATTACGCCGGGTCGGAAGGCATCGGCATGACGCTGATCAAGGCCGAGGACTGGCTGGACCATCCCGGCAGCGTGGGCAAGGCGATCCATGGCAGGCTGCATGTCTGCAATCCCGATGGCGAGGAAGTACCGGCCGGGCAGGACGGGCTGCTGTTCTTCGAGAACGAGAATATCCCGACCTATCACAACGATCCCGACAAAACGCGCGAGGCGATGCATCCCAAGGGGTGGATGACGCTGGGAGATATCGGGCATCTCGATCCTGACGGCTATCTCTACCTGACCGACCGCAAGAGCCACATGATCATTTCGGGCGGGGTCAACATCTATCCGCAGGAGATCGAGAACCTGCTCGTCACCCATGACAAGGTGATGGATGCCGCAGTGATCGGCGCGCCCTGTCCCGATTTCGGCGAGAAGGTGGTGGCGGTGATCCAGCCGATGGACATGGAGGCCGCGGGCGACGCGCTGGAGGCGGAGCTGCGCGATTTCCTGGCGCCGAGCCTGTCCAAGATCAAGATGCCCAAGCAGTTCGACTTCCGCCCGCAACTGCCGCGCGAGGCGAACGGCAAGCTCTACAAGCGCGAGTTGCGCGATGAATATCTCGCCAAGGCGGAGATCGAGACGGAGCAGGCCTGATGGCCACGCAGGAAAGGCCCCGGCTGGACCCGGCAACTGCCCGGCAGGTTATCGACCCGTCCAGCTATGCCGAGCGGGACGGACTGCTCGATACCTTCGACCGCCTGCGCGCCGAAACGCCGGTCGCCTGGGTCGAGCCAGAAGACAGCGGCGTCCACCCGCCGTTCTGGCTGGTCACCAGCTACGACGACGTCATGCGCATGTCGAAGGACAACGCCACCTTCCTTAACAACCCGCATACCGTGGTCTTCAGCCTGACCGAGGGCATCGAATTCGCCAAGGCGTTCAGCGGCGGGAGCGAGCATATGGTTGCCAGCCTGGTGACCTTCGATGCGCCGATCCACATGAAATACCGCAAGCTGACGCAGGAATGGTTCATGCCCAAGAACCTGCGCACGGTCGAAGACGAGATTCGCGCCATCGCGCACGCAGCGGTCGACCGCCTGCTGGCAGGCGGCGGGGAAGCCGACTTCGTCAAGACGGTGGCCGCGCCCTATCCGCTGCATGTGGTGATGCAGATCCTGGGCGTGCCGGAGGAAGACGAGCCGCGAATGCTGATGCTGACCCAGCAGATGTTCGGCGGGTCCGACGAGGATCTCAACCAGTCCGGCATGAAGGACCTGCCGCCCGAGGCGATCACGCAACTGGTGGCAGGCGCGGTCAAGGACTTCGAAGCCTATTTCGCCAAGCTCACGGCCGAACGCCGGGCCAGCCCGACCGCGGATGTTGCCAGCACCATCGCCAATGCGGTCATCGACGGCGAGCCGCTGAACGACCGCGACATGATGGGCTATTACATCATCCTGGCCGCCGCGGGGCACGATACGACCAGCGCCAGTACGGCAGGCGCCATGCTCGCCCTGGCGCGCGATCCGGAGCAATGGGCCCGGGTGCGCGCCGATCGCAGCCTGCTGCCGGGTATCGTCGAAGAGGCGATCCGCTGGACCACGCCGGTCCAGCATTTCATGCGCACTGCCGCCGAGGATACCGAGGTGGGCGGCCAGCCCATCGCCAAGGGCGACTGGCTGATGATGAACTATGTCGCCGCCAATCACGACCCGGCGCATTTCGAGAACCCGCGCCGCTTCGATGCCGCGCGCAGCCCCAACCGGCACCTCGCCTTCGGGGCGGGCGCACACCAGTGGCTCGGCCTGCACCTCGCCCGGCTGGAAATGCGCATCCTGTTCGAGACGCTGCTCGACCGGATCGAGACGGTCGAACTGGCAGGCGAACCGGCGCGCAGCAGATCGACCTTCGTCGGCGGGCTGAAGACCCTGCCGCTGCGCTTCACCCCGGCCTGATTCGCCCGGCAGCCGTTCCGCTTCGCGCCGCGGCGGGCCGAGACATGGACCGGGTGTTACACTGTCCAGGGGCAAAAACCTGTCGGTTTGCGCAGGATCGCGTCAGCTTGCGCGAAACGGCGTCGGCTTGCGCAGAAATGCGGTCAGCCTGTGCGAACCGGATGTCGGTTTGCGCAGGCGATATGTCGGCATACTCGCCGCAGATGTCAGCTTGCACCATGCAGCGAAACGGCGCGGTTGCGGGTGATGAACGGGGTAGAAAGAGCCGCCAGCACCCTATCACGCCGCGCTGCCTGTAGGAAAATCCTCTACTTGCGGCGCGACTCCTCTGCGCTAGAACGTGGCGCAACGAGGGGAATGCAAAGCTTATGGATATTGCCGGTTATCTCGATCAGGTCATAACCAAGTTCGAGACAGGGCAGGCGACCGAACACAGCTACCGCGCACCGCTGGAACGCCTGTTCGAAAGCATCTCCGACGATCTGACAATCATCAACGAACCCAAACGCAGCGATGCCGGGATGCCCGATTTCATCTTTCAGCGGAAGGATGTCCCGGTTGGCTGGGTAGAGGCGAAAGACATCGACAAAGATGTCATCGCGCTGAAAGGCTATTCGAAGGAGCAGCGCAAACGCTATGAAGCGGCGTTCCCAAACCTGATCTACACCAACGGGGTCGATTTCGAATTCATACGCGAAGGGGTGCAGGTCCACTTCGTTTCCATCGCTGATTTCGTGATGGGGCTGCAGCCGAAGCCGGAGAATTTCGACACGCTGGAACGGCAGTTGCGTCTATTCGCCGAAGCCAAGCCGATAAGTATCCGCAGTGCAGCCAAGCTGGCGGACATGATGGCGGCGAAGGCGGCGATCATTAAAGACGAGATCGACCTTGCGCTGATAGGCGATCCCGATTTCCGCAGCGGGCTGGGCGGTCAGTTTAAGAGCTTCCAGCAGAACCTGCTGCCTAACCTCACTCCCGGCGAATTCGCCGACATCTATGCCGAAACGATTACCTACGGCATGTTCGCCGCGCGCTTCCATGACGATACGCTGGATACCTTCAGCCGTCAGGAAGCTCTTGAAAAGCTGCCTGCTTCCAACCCGTTTCTGAAGGGCCTGTTCGAATATATCGCCGGGCCGCAACTGCCGAGCCGCATCAAGTATATCGTGGACGATCTCGCCGCCGTGATGCGCGCCGCCGATCCGCATGCCCTGTTCGAGAAATATGGCGAGTTCACGGCGCGCAATGATCCTTTCATCCACTTCTACGAAGATTTTCTCGCGGCCTATAACCCGAGGAAGCGCAAGAGCCGCGGGGTCTGGTACACGCCCGAACCCGTGGTGGATTTCATCGTGCGCGCGGTGGACGATGTGCTGAAGACCGAATTCGGACTGCCTGACGGGCTGGCGGATACCAGCAAGGTGACGGTCGATTGGGACACGGGGACCAACGACCCGAAGACCGGCAAAGCGCGCACGATCAAGAAAGAGGTCCACAAGGTCCAGATTCTCGACCCGGCAACCGGTACGGGCACCTTCCTCGCCAAGACGGTGCAGCTCATTTCCGACCGGGTGAAGAAGCGCGCGCCCGGCATGTGGTCGAACTATGTGGAAAAGGACCTGTTGCCGCGCCTGCACGGCTTCGAGCTGCTGATGGCCAGTTATGCTATGTGCCACATGAAACTGGATATGCAGCTGACGAAAGACGGCTACACGCCCAGCGCCAACCCGCCTCGCCTGTCGGTCTGGCTGACCAATGCTCTGGAACCGGCGGAGCGCGAAATACGCGATCTGTTCTTTCAACCGCTGGCCGAGGAAGCGCGTGGCGCGAGTGAAGTGAAGCGGCAGGCGCCGATTATGTGCGTTATCGGAAATCCGCCCTATTCTGGCGAGAGCGCCAACAAGGGTAAGCACATCATGGATTTGATGGACGCTTACAAGATGGAGCCGGGTGGCAAAGAGCGGCTGAAGGAACGCAATCCCAAGTGGATCAACGACGATTACGTCAAGTTCATCCGCATGAGCGAAGATTTGATCGCGAAGAATCCCTCAGGCGGAGTGCTCGGCTTTATCACCAATCACGGCTATCTCGACAACCCGACCTTTCGCGGGATGCGGTGGCATCTGCTCAAGACCTTCGACAAAATTTGGGTGTTGGACCTTCACGGAAATGCAAAGAAGAAAGAGGCGAGTCCGGACGGTTCAACCGACAAAAACGTGTTCGATATTCAGCAAGGCGTGGCTCTGATTGTCGCGGTGCGGAAGAACGAGGTGAGTGATGAACTGGCCGAAGTTTGGCATGGCGATTTATGGGGTAGTCGGAAGTCGAAAAGCGAGGCGTTGGCGAACGCGCTCCCGTTAGATCTTTCGCGAGAAAAGATATCCCATCACCCTCGCTATCACATGTTTTACGAGATCGATCACGCGCTTTTGGATGCATACGACGAAGGATTCTCGACTTCGGATTTATTGCCCCATTCAACGATGGGAATGATTACTAAACGAGATGCCTTCACAATCCGATTTGAGAAGCAAGTTTTGTGGAAAGACATATCTGACTTTGCAAGAACGCCCCTCTCGGAGATCCACGAAAAATTCGACCTACCACAGGATAGCGATTGGACAGCGGCTAATGCGCAAACCGATGTTGTTCAATCTGGGCCAAAAGCGGAGCTGCTGAAACCTGTTTTGGTTGCCCCTTTTGATGCGAGATGGACCTATTATACTGGGACGACCCGAGGCTTCCATGCGCGCCCAGTGATTCAGACAATGCAGCATTTCCGAGACGGAAACTTCGCGTTGTCAGTCATCAGAAAAATGGATGTCGTCCAACCTTGGCAGCATTCACTCTGTGTCGATGAGAAAATGATCCATCACGCGGTGTCGATGAAGGAGGGAAACTATGTTCAGCCCCTTTACCTCTACCCTGATGAAGCAAGCGATCAAGCCGACGCGCTTGCCCCCACCGAGCGTACCATCAACCTCGACCCCAAGCTCTACACGAAAATCTGCAAAGCCGCCGGGATCGACTCAGCCGATACCGCTGGGCCGGACGGCGACTTTCGCGCACCAACCGGCGAAGCGCGGCCGAGCGAGGTCAAAGTGTTCGACTATATTTACGGCGTGCTGCACAGCCCCGAATATCGCGAGACCTTTGCCGAATTCCTAAAGATCGATTTCCCGCGAGTGCCCTATCCAGCCAGCCCCGAAGTGTTTCGCCACGTGAGCGAGAAAGGCGAGGCCCTGCGCCGCCTCCACCTGATGGAAGATGCCGCCATCGGCGAAACAGACTTCCCCTTCATGGGCGAAGGCAGCGGCGAGATCGCCAGCAGCTATCCCAAATTCGAAACCACGGGGAAGGTGCACATCAACCCCGACCAGTATTTCGAAGGCGTGCCGCAAGTCGCATGGGAATTCCACGTCGGGGGATACCAGCCTGCGCAGAAATGGCTCAAAGACCGCAGGTGCCGCACATTATCGTGGGAAGATGTCGGTCATTATCAGAAGATCGTCAAAATCCTGATCGAGACCGACCGGATCATGCGGGAGATTAATTTGCCGCTCGATGTCGAAGCTCAATGAAACGAAGTGGAGGTAGAAGCAGCCGACCGCTGGGACATCTTCAGATCGACGATCTCGAGAATATGGTACGAGAAAACGAGAGCGATGTGGAGGAACTCAAGGTTATCTGGGCGGAACTGCACCACCGAAAGTCGCCACGCTCTTCCGCATTGAAAGACCTAGTGACCCGCATGCTTCACGAGAGACAAAAGACCTTCCGCCTTTTCGATAGCTAACCCGCCAGCAACCGCTCCGCCATCGCGCGCACTTCTGCGCCCATGTCTTCGCGTTCCATGGCGAGGGCCAGGGTTGCTTCGACGAAGCCGGTTTTGCTGCCGCAGTCGAAGCGGCGGCCGGCGAAGGTCACGGCGTGGAAGGGCTGGTTGCCGATCATCCGGGCCATGGCGTCGGTCAGCTGGATTTCACCGCCCGCGCCCTTTTCCTGGTCTTCCAGCAGGCGCATGACTTCGGGCTGGAGGATGTAACGGCCCGAAACGATCTTGTTGCTCGGCGCTTCGGCCACCGGGGGCTTTTCGACGAGGCCGGTGACTTCGGTCAGCGTCTCGCTCTTCACCTCGCCGGGCGCGATGACGCCGTAGCTGGAGACGGCTTCCTGCGGCACTTCCAGCACCGAGATGAGGTTGCCGCCGACGTCGTTATAGGCATCGACCATCTGTTTCATGCAGCCGGTCCCGCCGCCCTTCTGCGCCACCATAAGCTCGTCCGGCAGCAGGATGGCGAAGGGTTCGTCGCCCACGATGGCGCGGGCGCACCAGATGGCATGGCCGAGGCCGAGCGGCACCTGCTGGCGCACGGTGATGATGTCGCCCGGCGTCGCCCGGGTCGGCTCCAGCACCGAGAGGTCCTTGCCGCGTTCGCGCATCGTGTGTTCGAGTTCATAGGCGATGTCGAAATGTTCGACGATCGCGGTCTTGCCGCGGCCGGTGACGAAGATGATCTGTTCGATCCCCGCCTCGCGCGCTTCGTCCACCGCATACTGGATCAGCGGGCGATCGACGATGGGCAGCAGCTCCTTGGGGATCGCCTTGGTCGCGGGGAGGAAACGCGTGCCCAGCCCGGCGACGGGAAAGACGGCTTTCTTGATCGGCTTGTGCTGGTTCATGGCTGCAGGGGGTAAGTCGCCAGCGGTATCGGGTCAATCGACATAGGTTATGCGCCATGCGCGCTCCTGCCCCGCTGCCGTGATGCGACAGCGGCGTGACGCTTGCCAGCGGCGCTGCCTTCTCTAAGGAAGCGGCATGGACAAACTGATCATTCGCGGCGGCAATCGCCTTTCCGGTACCATCCCGATTTCGGGCGCGAAGAATGCCGCGCTCACCCTGATTCCCTGCGCGCTGCTGACCGAAGAGCCGGTGACGCTGCGCAATCTCCCGCGGCTGGCCGATATCGACGGGTTCCAGCACCTGATGGGCCAGTTCGGCGTGGCGCACACGATCCAGGGCCAGCGACCGGAAGATTTCGGCCGCGTGGTCACGCTGGAAGCGACGCGGCTGACCGGCACCGTCGCGCCATACGAACTGGTGCGCAAGATGCGCGCCTCCATCCTCGTGCTGGGCCCTATGCTGGCGCGCATGGGCGAGGCGACCGTGTCGCTGCCCGGCGGCTGCGCGATCGGCAACCGCCCGATCGATCTGCATCTGAAGGCGCTGGAGGCCTTCGGCGCGCATATCGAACTGGCGCAGGGTTACGTGAAGGCGAGCGCGCCCGACGGCGGCCTGCCCGGCGGCGATTTCGATTTCCCCATCGTGTCGGTCGGCGCGACGGAAAATGCGCTGATGGCGGCGGTGCTGTGCAACGGCACCAGCAGGCTGATCAATGCCGCGCGCGAACCGGAAATCGTCGACCTGTGCCGGCTGCTTACCGCCATGGGTGCGGAGATCGAAGGTATCGGCACGTCCGAACTGACGATTCACGGCGCCAAGCGGCTGCACGGTGCGACCTATCGCGTGATGCCGGACCGGATCGAGGCAGGCTCCTATGCCTGCGCCGCGGCGATCACCGGCGGCGAGGTACGGCTGGAAGGCGCGGAAGCGGAAGACATGGGTTCCACCCTCCACGCGCTGCGCAATATTGGCGTCGAGATCGAGAGCGACAAGAAGGGTATCGATGTGCGCGCCAGTGGGCCGCTGAAGGCGCACAACCTCACCACCGCGCCATTCCCCGGCCTTGCCACCGACATGCAGGCGCAGCTGATGAGCCTGCTGACCCGGGCCGAAGGCACCAGCGTGCTGAAGGAAACGATTTTCGAGAACCGCTTCATGCATGTGCCCGAACTGGCGCGCATGGGGGCGGACATCGAAACCGAAGGCCGCACGGCAATCGTGCGCGGGCCGGTGAACCTCACCGGCGCCGAAGTCATGGCGACCGATCTGCGCGCCTCGATGAGCCTGGTGATTGCGGGGCTTGCCGCAGAAGGCGAGACCACGGTGCGCCGGCTCTACCACCTCGACCGCGGTTACGAGCGGCTGGAAGAGAAGCTCCAGCTTGTCGGCGCGGATATCGAACGGGTTGGCGACGATTGAGGCAGCGGGTGCGGACCTTTCCGCGATGACGGGCGTTGGGTCAGCAACAAAGGAGTTTTGTCATGCTACTCAAGCTTTTGACCCTCGGCGGGCTCGGATATGCCGGTTATCGCTATTACGAAAAGAACAAGTCGCAGCCGGCCTTTTCCGGCAATCAGGGCAACGCCTCGGTGCGCGACGCTGGTCCGGAATCCATGCGCGACAGTTCGGGCCGCAAATGGACGCAGGCTGACGAGGAAAGCGACCAGAGCTTCCCCGCCAGCGATCCGCCGGCCAATTACTGACCCGTTTGCTCCAGTTGGAGAGGACGAGAGTCCTAAGGGGCGGTTGGAGCGATCCAGCCGCCCCTTTCATGGGTAACGAGCCAGATGCGGATTGCCCCGGCAAGGCCCGGCGGCGTCGCGGCGCGGATACGCTCGGCATCGATCTGGGCGACCAGCGCGTTGATCGACTGGCTGCGCGCGGCAGCCGCTGCGGTCAGCATCTCCCAGAACATAGGCTCGAGACTGATCGACGTGCGATGGCCGTCGATCCGGACGGAGTATTTTTTCGGCGGATGGTACGGGGGCATTTCCATAAGCGGCGGCCCCTTACATCGCCGGGGCCGGGCCCGATACGATTTTTTTGGGGTGTGCGGTGAACCGTGCCGCGCCTAGGTTTCAGGCATGGCTGACGGCTATGACGAACTCACCGACAAGGAAAAGCAGACCCTGCGCCTGATGGTCCGCGGGCACGATGCGAAATCCGCGGCGAGCGAACTGGCGCTGTCGGTTCATACGATCAACGAACGCCTGCGCGCCGCGCGCCGCAAGCTGGAAGTCACCAGCAGCCGCGAGGCGGCCCGGCTGGTACTGGAACGCGAAGGGCTGGCCCCCGAAAAACCTGTATCCAGAGATTTGGGGGATGTCGGCAGCTGGCAAAGCGATGACGATCGCGGGGCAACGGCAGGCATGTCCGCCCGCCGTCCGATCCTTGCAGGAGTTGTCATCATGCTTACCCTTGCCGCAGCCGCACTGTTTCTTGTCCCCGCGATCGTCCAGAACGACAATGCGGGCGGGGCAACCCAATCGTTACCCAGCGATACCGAGGTCGAAAGCGCCGCGCGGGCCTGGCTTGCGTTGCTCGATGCGGGGGACTGGGAGGCGAGCTATGCCGCCACAGCATCCTCGTTTCGCAAGGCCAACACGCTGAAGCTCTGGAGCGATACGGCGGAAAAGGTCCAGTCCGGCCTCGGGAAGGCGCTGTCGCGCGACTATATCGGGCAGGACGATGTGCCGTCGCCGCAGGGCATCACCATCGTGAAGTTCCGGACGGATTTTGCCAATCGCACAGGCGTGGTCGAAACGATCTCGCTGGTGCGCGAGGATGGCGCGTGGAAAGTCGCAGGCATTTACGTGTCGTGATGGGAGAGGGCGGATGCCTTTCGCGGTCCGCCCTCCCGCCGCTCAATACATGTGCTGGCCACCGTTGATGCTCATGGTCGAACCGGTGACGAATTCGGCATGGTCGGAACACAGGAAGCTGACGCCGCGGGCGATTTCGCTCGCCTTGCCCAGCCGGCCGACCGGGATCTTGGCGACGATCTTTTCCAGCACCGGTTCGGGCACGGCGGCGACCATGTCGGTGTCGATATAGCCCGGGGCGATGGCGTTGACGGTGATGCCGAAACGCGCGCCTTCCTGCGCCAGTGCTTTGGTGAAGCCATGGATGCCGCTCTTCGCGGCGGCATAATTGACCTGGCCATACTGGCCCGCCTGCCCGTTGATCGAACCGATGTTGACGATCCGGCCCCAACCGCGTTCCTTCATGCCGGAAAAGGTCGCCTTGGCGAGGTTGAAACAGCCGCCCAGATTGGTCCGCATCACGGCGTCCCAGTCTTCGTAGCTCATCTTCAACAGCGTGCCGTCACGGGTGATGCCGGCATTGTTGACGACGACGTCGATCGGGCCATGTTCTTCTGCCACCTTGCCGCAGGCATCCTGCACCGCGTGGAAATCGCCGACGTCGAACTTGATCGTTGCAATGCCGGTTTCATCGGTGAACTTGCGCGCCGCATCGTCATTGCCCGCATAATTCGCGATGACGGTGAATTCGCGCTCGTCGCGCAGGCGTTCGCAGATGGCGCGGCCGATTCCGCGCGTGCCCCCGGTAACGATGGCCACACGTGTCATGATCTTTCTCCCAAGCTTTCCGTAGCGTTGCCACGACTTAAGCGAGGGATGCACGACGCGCCAAGTCCTTTCGCCCAGACGGGCGAGGATGCAGACGTATTTTCCGGTAGTGCCTAGAAGTTGACGCGGGTGCCGACGTAAACGGCCTGATCGTCTTCGACCCCATCGGTCAGCGGGGCAAGGCGGTTGTTATCCTTCGACAGGCGAACGCCGGCCGTCACGTTGACGTTGCCGATCACGCGATAGGATGTGCTGAGATCCACGCTCTGGCCGGGCAGGCCGTCGGGCGTGCGCAGCGAACGGGTGCCGCTGTCTTCCCGGTTGATCGCGACGCGCGAATTGAAGCGACTCGGCTTGTCGGCCTTCTCGCTCTTGTCCGGTGCAAAGGCGGCCAGATCGGGCATGCCCATGTCGCGCAGGCCGACCGAAACGGTCTTGGGCTGCGTGGGCTGCGAGAAGCTCTGGTAACCGCGGGCGACGCCGAGGTTGTAACTGGTCGGGTTGACCGCAAGAACGCGTTCGCGGTTACCGGCGGTACCGACCGAATCGATGCCGCTGCGGATCGAAATCGCGCGGGCCGTTGCATCGTCCACCCGGACGGCCACGGTGACGGTGCGGTCCTTGCTCAGTCCCGGCTTGCTGGCCGGGGTGAAGCGAAGGCCCTTTTCCCCCATCACGGCAGCGACGCGCGCAGCAAGCTGCGGATCGATCTTGGCCGGGGTGAAGGGCAGGTAGGCGATGTCTTCGGGAAGTTCCGCGGCAGCACTGGTCTGAACGACGGCAAGGCCGGCAGCGGGAATGGAAAGGGCCAGACCGGCAGCAACCAGCGCCGCGGGTACGAACCGCGCCTTGCTCTGGTTTTTGACCGAATGTGCCACCGAATTTCTTTTCCTATGTTGCTGCACCAGTAAGCCAGAAATCCGCTGAACGGTCCCTGACTCCTGCATTAAAGGCGCAGGCGATTCCCTCTACTCCGGCAAACATCCTACCACTCGCCCATGCCTTGGCCAGCTTTTCCACAAAGCCTGGTGGTAATTGACAGAAAGTGTTGCCCAGTTTCCACAAGCACGCGAACCCTAACTTGTTCCCGGGCAATGAATTAAGGCCATATTCACGCGCTGGAGACTGTGTGGGCCGCTGGCCCGTTTGCCTTGCTCCGAGGCGTGCAGGCATTATAGAGCCAAGAAACCTGCAGGATACCAAGGACCGACATGAGCGCTTTCGCAAACATCCGCCGCCCCGCAACCTTCGCCGTTGCGATCGCAGCCACGTTTGGCCTCGCGGCATGCGGTGGCGGGCGCGAACGGCCGCGGGCCGACGTCGCAGCCTCACAGGTCACCACCATCGGCGTGAACTCCTATCTCTGGCGCGCCGCGCTCGATGCGGTCAGCTTCGCACCGCTGCTGCAGGCCGACAGCAATGGCGGCGTGATCGTGACCGACTGGTATGCGAACCCCAGCAATCCGGGCGAACGGGTGAAGATGACCGTCACCATCCTCGATTCGGATCTGCGCGCCGATGCCCTGCGCGTTGCAGCAAGCCGCCAGGTCAATCAGGGCGGGACATGGGTCGATGCGCCGGTACAGGCGGCAACCGTGCAGAAGCTGGAAGACGTCATCCTGACGAAGGCCCGCGAACTGCGCCGCGAAGCGATGGGCTGACCTGCGCAGGCATTGGCGGGCGCTGGCCTGAAAAGCGCCTTCCAATAGCCGGCAAAATCCGTAAACGCGGCTGCCTATGAGCAGCGATACCCGTTTCGATCCGGCCAGCGCCGATGTGCGCTGGCAAAATGCGTGGGACCAGGCGCAGACCTTCCGCGCCGATAGCAATTCGGCAAAGCCCAAGAGCTACGTGCTCGAGATGTTCCCCTATCCTTCGGGGCGCATCCACATCGGCCACGTGCGCAATTACACGATGGGCGACGTGCTGGCGCGCTACAAGAAGGCGATCGGGCACGAAGTGCTGCACCCGATGGGCTGGGACGCCTTCGGCATGCCGGCCGAAAACGCGGCGATGGAAAAGGGCGTCCACCCGGGCGGCTGGACCCGCGCCAATATCGAACACATGAAAGCGCAGCTGAAGCGGCTGGGCTTCGCGCTCGACTGGAGCCGCGAGCTGGCAACCTGCGAGCCGGAATATTACGGCCACGAGCAGGCGCTGTTCATCGACCTCTACGAAGCGGGTCTCGTCTATCGCAAGGAAAGCGAGGTCAACTGGGACCCGGTCGACATGACCGTGCTGGCCAACGAACAGGTGATCGACGGCAAGGGCTGGCGCAGCGGCGCCGAGGTCGAGAAGCGCAAGCTGGCGCAGTGGTTCCTCAAGATCACCGACTTTGCCGAAGAACTGCTCGAAGGGTTGGACGGCCTCGAAAACTGGCCCGACAAGGTCCGGCTGATGCAGGAAAACTGGATCGGCAAGAGCAAGGGGCTGGAATTCAGCTTCGACCTGTCGAACGGCGAGAAACTGCCGGTCTATACGACGCGGCCCGACACGATCTTCGGCGCCAGCTTCGTCGCCGTGGCAGCCGATCATCCGGTTGCGCAGTCGCTGGACAGCGACGAGGCACGCGAATTCATCGCCCTGTGCAAGAAGGGCGGCACGACCGCCGCCGAACTGGAAACCGCCGAAAAGCTGGGTTTCGACACGGGCATTACTGCGAAGCATCCGTTCACCGGCGCAGACCTGCCGGTCTATATCGCGAACTTCGTGCTGATGGATTACGGCACTGGCGCGATCATGGCGGTGCCGGGCCACGACCAGCGCGACTTCGAATTCGCGACCAAGTATGGCCTGCCGATCCCGCGCGTGGTTGCTGCCAGCTCCGAAGATGCCGGCAGGCCCTTCGAGGGCGAGGCCGAGGCGGGCGAGGGCGTGCTCGTCAATTCCGACTTTCTCGACGGGATGGCGGTCGAAGATGGCAAACGCGAAATCATCGCGCGGATCGAACAGCAAGGCTGCGGCCAGGGCAAGACCGTGTGGCGCCTGCGCGACTGGGGCGTATCGCGCCAGCGGTACTGGGGCACGCCGATCCCCTTCATCCATTGCGACACATGCGGCGTGGTGCCCGCGCCCAAGGACAGCCTGCCGATCACCCTGCCCGAGGATGTCGATTTCCAGACACCGGGCAACCCGCTGCTGCGCCATCCGACATGGAAGCATGTCGACTGCCCCAAATGCGGCGGTAAGGCGGAGCGGGAGACAGACACGCTCGACACTTTCGTCGATTCGTCCTGGTATTTCCTGCGCTTCGCCAGCCAGCCCGCGGACAAGCCCTTCGACAAGGACGAGATCGCCAAGTGGCTGCCGGTCGAACAATATATCGGCGGCATCGAGCATGCGATCCTGCACCTGCTCTACGCCCGCTTCTGGACCCGCGCGCTGGCCCACATGGGACAGATCGACGTGAAGGAACCCTTCGCTTCGCTGTTCACGCAGGGCATGGTCACGCATGAGACCTACAGCCGCAAGACGGGCGGCAAGACCGTCTATTACGCGCCCGACGAAATCAGCCGCGAAGCCGAACGCGCGCTGCTGAAGGACGATGGCGGCGAGGTCGAGATCGGCCGTGTCATCAAGATGTCGAAGTCGAAGAAGAACGTGGTCGACCCCGACACCATCGTCGACACCTATGGCGCAGATGCCGTGCGCTGGTTCATGCTGTCCGACAGCCCCCCCGAACGCGACCTGCCATGGTCCGAAGCCGGGATCGAAGGCTGCAGCCGTTTCGTCCATCGCCTATGGCGCCTGTTCGGTGCGTTCGATGCAGGTGTTCAGGGCACCGATCAAACGCTTGATCGACATGTGCACAAGACCGTTCAGGCGGTCGCTGGCGATATCGAATCGCTCGGCTTCAACAAGGCGGTGGCGCGGATTTACGAACTGACCGGCGCGGTGGAAAAGGCACAGCCTTCCGCCAGCCGCTCGGCCGCGATCCGCACGCTGGTCCAGCTTGTGGCACCCATGATGCCCCATCTGGCCGAAGAAGCCTGGGCCACGCTGGGCGAAACGGGTCTGGTCGCCGATGCGGATTGGCCGACGGTCGATCCAACGCTTCTGGTCGACGATGAAGTCACCATCGCCGTCCAGCACAAGGGCAAGCTGCGCGATACGCTGACCGCACCCAAGGGTGCTTCGAAGGAAGATCTCGAAGCCATGGCGCTCGCCAGCGAGAAGGTCCAGCGCTCGCTCGACGGGGCAGAAGTGCGCAAGGTCATTGTGGTCCCCGACAGATTGGTGAATATCGTCACCTGATGCGTATCCTCCTCGCCAGCCTCGCCCTCGCCACACTGTCGGCCTGCGGCCTTTCGCCCATGTATGCGGGCGGCGGCAGCGGTGCGGTGGCGCAATCGCTCGCCGCGATCGAAGTGGCGCCGATTGAAGGGCGCGCGGGCTGGCTGGTGCGCAGTGCGCTGGAAGAACGCTTTGCCGCAGCGGGTAATCCCGCGCCGCGCTACCGCATCGATATCCGCCTGGACGACCGGCTCGAAGGGTTGGCGATCCTGCGCGACGATACGATCAGCCGTGAACGCCGCACTTTGCGCGCACGCTATCAGCTGACCGACCTTTCGACGGGCGAGATCGTCCTCGATGCGACCGACGGGTCGGATGCCGGCATCGACGTGGTGTCGAGCGAATATGCCGTCATCGCCGCCGAACAGACGGCGCTTGAAAATCTCTCGCAGGACCTTGCCCAGCGGATCGTGACGCGCGTCGCGCTGGCGCTTCGCAACCAGCGGTGAAGCTGACGAACCGCGATTTCGCGGCGAAGGGGCGTTCGGCCGCACAGGGCTGTTCGATTTTCTTCTTTTGCGGCCAGGACGAAGCCGGGGCGACAGCTGCTGCCAACGATCTGGTCACCTGGCTTCCCGAACCGGGCGAGCGGTTGGAGATGTCCGGCGGCGAGGTAAAGAACGATCCGGCCAAACTGGGCGATGAAGCGCGTACCAATTCGCTCTTCGGCGACAAGCGTCACATCTGGATTCGCGCCAACGGAGACGAGGCGGCAGAGGCGCTGAAAGTGCTGATCGAAACCAGCGATGCTGGGGCGGGCGAGGCCTGTCCGGTGATTGTCGTGGCCACGTCCGCCACCGACAAATCGCGCACCGCCAAGCTGCTCGAAAAGCGCAGGGATGCGCTGGTGGCCATGTTCTATCCGCCCGATCTGCCCTCCGTCACCCGCAGCGTGCGCGCATTGGCGGATGGGGCGGGCGTGCGGCTGGGCGGCGATCTGGCGGAACGGATCGCGCGAGCCGCCAATCTCGACATCCGACTGGCCAAGAGCGAGGTCGACAAGCTGGCTCTTTATCTGGATGCCAGCGCGCAAAGTCCGCAGACGGCCACCGCGGACGATCTCGATGCCATCGGCGCATCGAGCGAAGACGATGGTTTTGCCTCGCTCGTCAATGTCGTGATGGGGGGGCAGGCCGCCAAGCTCGGGATCGAACTGGGGCGGATGAAGCAGCTCGGCCTCAATCCGGTGGGCGTGCTGCTGGCCTTTGAGCGGCGTGCGGCGCAGCTGGCGCGGATCGCCGCAGCACTCGGCTCGCGCGGGTTTGGCGATCTGGATCGGGGCGAAGAGGCGCGGCTCGGCATCTTCTTCAAGGAAAAGCGCGAGATCGGGCAGCAACTGGCGCTGTGGCGGCACGGCGACAAGCTGGACCGGCTGACCCGGCGGCTCGTCTCCCTGCACCGCGAACTGCTGACCAACAGCCAGGCGGCCGAACTGCTGCTGGCGCAGGGCCTGGCCGACATCGCCAGGGTGGCGACGGCGCGGACCCGCTAAGCGGCAGGTATCAGTTTTCGGGGACCGAGAACGTGCCTGTGACGCGGCCGCCCGACTGGCCCTGGCCGGTGACCGAGGACGATCCGCTGGCACGGCCATCAACGCTCGACACGCCGGTCGCCAGATCGATGACCAGCCGTCCGCCGTTCAGCGTATCGCCGCCGCGATTAAGGCGGACATTGCCCGCCATGGTGATGATCCGGCGGTTGAAATCATAAACCGCGGTGTCGCCGCGCGCGCGCTCGTTCCCGCGGGTCACCTGGACGCCGCCTGTAGCCATGATGCGCTGGATTTTCAGCGAACCGGCATCGGTATAATTGACGATGGTGCGCGCCGCATCGAGATTGAGACCAGCCTGCGTGATCTTCACATTGCCCGACAGGACGACGCGGTTCTGCCGGTCCTGCAGTTCGATGCGATCGGCCGCATAGCTGACCGGCGCATTGGAATTGTGCCCGGCAATCGCCTGCGCCGAAAGCTGAATGCCGGCAAAGGCGGCCGCCGTGACGGCAAAAGACCCGATGCCCCAGCGGGCGATGGTGGGGAGCAACGGCTTCATCAGGGCATCCTCAGCTTTCCGGGTTCCATGCGCAAGCGCGCATTGCCTGTCAGGGTAATGGTGCGTGCCGAAAGATCGGCGTTCAGGCGGTCGGCGCTGAAGGTGCCGGCGGGTATGGCGCCGTCGACCCCGCCCGAACCGACGAGCTGCTTGTTCGCAAGGTCGAGCGATACGCCGCGTGCGACCATGCGGTAGCCGTCGGCCGCCGTCAGGCGCAACGGCCCGCGTACTGCGACGATTTCGTTGTCGATACTATATTGCCCGCCCTGCGCGACCAGCCTTGCGGGACCTTCGTCGAGCAGCAGACGCGCCACGACATCGTTCATGCGCACGATGCCTTCGGCGCTGGAGCGCTGGACCGCTTCGCCCGCTGTCAGAGAGAAGGGACGGTTCTTGTTGTCGGCACCGCGATAAAGCGCATTGTCGACGCGCAGCCGCTCGTTGATGACGGCCACCTTGTTCCGATCGAGCAGGAAGCTGACTTCACCGCGCGGACTGAGCGGCGTGATCACCATCAGCGCCGCCAGCACCCCAACGCCCATGGGCAGAGCGCGCGACAGGAAAGCAACCATGCGATCGTGCGAGCCACCGGGCTCGGCCCAGTGCTGGCGCTCGCTGCGGCGCGCTTTCGCTTCCTGCGTTTCTATCCTGCGGTGCCGCGATACCATGGGTTATGCCTGACCGGCCTATCCTTACATATGGCTGAAGATGTCGTGGTCGGCCCAGCCTGCCACGTCCAGCCGCGCGCGTGTGGGAAGGAAATCGAAGCAGGCCTGTGCCATCTCGGTGCGCCCTTCGCGTTCCAGCCGACGGTCGAGTTCTTCCTTCATCCGGTGAAGATAGCGAACATCGCTCGCGGCGTATTCACGCTGCGCATCGTTCAGCACCGGGCCGCCCCAGTCGCTCGACTGCTGGGCCTTGGAGATGTTTTCGCCGAGCAGTTCCTCGACCAGCATCTTCAGTCCGTGGCGGTCGGTATAGGTACGGATGAGCTTGCTGGCGATCTTGGTGCAATAGCAGGGCGTCGCCATGACGCCGAGGTAATGCTCGATCGCGGCCAGGTCGAAGCGGGCGTAATGAAACAGCTTCAGACGGGCCGGATCGGCCAGCACGGCTTTCAGGTTCGGCGCATCGTAACTGCTGTCGGGGCCGAACCGGATAAGGTGCTCGTCGCCCTTGCCGTCGCTGATCTGGACGACGCAAAGCCGGTCGCGGATCGTGACCAGACCCATGGTTTCGGTATCGACGGCAACGGGGCCGTCGGCGAGTACGCCTGCGGGGAGGTCTTCTTCGTGGAAATGCACTGCCATGTGCGCGGCCTTAGGCCGATTGGGGATTGGTGGGAAGGGGTGCTGGCGAGCAAAGGCGGATCGGCCTAGTCCATCTGTCATGGCAAGCGAACCGATCCCCGAAAGCTGGCAACCCGTACTGGAACCGGTCCTGGCGACCGCAGAGGCGCGGCAACTGGGTGGGTTTCTGGTCGCAGAAGAACAGGCGGGCAAACAGATCTACCCGCCGCGCGGCTGCCGGTTGAAAGCGCTCGAACTGACGCCGCTGGACGAGGTGAAGGTCGTGATCCTGGGGCAGGATCCCTATCATGGTCCGGGTCAGGCCATGGGGCTGTGCTTTTCCGTCCCCGAAGGGGTGAAGATCCCGTCGAGCCTTGTAAGCATCTACAAGGAACTGGAAGCGGACCTTGGTGTGGCGCGCGCCGATCATGGCGATCTGAGCAAATGGGCGCGGCAGGGCGTGCTGCTGCTTAATAACACCCTGACGGTCGAGGCGGCCAAGGCCGGCAGCCACGCCAAGCGAGGATGGGACGCTATCACCGACGCCTGCGTTGCAGCAGTTGCGGCCCGCGATGAACCGAGCGTGTTCATTCTCTGGGGCAGCCATGCGCAGGCGAAGGCAAAGCGGATCGCCGGCCTGCGCGAAGGGCCGCACTGCGTGATCGAGAGCCCGCACCCCAGCCCTCTATCGGCGCATCGCGGGTTTTTCGGCTCGAAGCCGTTCAGCAGGACCAATGCCTTTCTTTCAGACCATGGCCGCGAGGCGATCGACTGGGCGTTGTAATCGCTTGCCAGTCGCCGGCACGTGTAGGATGATCGGTGGGATGGCAGGGGGAACGATGAAGCAAGCGATATTCAGGGCGAGCACTGCGCTGGCGGTGCTGGGCATGGCGATACCTGCGGGGGCGCAGACCGACAAGGCGCCCGCCGTGCAGACCGAACCCGCTGCGCAGATGGATGCTGCCAAGGCAGCCGCGCTGGCCGAAGCCATGCGCGCCAGCGAATTATGGATCGAAGGACAGCGCCGATACCGTAACATTCCTGCGATCTCCGCCGCTGTGGCTCTGGGCGACCGGACGGTGTGGGCGAAGGGGTTCGGCGCGACCGATCGCAGGCAGGACAAGCCCGCTACACCCGAGACGATTTATTCGATCTGCTCGATATCCAAACTGTTCACTGCCGTCGCGCTGATGCAGCAATGGGAACAGGGCAAGGTCGCGCTCGACGCGCCGATTACGCAATATCTGCCGTGGGCGAGGCTGGCGGACGATCCGCGTGAAAGCGTGCCGATCACCTTGCGCGGGGCGTTGACCCATTCGGCAGGCCTGCCGCGCGAAGCAGACTTTCCCTACTGGACCGGGCCCGATTTTACCTTTCCCTCGCAGGAGCAGGTTCGCGCGACCATCGGCAGCCAATCACCGCTCTATCCTGCATCGACAACCTGGCAATATTCGAATCTCGGCCTGACGCTTGTCGGCGAGACGGTCGAAGCGGTAAGCGGCCGACCCTATGCGGACTATGTGACCGCGAACATCATCGAGCCTCTCGGCCTGAGCGATACGCGTCCCGGTATTCCGGCGGAACTCTATGGCAAGCAGATGGCCGTGGGCTGGGGCGCTCTGGAGGCGGATGGCACACGTCCGGAACTGAAGCTGTTCAATCCGGCGGGCATCGCGCCTGCGGCAGGTTTCAGCGCCAGCGTGGCAGACCTCGCCAAATTCGCCAGCTGGACGTTCCGCCTTGCCCGGACGGGGCAGCGCGAAGTCCTGCGGCCCTCGACCCTGCGCGAGATGGAGCGGGTGCATTACGTGTCGCCCGATTGGGAGACCAACTGGGGCCTTGGCTTTGCCGTGCGCAATATCGGCGGCACCACCGTGGTCGGGCATGGCGGCAGTTGCCCCGGCTATCGCAGCATGCTGATGCTGGCGCCGGCCGAAGAGATGGGCGTGGCCATCGCCATGAATGCGATGGACGATCCCGGGCGCCTCGCCGAAGGGATCGCGGCGCTGATCAAGGCGCGCGGCGAAGCCAAACCGTTCGATGCGGTCGAGGGAGTCGATCTGGCCGAATTCGCGGGCGTCTATGACGGGCAGCCGTGGTCGGGCGAATTCATGTTCGTGCCATGGGCCGGCGGGCTCACCTGGATCGATCCCGATGCCGGGGCACCGGCGGACAAGATGTCGCGCCTGAAACCCCTGGGCGGCGATCGCTTTCGGGTCATCTCGCCCAGCGGCGAAGAGCGCGAGGAGGTGGTCTTCGAACGCGACCGTGCAGGCAAGATCCACACAGTCCGGCAGCATTCGAATACCAGCCGCCGGCTAAGGCCGCTGTAGCTCAGAAGATCGTGTAGCCGCCGTCGATCACTACCGAATCGCCGGTGTGGAACCGGCTGGCATCGCTGGCGAAATAGACCGCGATGCCGGCAAAGTCCTCGCCTTCGCCCCAGCGCCGCATGGGCACCCGGCCGATGGCCTTTTCGTTGAAGGCATCCCAGTTCTGCAGGCGTTCGGTCATGTCGGTGGCGATCCAGCCGGGCAGCACGGCATTGGCGCGAATGCCGTGCCGGGCAAGCTCCACCGCCGTGCCGCGCACCATCGCCAGCACGCCGGCCTTGGTAGCGGCATAGGCCTGGTTCTGCGGGGCGCCGTGGATCGCCGATACGCTGGATGTCACCAGCAACGAACCGCCCTTGTCACCCCGTTCCGCGCGTTCGACCATGTGCCGCGATGCTTCGCGCAGCGTCCAGAATACCGCGTCGAGATTGACCGTGGTCACCTTGCGCCATTGCTCGGTCGTCTGCTCAATCAGCGGGGCGCTGCCGCCCACGCCCGCATTGGCGATGCAGGTGTCGATCCGGCCCATCCGCGAAAGGCTTTCCGCCATCGCGTCCACCACGGCCGCCTCGTCCGATACGTCGACCGACAGCGCTTCTATCCGCGTGCCATAGGCTTTCAGCTGTTCGAGGGCGGCGGCGTTCTTATCCGCCTTGCGGCCCCAGATGACGACATCCGCGCCCGCCCCGGCAAGCCCTTCGGCCATGCCCAGCCCGATCCCGCCATTGCCGCCGGTCACCACCGCCACCTTGCCGGTCAGATCGAAGGGGGTGAAGGCCATGGCTGTCGCTCCTGTCAGCGGGGTAGTTCGCTCGCCCCCATCAGGGCGAGATCGACGGCGCGCGCGCACTGGCGCCCTTCGCGGATCGCCCACACGACGAGGCTCTGCCCGCGCCGCATGTCGCCGCAGGAAAACACATTCGCCTCGCTGGTGAGATACCATTCGGTATCCGCCGCCACATTTCCGCGCCCGTCCAGATCCACTCCTGCCCGGTCGAGCAGCCCGCGGCGCTTCGGCCCGGTAAAGCCCATGGCCAGCAGGATGAGATCGGCCTTCAGCGTGAAGGTGCTGCCTTCCACTTCCTGCATCCTGCCGTCTTTCCATTCGACGCGCACGCATTCGAGCCCGGCGACATCGCCGTTTTCTTCGGTGACACGCTTGGTCAGGACGGCCCAGTCACGATCGACCCCCTCTTCGTGGCTGGACGATGTGCGCAGCTTCAGCGGCCAGTCGGGCCAGGTCAGCGCCTTGTCTTCCTTCTCTGGGGGTTTTGGCATGATTTCCAGCTGCGTGACGCTGGCGGCGCCCTGCCTGTTGCTGGTGCCCACGCAATCGCTGCCGGTATCGCCGCCGCCGATCACGATCACGTGCTTGCCGGTCGCGGTGAGCGAGCCGCGCGGTGCGGCGCGCACTTCCTCGTCGCCCGCGTTGCGCTTGTTCTGCTGGGTCAGGAATTCCATCGCCAGCCGCACGCCGTTCAGTTCAGATCCGGGAATGTCCAGCATGCGCGCTTCTTCCGCGCCGCCCGCCAGCACGACCGCGTCGAAATTCTCCTGCAGGGCCTGAAAGCTGACTTCCACGCCCACTTCGCTCGATGTGCGGAACTGGACGCCCTCGGCCTCCATCTGCACCGCCCGGCGGTTGATCAGGTGCTTTTCCATCTTGAAGTCGGGAATGCCGTAGCGAAGCAGCCCGCCGATGCGGTCGGACTTCTCGAACACGGTCACGGCATGGCCGGCGCGCGCCAGTTGCTGCGCGCAGGCAAGCCCTGCCGGGCCGCTGCCGATGACCGCCACCGATTTGCCGGTGCGTTTTTCGGGCACTTCGGGTTTGACCCAGCCTTCCTGGAACCCGCGGTCGATGATCGCGCATTCGATCGACTTGATGGTCACCGGGCTGTCGACGATGTTGAGCGTGCAGGCCGCCTCGCACGGGGCGGGGCAGACGCGGCCGGTGAATTCGGGGAAGTTGTTGGTGGAATGCAGCACTTCGAGCGCATTCTTCCAGTCGTCCTCGTAGACCAGATGGTTCCAGTCCGGGATGATGTTGTTCACCGGGCAGCCGTTGTGACAATAGGGGATGCCGCAGTTCATGCAGCGCGCCGCCTGGTTCCGCAGTTGTTTCTCCGACAGCGGAACGACGAACTCCTTGTAGTGCGTCAGCCGTTCTTCGGGATCGCGATAGGTGCGATCCTCGCGGTCGAATTCGAGGAAACCTGTTTCCTTGCCCATTCAATCAAACCCTAAACTAAATCCGCAATCCCCGCGAAGGCAGGGACCCAAGGCCGCGCCGCACCCGTAACGGCTGGATGTCCGCCCATGCGGGAATGGCGAGGCATGCATGATCATTCCGCAGCTTCCATCGCGGCCTGTTCGCGTTCTTCCTCGAGCGCCTTCAGCGCCCGGGCATAGTCGCGCGGCATCACCTTGCGGAAATTCTTGAGCTCGTTCGCCCAGTCATCCAGCAAGCCCTTGGCGCGGGCCGATCCGGTGTGCAGCAGATGGCGTTCGACCAGCACCTTTACGCGCTCCGCGTCGTGGTAGAGCGGATCGCCCATGCCGAAATTCTCGACCGAAACGCCGCGCTGCTGCGGCCTGCCCCAGCTCTTGTCGGCGCCTTCGCCATCGCCCGGCTGGACATCCAGCACATCGACCTGCGCCAGATTGCACAGCTTTTCGAACCGGCGCTCCGGGTCGTAGACATAGGCTATGCCGCCGCTCATCCCGGCGGCGAAATTGCGGCCGGTGGGGCCCAGCACACAGACCACGCCGCCGGTCATATATTCGCAGCCATGGTCGCCCGTGCCTTCGACGACGGCGACCGCGCCCGAATTGCGCACGGCAAAGCGTTCGCCCGCCACGCCGTGGAAATAGGCTTCACCGGCGATCGCGCCGTACAGCACCGTATTGCCCACGATGATGTTTTCGCCCGGCGCGCGCGGGGCCTCTTCGGGCTGGCGAACGATGATGCGCCCGCCCGACAGGCCCTTGCCGACATAGTCGTTGGCATCGCCGGTCAGGCTTACGGTCACGCCGTGGGCCAGCCACGCACCGAAGCTCTGTCCGGCAACGCCGGTAAAGTCGATGCGGATGGTGTCGGGCTGCAGGCCCGAATGGCCATGCACCTCCGCGATCCGGCCCGACAGCATGGCGCCCACGGTGCGGTTCACATTGCGGATCGTGCGGGTAAGCTGGACGGCCTGCCCGCTTTCGATGGCGGGCGTGCAGGCCTTGATCAGTTCCACATCCATTGCCGCGGCAAGGCCGTGATCCTGCGTTTCGGTATGGTGGAGGGACTGGCCCTCTTCCAGCGGCACTGCGTGGAGGATGCGCTTCAGGTCGACGCCATGCGCCTTCCAGTGGCGTTCCACCCGGCGCATGTCGAGCCTGTCGACCCGGCCGATCATCTCTTCGATCGTACGGAAGCCCATTTCGGCCATGATGGTGCGCAGTTCTTCCGCCACGAAGAAGAAGTAATTGATGACGTGTTCGGGCGTACCGGTGAACCGCTTGCGCAGCACCGGGTCCTGTGTCGCCACGCCGACCGGGCAGGTGTTGAGATGGCATTTGCGCATCATGATGCACCCGGCCGCGATCAGCGGGGCGGTGGCAAAGCCGAATTCATCCGCGCCCAGCAGCGCACCGATGGCCACGTCCCGGCCCGTGCGCAGGCCGCCATCGACCTGCACCGCGATGCGGCTGCGCAGATCGTTGAGCAGCAGCGTCTGCTGGGTTTCGGCAAGGCCGATTTCCCATGGCGATCCGGCATGCGTCAGCGACGTCAGCGGGCTCGCCCCGGTGCCGCCTTCATATCCCGAAATGGTGATATGGTCGGCCTTGGACTTCGATACGCCCGCGGCGACCGTGCCCACTCCGACTTCGGACACCAGCTTGACCGAAATACGGCTCTTGGGCTGGACGTTCTTCAGGTCGTGGATCAGCTGGGCAAGATCCTCGATCGAATAGATGTCGTGATGCGGCGGGGGCGAAATGAGGCCCACACCCGGCGTCGCATGCCGCACCGCGCCGATACGCTTGTCCACCTTGTGTCCGGGCAGCTGCCCACCTTCGCCGGGCTTTGCACCCTGCGCCATCTTGATCTGGATATCGTCGGAATTGACAAGATATTCGGTGGTCACGCCGAACCGACCGCTGGCGACCTGCTTGATCCGGCTGCGCATCGAATCGCCATTGTCCATCGGGCGGAAGCGTTCCGGTTCCTCGCCGCCTTCGCCCGTGTTCGAACGCCCGCCCAGCCGGTTCATGGCGATGGCCAGCGTCGAATGCGCTTCGTGGCTGATCGAACCGAAGCTCATCGCGCCCGTGCTGAAGCGCTTGACGATCTCGACCGCCGGTTCGACCTCGTCGATGTCGATGGGCTGTTCGGCAGGCTTCAGTTCCATCAGTCCGCGGATCGTCAGCAGCCGTTCGGACTGCTCGTTGATCGCCGCGGCGAACTCCTGGTAATTCTTCGGATCGTTGCCGCGTACCGCGTGCTGCAATTGCGCGACCGATTGCGGCGTCCAGGCATGCGCTTCGCCGCGCAGGCGATATTGGTAGATACCGCCGACATCCAGCATACCCTTGTAGAGCGGGCTGTCGCCATAAGCCTGCGCGTGGCGCAGCACGGCTTCTTCGGCCACTTCTTTCAGGCCGATGCCTTCGATCGTGGTGGCCGTGCCGTTGAAATAGGCATCGACGAATTCGGAATTCAGCCCGACTGCATCGAAGATCTGCGCCCCGCAATAGGACTGGTAGGTCGAGATGCCCATCTTGGACATGACCTTCATGATCCCCTTGCCGACGGCTTTGACGTAATTCTGGCGGACCTGATCCGCGTCGAGTTCGGGGAACCGCTTTTCGCGCAGGGTCTCGAGCGTTTCGAACGCCAGATAGGGGTTGATGCCTTCCGCGCCGTAACCTGCCAGCGCGCAGAAATGGTGCACTTCGCGCGCTTCGCCGGTCTCGATGACCAGACCGGTCTGCATGCGCAGCCCCTGCCGCACCAACTGGTGATGCACTGCCGACGTCGCGAGCAGTGCGGGCATGGGAATACGGTCGGGGCCCTGCCCGCGATCCGACAGGATCAGGATGTTGGCATCGCCCAGTACGGCCTCGGTCGCAGCCCAGCACATTTCCTTCAGCGCCATGGCAAGCCCGTCGGCGCCCGTGCTTGCATCCCAGGTGATATCGATCGTGGCGGTCCGGAACGCGCCGTCCAGCGCGACTTCCACCGAACGGACCTTGGCCAGGCCTTCGTTGGTCAGGATCGGCTGGCTGACTTCCAGGCGCTTGTGCGTGCCGGCGTCGCGGCCCAGCAAATTGGGGCGCGGGCCGATCATCGACAGCAGGCTCATCACCAGCTCCTCGCGGATCGGATCGATCGGCGGGTTGGTGACCTGGGCGAAGTTCTGCTTGAAATAATCGTACAGCAGGCGGCTGCGGTCCGACAGCACGGCGATCGGGGTGTCGGTTCCCATCGAACCGATCGGGTCCTCGCCGCCGCGCGCCATGGGCTCAAGGAAGCGGCCGATGTCTTCCTGCGTGTACCCGAATGCCTGCTGGCATTCGAGCAGGCTGGTGTCGGTGCTCGCGATCTCGCTCAGATCCGGCTCGATGTGATCGAGATCCTTGAGCTTGTATTGTGCCGCTTCCAGCCATTCCTCGTAAGGTTCGGCATTGGAGAGCTGGGTCTTGAGCTCCTCGTCCTCGACGATGCGCCCTTCTTCCAGATCGATCAGCAGCATGCGTCCCGGCTGGAGACGCCACTTGCGCGTGATGTCCTCGTCCCTGAACGGCAGCACGCCGCTTTCCGATGCGAGGACGACGAGATCGTCCTTGGTCGTGCACCAGCGTGCGGGGCGCAGGCCGTTGCGATCGAGACAGGCGCCGATCTGGCGGCCATCAGTAAAGCACACGGCAGCCGGGCCATCCCATGGCTCCATCAGGGCGGCATGGTATTCGTAGAAAGCGCGGCGCGCGGGATCCATCAGCGGGTTCTTCGCCCAGGCTTCCGGCATCAGCATCATCATCGAATGGGCCAGGCTGTATCCGCCCGTCACCAGCAGCTCGAGCGCATTGTCGAGGCACGCGGTGTCGGATTGCCCGTGCGGGATCAGCGGCCACATCTTGTCGAGATCTGCGCCGAGCAGTTCGCTTTCCATCGTCCGGCGGCGCGCTTCCATCCAGTTCACGTTGCCGCGAACGGTGTTTATCTCGCCATTATGGGCCATGAATCTGTAGGGATGCGCCAGGCGCCAACTCGGGAAGGTATTCGTCGAGAAGCGCTGGTGGACGAGGCCGAGCGCCGAAACGCAGTCCGGATCACGCAGGTCGTCGTAGAAACTGCCCACCTGATTTGCCAGCAGCAGGCCCTTGTAAACGACCGTGCGGCTGGAGAAGCTGGGTATATAGGCCTGGCTAAGGCCTTCAATTCCATGCTTTTCTTCCAGTGCCTTCAGCGGATTGAGCGTCTGCTTGCGGATCACCACCAGCTTGCGTTCGAAGGCGTCCTGATCGGGGCAATTGGGGCCGCGCGCGATCACGCACTGGCGGATGCGCGGCATCGATTCGATCACGGCTTCGCCCAGTCCGTCGAGCGTTGTCGGAACGTCGCGCCAGCCGATCACACGCTGGCCTTCCTTCTCGGCGAAGCGTTCGAGCTGTTCGGTGACGAAATCAAACGCTTGATCCGCAGGTGGTAGGAAACACATGGCGACCGCGTAATCGCCCGGTGCGGGCAGTTCCTTGCCTTCGCTCTGCGCCCATTTGCGGAACAGCGGATCGGGAATCTGCAGCAGAATGCCTGCGCCGTCGCCCAGCAAAGGGTCCGCGCCTACCGCGCCGCGGTGGTCCAGATTTGCAAGTATTTCAAGCGCTTGCGTGACGATGGCGTGGCTCTTCCTGCCCTTGATATGGGCGACCATGCCGACGCCGCAGGCATCGTGCTCGTTACGCGGATCGTAAAGACCCGTAGCGTGGGGCGGCGTGCGTCCCATTGGCGAAGCGTCCTCCTTCATGCCCACCGACCGCCCGCCCAAAGCACGGATCGGTCAGGAACAGGATCAATCGGCACCGCGCGCGATGCCTGCAAAATTGCGCGAAGGGACCTAATGCCGACAGGAACGGTTTTTTGCAACTGCGAGCAGCGTAGCAAAATTTCACGGGCTGCAAGATTTACACTTTAACGGGCGTCAGGCGCTGAAAAGCGCGTACCCGGCTGGCTCTATTGCGACTTGGTCGCCCTGTTGAGCTTTTCAAGCGCGCTGCGCAGTTCCGCCTCCGGATCGCCGGTCTCGTCCTGGCGAGGCCGCAGCGGTGTCTCATTCTCGGCCTCGCGGCGAAGAAAGGCAATGACCGGATCGGTATTCTCGCCCTGGCGCGCCGCCACGGGGCCTGCCTTGCATGCCTCCAGCGCGCGTTCAAGCCGCGCCGTTAGCGCATCCAGCGACAGGTCGCCGACCGCTTCTGCAACAACCGGTGGAGCGACAGAGGATGTGTCGAAGGAAATCTCTTCCGTATCGCCAACGGATTGCCCACCGTCGGGTTCGTGGTCCCTGGAACCGCGCGCTTCGTCGTCGAGCGGTTCGACAATTTCAGAGGGGGATGCGCCGACTTCGGACGAATAGTCCGTTGGCTCATCAATAGGAAGCGCGGCAACCTCGGCTTCATCTGCCTGAGAAGTCGCAATCCCTTCTTCATGCATGTCTTCGCGCGGATTGAACGGGCGGCGCGGCGCGTCTTCGGTGGCGGCGACAGGAAGTGGCTCTTCCTCCTTGCGAAGCCAGGCGGGGTCGACGTCGTTTTCTTCATCGTCGTCGAGTACGGCGTCGTTTATCGCCGCGACACGCATGGCCAGCACGACACCTATCAGCAGGCCAAGCAAAGCCGCCATTACGGACAGGACAATCCTGCTCGACCCGGCGCTCAGCACGCCATCCAGCGAAAGTCGTTCGGCCAGTGCCTGATGGATGCTCTCGGGCATGACAAACAGGCCAAGCCCCATCAGCAACGCAAACCACAAGCCGACACCCCATTTGAACGCAGGGTGTTTGCTGACTGGTGCGGTGCGGGTTGCGTCGGTCATCGGTCGGTCTCAACTCACCATGGGCGGCTCAGGCGGCCGCGGACGAGGCACGTCCTAGCAGTTCTTGGTAAACGGCACGATAACGATCGATGTTCCTGGCCCAGTCGTGCTTTGCAGCGACATGCATGCGACCGGCCTTGCGCATGGCGGGCCAGCGCTCCTTGGCGTCGACAAATCCAGCCAAGGCTGCCGCGATGGCCTGCGGGTCGTCGGGCGGAAAAAGGAGGCCGCTGACGCCATCTTCGATCAGTTCGCGATGCCCGCCGACATCGCTCGCGGCAACGATCCGCTGCTGCGCCATTGCCTCCAGCGGTTTCAGCGGGGTGACCAGATCGGTAAGCCGCGATTTTTTGCGTGGGTAGGCAAGCACATCGATCAGCGAATAATACCGTTCGACCTCGTCATGAGGGACCCTGCCGGTAAATACGATAGCCTCGCCCACACCCGAGGCGGCAGCTTGCGCACGCAGTGCCGCATCCATCGGGCCGCCACCGACCAGCAGCAATTGTGCGTTCGGATGATGATTGCGTAGCGCAGGCATGGCGGCGATGAGATCGTCCAGCCCTTCGTAATCGTAGAAGCTGCCGATGAAACCGATGACCGGCCCTGACCCGATCCCGATACTGGCGGCAAGGGTTTCGTCGCGCGCCGGGGGATGTCCGAACAGCGTAAGGTCGACCCCATTGGGCGAGAGGGCGATCTTGTCGCCATCGTGACCGCGGGAGACGAGATCGTCACGAAGGCCGTTGCAGATAGTGAAGACGGCGTCGGCCTTTGCGACCACGCGATTTTCCAGCGCGCGGGTCAGGCGGTATTTTATCGAGCCTTCGCTGCCGGTTCCGTTGCCGACTGCCGCATCTTCCCAGAAAGCGCGTATTTCGTAAACGAAAGGCATGCCCAGACGGTGTGCGGCGCGTAAGCCGGCCATCCCGCATAAGGCGGGCGAATGGGCATGGATGATATCGGGCCGCCATTCCTTTGCCACGCATTCGATCCCTGCGCGCAAGGCTTCGATTTCCTGCCATTCACGGATGATCGGGGGGCTGGATAATCTCGTGGCGGTGCGATGGAAGGTCAGCCCGTCGACGGTTTCGACGGGTGGCCCTTGGGCCCGGTGGTGATTGCCCGTGATACCGCAAACCTCGATCCCGGCGCTCTGCGAACTCTTGAGTATGGCGCGCGTGCGAAAGGTATAACCGCTGTGCAGCGGCAGTGAATGGTCGAGAATGTGCAGAACACGGGTCATAAGATGGGTTCCTGTGACACATCACGCTTAACGACGCGTCAACTGCATTGCATTAGAGGCGCACTGGAAAGACCTGCACGTGATCGATTATTTTGCCCTTGCCCTTGCCCACGCGCTTCTCGTCATTGCGCTTTTGCGCATACTTGCGCGCGGCGAGCTCGACCGAGAGGAGGCATTAGGCGATGTGATCGCCGAGCCCGAGGAACATTCGACGGGAAAACGACCGGCTGGTACCCGCCAACGCAAGAAGCGCGGCGATGCTTGATGTAGCGCTCTTCCTGACCGTCATGGCCATGTTCCTGCTCGGTCTCAGGCGCCCGTTCATTTGGGTGCTGGCCTATCTCTATATCGATATTCTCGCGCCGCAGAAGATCGGGTGGACGCTGACGCCGATGCTGCCGATCTCGCTGATCGCATTCTTGCTGGCGTTTGCGGGATGGGCATTTGCGGACCCCAAGTCCGACACGAAGTTTACGCTGCGCCAGGGCATCATGTGCGCGCTGCTCGCCTACTGCTTCATGACCCTGCAATGGGCCGATTTCCCGATCGAGGCCCATGAAAAGTGGGATTGGGTATGGAAGGCGCTGGTCTTTGCCATCTTCCTGCCGGTCACGCTGATAACCCGCCTGCGGATCGAGGCTGCGGCGCTGGTGCTGGTGCTGACCGCAGGGGCGATCATCATTTCGGCAGGCATGAAGACGGCGCTCGGCGGTGGCGGGTACGAAAATCTCTATCTGTTCGTGAACGACAATTCGAACATCTACGAAAGTTCGACCCTGGCAACGGTTTCCATTGCGCTGATCCCGATCATCTTGTGGTTTACCAGGCATGGTACGATCTTCCCGCCCGACTGGCGTGTGAAGACCTTTGCCGGGTTGCTCATTTTCGCCTGCCTGCTGATTCCGATCGGCACCGAAGCGAGGACCGGCCTGCTCTGCATCGGCGTGCTCGGCATCCTGATGCTGCGCGATGTCAGGAACCGGCTGATGTATGTAATGGCCGCCGGCGCGCTGGGGGTTGCCGCGCTGCCCTTTCTTCCCGCCAGCTATTACGAACGCATGGCAACGCTGGGATCTGTCGAATCCGACGAATCGGCTTCGACCCGCATGCAGGTCTGGATGTGGACGCTGGATTATGTGTCCGAACATCCGCTGGGCGGCGGGTTCGACGCCTATCGCGGTAACAAGTTCACGTACCGCATGCCGGTAACACGCGAGGAAGGCGGTGCCCTGGTCACCGAAATACAGGATGTGACGGATGCAGGGCGCGCCTATCACTCCTCCTTCTTCGAGATGCTGGGCGAACAGGGCTGGCCGGGTCTGATCATGTGGCTCAGCCTGCATGCACTGGGCCTCCTGCAGATGGAGCGGATTCGCAGGAAGTGGCGGGACCGGACAAACCCTGCAGAACAGTGGCAGGGCCCGCTGGCAAGCGCATTGCAGTTTTCCAACATCGTCTATCTTGTCGGTGCAACCTTCCAGGGGATCGCCTATCAGCCGGTGTTCCTCATGCTCATCGGCTTGCAGATCGCTTTGTGGACCTATTGCCGAAAACGCGATTCGGCGCGTGAAGCAGCCGAGCACAAGGCGCGCCGTGACGCTCGTCGCGCGGCTGCTTCGGCCAAGCCCGCCATTCCGTAACGGCAGACTTCGCGCGGTTGCGCACCCCCTTTGCATGCGCCATGAGTCGCGCCGCATCGTGTGGTAGAGTCGCGCGAAACCAAGCGTTTTGAGTAGAGGAGAGGCGAGTATGAGCCCGCAGGAACTGGCAGAGAAGGTTGGACAGCAGATCGGCACCAGCGAATGGGTCGAAATGAGTCAGGACCGCATTAACAAATTTGCCGATGCGACCGGCGATCACCAGTTCATCCACATCGATGAAGAAAAGGCCAAGATGACGCCCTTTGGCGGGACCATCGCGCATGGCTTCCTCACATTGTCGATGATCCCCTATCTCGGCGCCAAGTCCGACATGCCCAAGATCGACGGCGTGAAGATGGGTGTGAATTATGGCGGTAACAAAACGCGCTTCATCTCGCCCGTTCGCAGCGGCAAGCGCATTCGCGGCCACTGGAAGCTGGTCGAAATGATCGAAAAGCGTCCCGGACAGTGGCAGCAGACCAGCGAGATCACCATGGAGATCGAGGGTGAGGAAAAGCCGGCCCTGATCTGCGAGTGGATCACCCAGATTTTCGTCTGATTTCCCCCTCCTCCCCGGTGAGGATCAGGTACATTTAGCAATCCAAGGAAATACCCATGCGTGACGCAGTCATCGTCTCCACCGCCCGCACCGCAATCGGCCGCGCTTACAAGGGCGGGTTCAACGACACCAAGGGGGCCACGCTCGGCGCTTATTCGCTGAAGCCCGCTATCGAACGCGCCGGCATCGAGCCGGGCGAAGTCGACGACGTATTGTGGGGCAGCGCGCTCCAGCAGGGCACGCAGGCCGGCAATCTTGCTCGGCAGGTGGCCCTGCGCGCCGGTTGCCCGATCGGCACCAGCGGCATGACCATCGACCGTCAGTGTTCAAGCGGCCTGATGAGCATCGCCACGGCGGCAAAGCAGATCATCACCGACCGCATGGATGTGGTCGCCGCCGGTGGTCAGGAGAGCATCAGTCTCGTCCAGACCAAGGAAATGCGCGTGATGCCGGATCCGGAACTGATGCAGATGCACGGCGCAATCTACATGCCCATGCTCCAGACTGCCGAGACGGTCGCGCAGCGGTATGGCATCAGCCGCGAGGCGCAGGACGAATATGCGCTGTCGAGCCAGCAGCGCACTGCCGCCGCACAGGAAGCAGGCCTGTTCGACGATGAAATCGTTCCTGTCACCACGACGCACAAGGTACAGGACAAGGAAACAGGCGAGATCTCTGATGTCGAGATCACCATCGCCAAGGACGAAGGCAATCGCCCCTCGACCACGCTGGAGGGGCTGCAGGCGCTCAAGCCGGTAATGGGTGAAGGCACCACGATCACGGCAGGCAACGCTTCGCAGCTGTCGGACGGTTCGTCGGCCAGCGTGTTGATGGAAGCCAAGGTTGCAGAAAAGAAAGGCCTGACACCGCTGGGCCGCTATGTCGGCATGGCGGTTGCGGGCACGGAACCCGATGAAATGGGTATCGGCCCGGTCTTCGCCATTCCCAAGCTGCTCGAGCGGTTCGATCTCAAGGTCGACGATATCGGCATCTGGGAGCTGAACGAGGCGTTTGCAGTGCAGGTGCTTTACTGCCGCGACAAGCTTGGCATCCCGGGCGATCTGCTCAACGTCAATGGCGGTTCGATCTCGATCGGCCACCCCTATGGCATGACCGGTGCGCGTTGCACCGGGCATGTGTTGCTCGAAGGCAAACGTCGCGGCGCCAAATACGGCGTCGTCACCATGTGCGTCGGCGGCGGTATGGGTGCAGCCGGCCTGTTCGAGATCTTCTAAGGAGAATTTTCGATGACCGAGCGCTGGCCAGAACTCGATTTCGCGGCCCAGCGCCCGGTCATCGAAAGCTTACATGCCTATCTTCAGGTGATCGGCAAACTGCCGACGCGCAGTTTGCCCTGGTGCAACCACAGCTGGCATCTCGCCTTGCGCGTGGTCCCTCGCGGGTTCCGAAGCTACCCTGTCTTCGCGCAGAATGGCGAAGCTGAGGTACTGGTGGACTGCCACCATTCGACCGTCGGGGTCGAGACATCGGCCAGCTTTGCCGAAAGCTTCGTAATTACCGGCCAGAGCGTTGCGGAATTCCATGACCAGCTGACTCAACTCCTTCGCGAGGCAGGAGTGGAAACCGACATATCCGGAGCCCCGAACGAAGTCGAAGACGCCGTTCCCTTTGCGCAGGATACGCGCGGCAGGGTGTGGAACCAACAGGCGATTTCGAAGATACATCGCGCCTTTTCCGACGCCAACCGGGTCTTCGAGCAATTCCGGACCGGCTTTGTCGGAAAATCCAGCCCCAGCCACCTATTCTGGGGAAGCTTCGATCTGGCAGTCACTCGTTTTTCCGGGCGGGAGGCGCCCGTGCATCCAGGCGGGTTTCCCAATCTTCCCGACGACGTGACGCGGGAGGCATACAGCCACGAAGTAGCAAGTGCCGGATTCTGGCTTGGCGGCGGGGGCGTCGAGGAAGCTGCATTTTATGCGTACGGTTATCCTTCGCCAGAAGGGCTGGAGAACGCGAAGGTTGGACCGCAAGCCGCCTATTGGCACGAACAGCTTGGTGAATGGGTGTTGCCCTATGCCCGCGTGCGCGCGTCGGGTGATCCGGACGCGATGCTGATGGAATTTCTCGAAACGAGTTATACCGCAGTGGCTGAGCTTGCGAATTGGGACCGGGCCGCGCTGGAAATTCCATTCGGTGCATACGGAAAGCCTTATGATGTGGCACATCATCGCGCCGATTGAGTTGTCCCAAGGGGCATTGGTGGCGTAGCCTCATAATCATGGGTGTGATGGAGATCATCGGCATAGCGGGGAGCGTGAGCCTGCTGGCGGGATGGCGGCTCTATCTGTGCATCTTTGCAACGGGCCTTGCCATGCGGATGAATGCGCTACCCTTGCCCGAGCATCTTGCCAGTCTCGACGTCTTGGCGAACCCATGGGTTATGTGCATTGCCGCGCTGGCGGCAATTGTGGAATTCCTTGCCGACAAGGTGATGTGGCTCGATACTGCCTGGGATGCCGTTCACACCATTGTCCGGCCGATCGGCGGGGCGCTGCTGGCGCTGGCAATCATCGATCCGTCCGATCCCGGTACGCAGGTAATCGCTTTTCTGCTCGGTGGCGGCGCGAGCCTTGCTGCTCATGCAGGTAAAGCCGGCGCCCGCGGAATGGTCAACGCCAGTCCCGAGCCAGTCAGCAATGTCGCCGTATCGACAGCGGAAGATGTGGCGACGGTCGGACTTTTGTATCTCGCTTATGAATTCCCGCTGCTGGCCGGCGGGATTGCACTGTTCCTGCTGGCCCTGACCATCACGCTACTCGTGATTATCCGGCGGGCGATTGGCAAGGTGCTGGCGCGGCGCAGACCGCCGCCGCCAGCGTGATCTGCCTCAGCCGTGCGCGGCGATGAATTCCTCTACCACCGGAGCGATCTTCCCGCGCCATTTGCTGCCGTTGAAAATGCCGTAATGGCCCGCGCCTTCCGCCATGTAATAACGCTTTTTCCTGTCCGACAGTTTGGGCGTCAGGTCGAGCGCGGCCTTCGTCTGGCCTAGACCTGAAATATCGTCACGCTCGCCTTCGATCGCGAGCAGAGCGGTCTCTGTAATGTCGGCAAGATCGACGGGTTTGTCGCGATGGACGAAAGTCCCGTTGGGGAGAGAATGCGTCTGGAACACCTCCTCCACCGTCTGGAGATAGAATTCGGCGGTCATGTCGCAAACGCTGCGATATTCGTCGTAGAAATCCTTGGTGGCCTGAGCGCTCTCGTCGTCGCCCACGGTGAGGTGTTTAAACATCTCGTAATGGCTCATCATGTGATTGCCGAGGTTCATGCTCATGAACCCGGCAAGCTGCATGAAGCCGGGATAGACGCGTCTTCCGGCCCCGCGATACTGCATCGGCACGGTGGCGATAACGCTGTGGCGGAACCATTCGATCGGACGTTCCATGGCGAGATCGTTGACGCTTGTCGGTGAACACCGCGTGTCGATCGGACCGCCCATCATGGTAAGCGTCTTGGGGGTGCAGGGATGCTTGTCGGCGTTCATGATCGCAGTCGCAGCGAACACCGGTACCGATGGCTGGCACACAGCCATTACGTTTGCGCCGGGCCCGATGTGTTCGAGATAGGCGATGACGTAATCGATGTAATCATCCAGATCGAATTCGCCTTCGTGCAGCGGCACGGTCTTGGCATCCGCCCAGTCGGTTACGAAAACGCGATAGTTTTCCAGCATCCGTTCGACCGTGCCGCGTAGAAGAGTGGCGTAGTGCCCGCTCATCGGCGCGACTACCAGAAGGCGCGGAGCATCTTCGGGCAAATCTTCGCGATAGAACTCTTTCAGATCGCCGAACGGCATGTTGACGACCGTTGATTCGATGACCGGGTGGGATTCGCCGCCCGCGTCAACGGCTTCGATGTTCCATGCCGGCTTGCCATAAGTGGCGGTGGCATGCGCGAACACTTCGAGTGCGCTCGCCGCGATAGGGCCGATATTCATGTAGCCCATGGGGCCTACGTAATTCAAAGGATTGGCCGGATTGTTCAGCATTTCCACCCCGATCGAGGCGAAAGTGCTGGCCGAATTGAGCCAGCTGCGCTGGAGTTCATGGGCGTGGTAAAGCAATGCGTATCCCCTGCTGACCCGGCCTTTTTTCTTGTCTCGTACCGGGCGAAAGACAGCTATCCTGCCTTTCCGGCATCTCTTGTGCAATGCACAAATTACCAAATTGTGCCTTCGCGCGTGCAGCAGAGTGGATTTTCCGCGCCCGCCCACCTAACTGAATGCCATGGGATCCAAGGACGATACCGAAACCGAGGGCCGCAGACGTTTTTCGCGTAAGCGGACGGCCAAGGACAATCCGCGCGAACGCTCTCTTCGCCCCTTGAGGATGGTTTATCGTGCCGGCGCCAATTATCCCGGCCACGTCGCGTTGGCTCTGGTTGCTCTGTGCATTACCGCCGCCGCGACGCTCGCCATTCCGGCAGGCTTCAAGCTGGTGATCGATCGCGGCTTCGCCGATGGTGCCGACCCGGGCAACATCGCGCGCTGGTTTCAGTATCTTCTCATGATCGTGGGCGTTCTGGCCATTGGAACGGCCATGCGGTTCTATTTCGTGAGCTGGCTGGGTGAACGCGTTGTCGCCGACATTCGGTTGCGTGTGCAGGAAAATCTGCTGCGACTGGCGCCGGGTTTCTATGAAGAAAACAGTCCGAAAGAAATCTCCAGCCGGATGACCAGCGATACGGCGCTGATCGAGCAAGTGGTGGGCACAACCGTATCGGTTGCGCTTCGTAATCTTCTCATGGCGATCGGCGGGACGGCCTATCTGTTCTGGCTGGTGCCGGGGCTCACCATGGGGCTGCTCCTGCTCATCCCCGCAATCATTATTCCCATAACCATATTCGGACGGCGGCTGCGCAAGGTGTCGCGCACCAGCCAGGATCGGGTGGCCGATATCGGCGCGATGGTCACCGAAGTGCTCTCGGCCATGAAGATCGTTCAAGGTTTCAACCAGGAAGGCCGCGAGCACGGTCGGTTCCAGGAGGCGGTCGAGCGTACCTTCTCCGTCGCGAGGCGCCGGGTCATGATCCGCGCAGCCATGACTGCTGTCGTCATCCTGCTGGTGTTCGGCGGAATTACCCTGCTGGTCTGGCGGGGCGCGCAGGCTGTAAGCGAAGGAACGATCACAGGCGGGACGATTGCGGCTTTCGTCTTGACGGCAGGCCTCGTCGCCGGCGCCATCGGAGCGCTTACCGAGGTATACGGGGACTTGTTACGCGGTGCGGGCGCGGCAAGCCGCCTATCCGAATTGCTCGATGAAAAGCCTGTGATTACCGCTCCTGCCCGTCCGCAGGAACTACCCGTTCCCCCGCGGGGCGGGCTATCCTTCCGCAATGTGACTTTTCGTTACCCCACGCGGCTGGAAGCTCCGGCAATCACCGATTTCAGTCTCGAGGTTGAGCCAGGAGAGACAGTTGCCATCGTCGGGCCTTCGGGTGCAGGCAAGTCGACGATTTTTCAGCTGGCCGAGCGGTTCTACGATCCGCAGGCAGGCTCCATCCGCCTCGACGGAATCCCGCTAACGGGCGCTGACCCCGCCGAAGTGCGGCGTCGTATCGCCTATGTACCCCAGGAAGGGGTTCTCTTCAGCGCCAATGCACGCGATAACCTGCGCTATGGAAATTGGGACGCAAGCGAGGAAGATATCTGGGCAGCGGCGCGCGCTGCCAATGCGTCCGGCTTCCTGCAGAAACTTCCGCAGGGCCTCGATACCTATCTCGGGGAAAGCGGTACTCAGCTGTCTGGCGGTCAGCGCCAACGCATAGCCATTGCCCGCGCTTTGCTACGCGATGCGCCGATCCTGCTGCTTGACGAGGCGACCAGCGCGCTGGATGCGGAAAGCGAACGCCTGGTGCAGGATGCGCTGGAACATCTGATGGAAGATCGCACCACGCTGGTTATTGCGCATCGCCTTTCCACTGTTCGTGCAGCAGACCGTATCGTGGTGATGGAAGATGGCCGGATCGTTGAACAGGGAACGCACCAGCAGCTTTCCTCGAATGGCGGTCTCTATGCGCGGCTGGCTTCGCTACAATTCGGGCTCGAAAGCGCCTGATCCTTCTGCGGACTGCCCGTGCGCTCCGATGAACCGCTTCGCCGCTACGACCAAACGTGTTAGATCGCGAGGCCTGAGGCCCGTTCGGGCCGGTCGCATTGAATCTCGGGAGAATGCAGAAATGATCCGTACCATGCTTGCCGCTGGCGCGAGTGCGCTTGCGTTGACGCTGGCCGCACCTGTTGCCGCACAGGACGAAACCGATACGCCCCTACCCACGATGAGCTTCGGCGAATGGGGTTTCGATCCCGCCTATATCTCGCAGGACATCGAGCCGGGCGACGACTTTTTCGCCTATGCGAACCAGAAGTGGCTCGAGGCCAATCCGCTCCCTGCGGAATTCAGCCGTTTCGGCGCATTCAATCTGCTTCGTGAAAAGTCGACGAGCGATGTTCAGACGCTGGTAAACGAGCTTCTCAAGAAAGACGCTTCCACTCTCTCGGCCGATGAGAAGCGCATTGTCGATGCATACAATGCCTACCTCGACACGAACAGCATCGAGGCCGCGGGTCTTACCAACATCAAGCCCTATCTGGACGCGATAGACGGCGCGGAAACCCCGGCAGCGCTCGCCTCGCTCTGGGCAACGCCTGGCTATGCTTCGCCCTTGGGCGGTTATGTTTCTGTCGATGCGAAAGAACCGAGCCGGTACTCTGTCTATCTGGGGTCGGGTGGCCTCGGTCTGCCGGATCGCGATTATTATCTCGACGACAGCGAGAAGGGCCGCAACATCCAGGCCAAGTATCGCGAATATCTGGCGTTTCTGCTGGGCGAAGCGGGCTATGCGGATGCTGCCGGCATGGCCCAGAAAGTGTATGATTTCGAAGACACCATCGCCCGCACCGTAAGCTGGGACCGTGCAACGCGGCGCAACCGGGACCTCACCTACACAGCTCTGACACACGCCCAGGTGGACGAACTCGCCAATGGCTTCCCGCTCGAGACCATGCTGCAGAAGATGGGTCTTGGGCAGACCGATCGTTTCATCGTGAGCGACATGCCGCCGAGCGCCGAACGCGCGGCGGAACTTGGGCTGGACGAAGCGACGCTGGCGAAGATCGGCGGAGGCACTCCGGCGATGACAACGCTCATCATGAATACGCCTGTCGATGTATTGCAGGCGTGGACGGCCAAGGAGATGCTGGAAAACAACGCGGCGATCCTGCCCAAGCGGTTCGACGATGCCGATTTCGCTTTTTACGGCACTTTGCTGCAGGGCACGCCCGAACAGCGCCCGCGTTGGAAGCGCTCGATCGCGGCTACCGAAGGCATGCTCGGCGAACTCGTCGGCAAGTCCTATGTCGAACGCTATTTCCCCGCAGAGAACAAGGCCGCAATGATCGACCTGGTCAGCAATCTGCGCAAGGCGCTTGCCGAAAGCATCGATGAAATCGACTGGATGAGCGATGCGACCAAGCGCGAAGCTATGGCCAAGCTCGACAGCTTCGATCCAAAGATCGGCTATCGCGATAATCTCGAGACCTATCCGGATCTCGCTATCACAGCCGGCAATCCGGTTGCGAACAGCATGGCGGCCGCCGAATGGGGCTGGCAGGACATGGTCTCCAAGCTCGGCCAGCCGATCGACCGGACCGAATGGTTCATGCTGCCGCAGACGGTGAATGCCTATTACAACTCGACCAAGAACGAGATCGTGTTTCCCGCTGCCATCCTGCAGCAGCCCTTCTTCGGCATAAGTGCCGATGATGCGGTGAATTACGGCGGCATCGGCGCTGTAATCGGCCACGAAATGGGCCACGGCTTCGACGATCAGGGTTCCAAATCGGACGCAACCGGCATGCTTCGCAACTGGTGGACCGACGCTGACCGCCAGGCTTTCGACAAGCTCGGAAACGCAGTAGTCGCGCAATACGACCAGTTCTGCCCGCTCGATGACGGCGAAACCTGCGTGAACGGACGGCTCACGCTTGGCGAAAATATCGGCGACCTTGGCGGACTGAGCCTTGCCTACCGCGCCTACAAGCTATCGCTCAACGGCCAGGAAGACGAAGTCATCGACGGGCTCACCGGCGATCAGCGCTTCTTCCTGGGCTGGGCGCAGGTCTGGCGCTCGCAGCAGCGCGAGGACGCCGCTCGTCAGCGTCTGCGTACCGACCCGCACAGTCCCGAAGAATACCGGGTCAACGGCGTCGTGCGCAATATGGACGAATGGTACGAAGCTTTCGGCGTGACGCCGGATGATGAACTCTACCTTCCGCCGGAAGAGCGCGTCCGTATCTGGTAAAGCCCGGTTTGCCGGTAATCTGCCATGGGGCGGAGCGGGTCGCTTGACTTGCTCCGCCCTTTCTTCATGGACGCATGCGCATGAACGATTATCTCACCGCGATCTTCCTCGGCATCGTCGAAGGACTGACCGAATTCATCCCGGTATCCTCGACCGGACATCTCATTCTCGCTACCGAATTGTCGGGCGCCGATCCGAGCGAATGGGCGATGTTCAATGTGGTGATCCAGCTCGGTGCCATTCTGGCGGTGGTGTATCAGTATTGGGGCACGTTCTGGTCTGCTGGGATGGGCGTTCTGCGGCGCGAGCGGGAAGGTCTCATGTTCGCCCGCAACATTCTGCTCGGCTTTCTGCCCAGCGCCGTTATCGGCTTCACGCTTTACGAAAATTTCGAGGCCATGCTCGGCAATCCCGGCATCGTCCCCTGGGCGCTGATCGCTGGCGGTATCGCCATCATCGTGATCGAACGGCTCGCCAAACCGCGTGAGGACGGTCAGGGTGTTGCCGATCTGTCTTTGACAAAGGTTCTGGCGGTCGGTTTCGCCCAGTGTCTGGCCATGGTGCCGGGCGTCAGTCGTTCGGGCGCAACCATCATGGGCGCGCTGGCCATGGGCATCAACCGCAAGACCGCAGCGGAGTTTTCATTCTTCCTCGCCGTGCCAACGATGGTTGGCGCGACCACCTTGGAAATGGCGACCAAATACGATCAGTTGATGGCGGGGGCGACGCGCGTCGGCTGGGACGAAATCGCGATCGGCTTCGTCGTGAGCTTTATCGTCGCGCTCTTCGTGATCCGAGCCTTCGTCGCTTTCGTCAGCCGGAACGGTTTCACGCCCTTTGGCTGGTACCGGATTGTTGCGGGCACAGCGGCGCTGCTGTGGCTCGGCCTCGTGTAGCAGGTGTTGCAATATTGCGGCACCGATGTTTCCATTCGGCAGATTTGGCGGAACCTTTGCCCGCCTGCGCGTTTTTCCAATTCGTATGAAACGCAAATGTAAGTAGGCACCGATGGGTTTGTTGATCCTGATTGTCGTGGGCGCTCTTCTGGGATGGTTGGCAACAATCATCCTTCGTATCGAGGATGGTCGCGGCATTTTGGCCAATGCACTGATCGGCGTGCTCGGTTCGCTGGTAACCGGCCTTATCGCCGGAAACGGGGCGATTTTCGGCACGGTAAGTGGGACAGCCCTACTGTGGGCCGTGCTTGGATCGGCTGTCGCCATCGGGCTGTTCAATCTCGTACGACAGCGCGCTTACAGCTAAACCGGTCGCCCGATATCTTGGGGTTTCCCGACGCGTCCCGGTCCTTTGCCGTGGCGCGTTTCTTACTTTGCTCAATACGTTCGACCGTGAATGGAGAAAGACGGGAACTCGCATCTGTCCGGCCCGTTCATCACATTCTCGCCGCATTTCGTTTACGGCGTTAACACGGCGTCGCCATTGCGGCGCGATACAAGGTCAAGGGGAATACACATGAAATTCACCAAAGCTTCGCTCGTCGTTTCGGCTGCCGCTCTTAGCCTCGGCCTCGCCGCTTGCGACGGCCCGAACGAAAACGCCATGGAAGATGCCGGCGAACAGCAGGCAGAAGCCGTCAACGAACGTGTTGATGCCATGGAAGACGCTGGCACGATCAGCGACGCACAGTCGGACGCTATCACCGACCAGGCAGAAGATAAGGCAGATGCCATGGAAGAGCAGGGCGAAGCCATGGATGATGCCCAGGGCATGTAAGCTCTGAGTTATTCTAACGACAACGGCCCCGGAGCGATCCGGGGCCGTTTTCGTTTAAACAGGCTTTGCGCCGGACCCGCGCCCGCCGCGCAGAGTGTATTCCAAAGTGCCCCGGTTCACCACGTAGTCGACGTCGATCACTGCCGTATTGGCGTAGGTGAAACCGGGCCCCAGGTTCCGATAGAGCTTGTCGAAATCGCGCTCCACTGTCTGGCGGTAGAGATCCTCGAAGCTTTCGATGACGAAATATGTCGGCTGCAAATCGCTGATGACATAATCGGTGCGCATCACACGATCCACGTTCAGCATGATGCGGTTGGGGCTTTCCGCCTCGATTGCGTAGACCACCTCGGTCGGGCCCGACAGAATGCCGGCGCCATAAGCCTTGATGCCGTCTTTTTCCTCGATCAGCCCGAATTCCACCGTGTACCAGTAAAGCGAGCCCAGTGCCTTGAGGCGATTATGCCGCATGGCTTTCCAACCCGCGCGGCCATATTCCTGCATATAGTCGGCATAGACCGGATCGGTCAGCATCGGGACATGCCCGAATACGTCGTGGAAGACGTCGGGCTCCTGGATGTAATCGAAGGTTTCGCGCGTGCGGATGAAATTGCCCGCAGGAAACCGGCGGTTGGCCAGATGCCAGAAGAACACATGATCAGGGATGAGCATCGGCACGGGAACGACGCTCCACCCGGTCAAGGCGGTCAGGTCTTCCGAAAGCTTGCCGAATTCCGGCACACCGCCGCGATTGAGATTAAGCTTCTGTAGCCCGGCCATGAAAGCGCTCGCTGCCCGCCCCGGCAAAACGCCCATCTGGCGCTCGAACAGATCGTTCCAGATTGCATCATCATCGCTATCGTACTGCGTCTGCTGGGGTTCGAGCCAGTCGTCGCCGACATGATCCGGCTTCTTCAGCGGTGCGGTGAATACCTCTGCCGGAAGGTCGGGTAGCCGGCTAAAGTCCTGTTCGGTTTCTTCGAATGTAGCCATATTGTTGCTGTTGATACTAGCATTGCGTTCACCATTCAAATCTGGCGCGGGAAAACCATGAAAAAGAGCGATTACGAAGCCGAGTTGACGCCGATGAAGACCGAACTTGTCGGGATGGCACGCTGGGCGCGCGCGACGGGTCAGCGGATCGTGGTCCTGTTCGAAGGTCGGGATACGGCAGGGAAGGGCGGCGCCATCCGCGCCGTGTCCGAACCACTGAACCCGCGCCAATGCCACATCGTAGCGCTGCCGAAGCCCACCGATACGCAGCAGACCCAGTGGTATTTTCAGCGTTATGTCGAACATCTTCCCAGTGCCGGAGAAATCGTGCTGTTCGACCGCAGCTGGTACAACCGGGCCGGGGTGGAAAAGGTGATGGGCTATGCCGGGGAAAGGCAGGTCGGCGCTTTCCTTTCACAGGCGCCGATATTCGAAAAGCAGTTGGTCGATGATGGGATACTGTTGTTCAAATATTGGCTGACCACCGATCAGGCCCGGCAGGAAGAGCGGCTGCGAGAACGGCTCGATGATCCGTTGAAGCGCTGGAAGCTGTCTCCAGTCGATCTGGCAGCACGGGACAAGTACAAGGCCTATACCGAGGCGCGCGAAGCCATGCTGTCCGCCACGCATACGGAATGGGCCCCGTGGACACTGGTGGATTTCAACGATCAGAAGCGTGGTCGGTTGACGCTGGTGCGCGATCTGCTCGATCGGCTCCCCGATACGAATGTGCCGCCCGAAGATATAGAACTGCCCGAACTCGGGCATGAACCGCAGGCGGAACGTTACACGGTGCTTCAACCCATCACAGACTATCCGCTGAATTAAGCCAGGCTGGCAGAAGCTTTCGTCACCTGACGCCCGTCGGTTGCGAAAGCACCCATTTCGATTGCCTCTCCCGCGCCCCGCATGACGAGGTGCAGGGGCTCGCCCGCTATTGCGGGGCTCACGCCACGAAAGGAGAAGCTCGCCAGACGGTTTTCGCCGAAACTTCCTGCAGCACATTGCAGCAGCAAGCTCGCAATCAGCGGCCCGTGGACGACCAATCCACGATAGCGCTCTACATCGCGCGCATAGGGTGCGTCGTAATGGATGCGATGGGTGTTGAAGGTGAGGGCGGAAAAACGGAACAGCAGTCGCTCGTCGGGTGTGGCGATGTGGTGGGCCTCCCATGCGGAAGGATCGAAGGTCTCGCCTGTCGGCTCCGGTGGAACCAGAGGCGCCGCGCTATCCTGCGCCTCCAGGTAGACGAGCGTTTGTCGTTCGGTCACTGCCAGTTGCCCGTCGGCGCCGGTCTCGTGTTCGATGTCGACGAAAACCATGTCGCCCCGGTTTCCCGACTTGGCTTCGATGGAAACCACGCGGCTCACGCGATCTATGGCCGAGCCTATGGATATCGGGGCGTGAAACCGGATGGCACTCGATGCCCACATGCGCCTTGGCAAAGGCACTGGCGGGAGGAAGCTGGCCGGACTGTCCTCGCGCGAAGGGTGACCGTCCGCACCAAGTTGGCCTGTTCGCGCCTCGGGCGTGCACAAGCAGAGGTGAATGCCCTGCGGCATCGCATCGCCCGGGGGGGCATCGCGGTCGAAGGTTGCGCACCAGCGCGCGGCAAGCGGCGGGTCGAGCTGGTCGGCACTGCGTTGCTCACGCCCGATCCAGTCCGACCACTCAGTCGTCATGCGGCGCGCTCGAATACCGCAGCCATGCCCTGACCCCCACCGATGCACATGGTTTCAAGTCCATAGCGGGCTTCGCGGCGTTGCATCTCGTGCGCCATGTCCGCGAGGATGCGGATGCCGGTCGCGCCGATCGGGTGGCCAAGCGATATGCCGGAGCCGTTGACGTTGACGATCTCGCGTCGGCTGTCGTCCTCGCCGAAGCCCCAGCCTTTCATCACGGCGAGCGCCTGAGGGGCAAATGCCTCGTTGAGTTCTATCAGATCGATATCGTCCCAGCCGAGGCCGTTCCTGGCAAACAACCGTTCGACAGCCGGGACCGGCCCGATACCCATGCGGCTGGGATCGCAGCCGGCCGCGCTCCACGAGTGGAACCAGACAATGGGTTCGAGGCCGAGTTCCTCGACCTTGTCTTCGGCGACGACGAGGCAGGCCGCCGCCGCATCGTTCTGCTGGCTGGCGTTGCCGGCCGTCACGATGGCATCCGGGTCGCGCTTCACATCGATGGCGCGCAGGGCCCCGAGCGTTTCGATGGTTGCGTCGGAGCGGAAGCCCTCGTCCCTGCCGAAGACGAGCGGATCGCCCTTGCGCTGCGGGATTTCCACCGGGACCAACTGGTCATCGAACTTGCCTTCGTCCCATGCGCGGGCGGCGTTCTGATGGCTGCGCGCAGCGAAGGCATCGGCCTCTTCGCGCGTAATTCCGTAATCCTTGGCGAGGTTTTCCGCCGTTTCGATCATGCCGGTGATGACGCCGTACCGTTCGATCGGCTGGCTCATCAGGCGGCCGCGGGTCAGGCGATCCCACAGTTGCAGGTCGCCGAGGCGGGAGCCGTGACGGGCCTTGGTCGTGTAATGTTCGACATTCGACATGCTTTCGACACCGCCAGCCAGCACGCAATCGGCGACGCCGGTCTGCACCATCATGGCGGCCGTTGCGACGGCTTGCAGGCCCGAGCCGCAGCGGCGGTCGAGCTGGAAGCCGGGGACTTCTTCCGGATAGCCTGCCGCCAGCCAGCTCCAGTGGCCGATGGCCGGCGCTTCGCCGCTGCCATAGCCTTGGCTAAAGACGACATCGTCGACGCGCGTAGGATCGATCCCGCTGCGTTCCACCAGAGCCTTGATGATGATGGCGCCAAGCTGCCCCGCCTCGAGCGGAGCGAGGGCGCCGAGAAAGCGCCCGACCGGGGTCCTGAGCGGCTTGCAGATGGCTACGCGGCGGTTGGTCGTCATGGGTCAGTCCTTGTCAGAAAGGCGGGCGATGCCCCGGTCGACGAGATCGCCGATGGCGCCGGAGGCGAGGCCGAGGCGGTCGGCCAGGACTTCCTCGGTGTGCTGGCCCAAGTAGGGAGCGGCCCGGGGCAATCCTGCATCGAGGGTGGGGATATTGGCGAAGCTGCGGGTTGCAGGGTATTCGAAGCCGCTGGGGTTGGCCGGGGAGGGCCCGAAAAGAGGGTTTTCCGTCACCAGTTCCGCATCGTTGGCGGCTTCGTGCATGGTACGATAGCGCTCGAACGTGGTGCCGTGCTGCGTCAGACGGTCCGACAACGCATGCCAATCATACGTTTGACTGCGGGTGCCGAACAGCTCGAACAGTCGGTGCCGGTGTTCGAAACGCGGCCGATCACCGTCGGCGAAGCGCACGTTCAGTTCGTTTTCGAGTTCGGCGATCTCATCGGCGAGATCGAAAGCCGCGACGAGGCCGTCCCATTGCTTGGCCGTCAGCGCGGCGACCATGAAGCGCACGCCATCGCGGCTGCGGAAATCGCGCCCGAATGCGCCCCAGATGGCATTGCCAAGCCGTTCGCGGTCGGCGCCGCGATAGAGCATTTCGGCCATGGCGCCGCTATTGGCCATGGTGCCGATGGCGACATCGCCGAGCGGCACGCGGATTTCGCTGCCCTCGCCGCTCGCGTCGCGGTGGCGCAGGCCCGCGAGCAGAGCGAAAGCGCAATAGGCGCCGGTGACGAAGTCCCAGGCGGGTAGCACCTGGTTGACCGGCGGCGCGGTGGCCGGGTCCCAGTCTTCCGGGCCGCACATGAGCGGGTAGCCGCTGGCGGCGTTGACGGTGAAGTCCATCGCCTGCCGGCCATCGTGCCAGCCCATGATGCGCACGCTGACCAGATCCGGACGCCTGTCAGCGATGGCGCCATGTGAAAGGAAGCTCTTTTCCGGCAGGTTGGTGATCAGATTGCCGGTCTTCGCCGACAGTTCGACCAGCAATTCCCGCCCTTCGCCGCTGCGCAGGTCGAGCGCGACGGACTTCTTCGCCCGGTTGAGATTTTCCCAGCTGAGCGAACGGCCTTCCTCCGTCAGCATGTAGCGATCGTAATCGAGCCCGCCCGCCTTGTGATCGACGCGGATGACTTCCGCCCCCATCTGCGCGCAGTACAGACCCGCCGTCGGCGAGGCGACGAAGCTCGACGCCTCGATGATGCTCAGACCCGATAGAAGGTCGTACATTCCCTAAAGGCCAGCGGCGTAATCGCGCAGCATGTGCTTGGCGATCTGCAGCTGGAGGATCTGCGTCGTACCTTCGTAGATGCGGTAGATGCGGGCATCGCGGAAGAAGCGTTCCGCGTCATATTCGGCAAGATAGCCGGCCCCGCCGTAGACCTGCACCACGCGGTCGACCACGCGGCCGCACATTTCGGAGGCGAAGACCTTGAAGGCGGCGGCATGCTTGACCGTGTTTTCGCCCCGGTCGACCCGCGCGGTAACATCGGCCATCATCGCTTCGGCAGCGTAGATTTCGGTCCAGCTTTCGCTGAGCATCTGCTGGATCAGCTGGAAATTGGCGATCGGTTCGCCGAAGGCCTGACGCTCGCTGGCATATTTGATCGCGCTGTCGAGCGCGCGGCGGGCGTAGCCCGTGCTGGCCGCGCCGACCGAGATGCGGCCATTGTCGAGGCTCATCATGGCAAAGCGGAAGCCCTGCCCGGTCTCGCCGCCCAGAAGCGCATCGCCCGGCACATGCACATCGTCGAGCATGACGTCGGAGATATGGCTGCCGGCCTGACCCATCTTGTGATCCGGGCTGCCGGTCGACACGCCGGGCGTGTCCATGGGCACGATGAAGGCGGAGACATGCGCGTTCTTGGGCAGCGCGTCCTTTTCCGTGCGGGCCATGATCAGGCCGACATCGGCATGCGGCGCATTGGTGATGTACCGCTTGGTGCCGTTGAGGATCCAGCCATTGCCATCGGGATCGGGCCGGGCGATGGTCGCCATGGCAGCGCTGTCGCTGCCGGAACCGGGTTCGGTCAGGCCGAAGCAGGCAATCGCGCCATTGGCGATCCGGGGCCACCATTCGGCCTTCTGCGCATCGGTCCCGCCGTTCTTGATCGCCGAATTGAACATGCCGACATTGATCGAGAAGATCGACCGGTAGGCAGGCGCGGCATAGGCCATGGTCTTCACGACCTTGGCATATTGGGTGCAGTTCAGGCCCGCGCCGCCATATTCTTCCGGCACGGTGAGGCCGAACAGGCCCATATCCTTCATTTCGGTGATGATTTCATCGGGAATGCGGTCATCGGCGATGACCTGCTTTTCTGCCGGGAGCAGCCGTTCGCGAACGTAGCGTTCGAGCTGTTCGAGGAACTGGTCGAAGATGTCGGCATCCATGCCGGGATTGACGGTGTCGGTCATTCGGTAGCTCCATTTTCCGGACCGCCGGTTGCGCGCGTATCCGCGCCAGCGGGCATGGCATCTTCTGCGTCGGCAGCGAGTGTCCCGTCGCCTGCAGCGGGAACCGCATCGTCCGGCAGGCGCCGCTGTTCGATCATTTCGGCAGCGTCGTCGAGCGCTTCGGCTTCGCTTTGCGAGACCGCTTCGACCGGCTGATCATCATCGTAGCCCGAACAGGCGGACAGCGCAGACAGCGCGGCGAGAAGGGGGACGAGTCGTTTCATTGGCGCGGAAGCTAGGCGCTATCGAACGCCGCGCAAAGGACGCTACGGCGCGGCTGGACGCGGGCGAGCCGGCTGGCCCGCCCGCATGCCGATCAGTTGCTGGAGTCTTCGGACATGGCATCCATGGCTGCGGCAGCGGTATCGGCTGCGCTGTCACCAGCTTCCTGGATCTGGACCTCTTCGCTGGGCGAGGTCACCTGCGGCGCGGGTTCGGTATTGGCGGCCGGATCGGCAACCGGCGTTTCCTCGATCCCGGTCAGAGCTTCGTCGGCGGGCATTTCGACGGTGTCGGCTTCGACTTCGGTCGAGGCATCTTCGGTGCTGCCGCAGGCAGCAAGGGCGATGGTTGCAGCGGCCGTCAGGGCGATACGGAATTTCATGATAAAGTCTCCTTCGTGGAATCTGGCTGGCGGTAAAGCGCAAGCGCGGCATGCGGGGCAAGGGGAAAATTGCCCGCCAGCGGTTGCGCTTGCCCCCGCGTCTGCCATCAGGCCCCGATGAGCGGGATCGCAGGCGCATATCAATCCTTGAAAGATGTCTTCGGCTTCGACGAATTTCGCGGTCGGCAGGAAGATGTCGTCACGCGCATCCTGGCTGGCGCATCGACGCTGGCGGTGATGCCGACCGGCGCGGGGAAATCGCTGACCTACCAGCTGCCCGCCGTGATGCTGCCGGGTACCTGCGTGGTGATCAGCCCGCTGATCGCGCTGATGCACGACCAGCTTCGCAGCGCGCGCGCCAACGGGATTCGCGCGGCCACGCTGACCAGCGCCGATGCCGACTGGCGCGAAACGCAGGATGCCTTCCGGGCCGGCGAGCTGGATCTTCTGTACGTCGCGCCGGAACGGGCGAGCCAGCCGGCCTTTCGCGAATTCCTGAGTTCTGCGCCGCTGTGCCTGTTCGCGATCGACGAGGCCCACTGCGTATCCGAATGGGGCCACGATTTCCGTCCCGATTACCGGATGCTGCGCGGCCTGATGGACGCTTTTCCGCAGGTGCCGCGGCTGGCGCTGACCGCGACGGCGGATCGCCAGACGCGCGCCGATGTCATGGCGCAGCTCGGCATAGCGGAGGACGGGCTGGTGCTGGCGGGGTTCGACCGGCCCAATATCCGTTATGCGATCCGCCATCGCGACAATCCGGTGCGGCAGCTGACCAATCTGATGGAAAGCGAGCCGGGGCCGGGGATCGTCTATGCCCAGACCCGGCGCAAGGTCGAGGATCTGGCGGACAAGCTGGCAGCGGCGACCGGGCGGGCCGTGCGGCCTTATCACGCAGGGCTGGATGCGCAGGTGCGCGCGGCGAACCAGAGCGCCTTCGTTGCCAGCGAGGACATGGTGATCGTGGCCACGGTCGCCTTCGGCATGGGGATCGACAAACCGGACGTGCGCTTTGTCGCCCATGTCGGCGTGCCCAAGTCCATCGAAGGCTATTACCAGGAAACGGGCCGTGCCGGCCGCGACGGCGATCCCAGTCAGGCGGTCATGTTCTGGGGGGCGGGGGATTTCGCCACCGCGCGCCAGCGGCTGGCCGAGGTGGACGAGACGCGCCGGGCGGCAGAGCGGACGCGGCTCGACGCGCTGGCGGGACTGGTGGAGACGGCCGAGTGCCGCAGAGCCGTGCTGCTGCGGCATTTCGGCGAACACCCGCCGGCAAGCTGCGGCAATTGCGACAATTGCCTGGAGCAGCCCGATGTAACCGATGCGACCGAACTGGCGCGCAAGCTGCTGTCGGCGGTCTATCGTACCGGGCAGAGCTTCGGCATGGGGATCTGCAGAAGGTACTGACCGGGAGCGAAGACGAGCGGGTGCGCCAGCGCGGCCATGACCGGCTGAGCGTGTTCGGCATCGTCGAACCGGCAGAAGCCGTCATGCTGCAGCCGCTGTCCCGGGCCCTGCAGGCGCGCGGCGACCTGGTGGCCAACGAGCATGGCGGACTGGCGCTGGGCGGATCGGCCCGCGCCATCCTGAAGGGGGAAAGCGCGGTACAGATCGTAGTCCCGCCCAAGCGCAGGCGCGGGCGACGCGGCGACATGACGCCCAACCCGGTCGGGGATCCCCTGTTCGAGGCCCTGCGCGCCCTGCGCAAGGAACTGGCCGAGGATGCTCAGGTGCCGCCCTATGTCATCTTCCACGATTCAACCCTGCGCGAGATGGCGGCGGCACGACCGGCCACGCTCGACCAGCTTGGCCGGTTGCCGGGCATCGGGGCCAAGAAGCTGGAAGCCTATGGCGACCGCTTTCTCCGCGCAATCGAGCGCCATTGACGGGATCCGATTGACGGAATTCATCGGCTGATATAAATATGATATCATAATTATATCGAAGGAGTGATTCGTCATGTCGGTGGAATTCAAGGGGATGAATACGAGCACCGAGCGAGCGGGGTCGAGCTTCAGCGGCTATCCCATGCTGCTGTTCATTCTGGCCCTGCTGGTGCTGGTTGTCTGGAACGTGGCGGGGAACATCCCGCCGGACGGTGCGGCCAAGGCCGTGAAGCTGACCTTTGTCGGGCTGATCATCTTCCCGCTGCTGGTGCTGGCATTTCTGGCAGCCGGGTTCTTCATGATCCAGCCCAATCAGGCGACCGTGATTACCCTGTTCGGCGAATATCGCGGGACCGAACGGCGCGAAGGGCTGCGCTGGGTGTGGCCCTGGATGATGAAGAACAAGATGTCCGTTCGCGCGCACAACATCCATTCCGAACGGGTGAAGATCAACGATCTGCGCGGCAATCCCATCGAGATCGCCTGCAACGTGGTGTGGCGGGTGGCCGATACCGCGCAGGCGAGTTTCGATGTCGACGATTACAAGGAATTCGTGAACATCCAGATCGAGGCGGGCCTGCGCACGGTCGGTTCGCGCCATCCCTATGACGATTTCGAAAACGAGGAAGTCACGCTGCGCGGCAGCGCCGATGTCATCAACCGCGAACTGCTGGAGGAGCTGAACGACCGGCTGAAAGTCGCCGGCATACTGGTGGACGAGGCGGGGCTTACGCATCTTGCCTATGCCAGCGAAATCGCCAGCGCCATGCTGAAACGCCAGCAGGCCGATGCGATCATCGCCGCGCGGGCCAAGATCGTGCTTGGCGCGGTGGGCATGGTGGAAGATGCCCTGATCAAACTGTCGCAGGACAATATCGTCGAGATGGACGATGAACGCCGCGCCGCCATGGTCAGCAACCTCATGGTCGTGCTGTGCGGCGAAAAGGAAGCGCATCCCGTGGTGAACGCGGGCACGCTGTACCAGTAGGCGGGCCGGGCGGAACGCTGTCATGAAGAAGAAGGCCTTTGCCCTGCGTCTCGACCCGGCAGTCCATGCCGCGGTCGAGCGCCTGGCCGCGGCCGAACTGCGCAGCGCGAATGCCCAGATCGAGATGCTGCTGCGCGAAGCGCTGGAGAAGCGCGGCATCGATGTCGGCGTCAGCAAGGCGCCGAGGCGCGGACGACCGGCGAAGGAGGACTGACATGGACGACGGCAGACCCTGGTTCGCGCAGAAGCGGTATGGGTATGGCGCAGGCCTGCCCATCGCCTGGCAGGGCTGGGCCGTGCTGGGAGCATGGTTTCTGGCCCTGCTGACCGGCATCGGGCTGGCCGCATGGGACGAGGACGTGGGCCTGATCGCGGGCCTTGCATTGATAGTTCCCGCAACCGCCGCGCTGATCTATGCAAGTGCGATCAAGACCCGCGGCGGATGGCGCTGGCGGTGGGGCGGCGACGACTGACGCCGTTACCTAAGGGGGGTAACTTATCTCGATGTTAACCATCAAATCCTATGTCGGGACAATGATGTCTCCCTTTGTCTCGCCCGCTTCGCGTCTGCCACGCTGGCTCCTGGCCGCAGTCGGCGTTGCCGCGGTGGGGGCCATTCCGCTTGCTGCGCTGCTTGCCCAGGGCGGCGGCGCGAGCAGTTTTACCGTGCTCGAAACGGGCCGCGGATACGGATCGCTGCAGGAAGCGGTCGACGCGATCGGCGACCGCGAAGGCACCGTGATCATCGCCCCCGGCAACTGGAGCGAATGCGCGGTACAGAGCGAAGGCGTGGTCCATTTCCGTGCCGCCGAAGCGGGCAAGGCCCTGCTGGGCGGGCAGGCCTGCGAAGGCAAGGCGGCGCTGGTCCTGCGCGGGCGCGGGGCGACCGTCGACGGCCTGGTCTTCGCCGATCTGGCGGTGGACGACGGCAATGGTGCCGGTATCCGGCTGGAGCAAGGCCCGCTGCGCGTATCGCAAAGCTGGTTCCGCGACAGCCAGCAGGGCATCCTCACCGCGAACGGCGTCGACAGCGAACTGGTGGTCGACAAATCGACCTTCACCCGCCTCGGCACATGCGAGAATTCGGCCGGATGCGCGCATTCGATCTATGCCGGCGATTACGGCACGGTCACGGTGACCCGTAGCCGGTTCGAACAGGGCACGGGCGGCCACTATCTCAAATCGCGCGCATCGCGCACCGTGGTGGAAGATTCCAGCTTCGACGATTCTCAGGGCCGCGCGACCAACTATCTCATCGACCTGCCCAATGGCGGCACCGGTTCGATCCGCGGCAACTGGTTCGTGCAGGGGCGCGACAAGGAAAACTGGTCGACCATGATCGCCGTGGGCGCGGAAGGCGCGAATTACAGTTCGAACGGTCTCGTCATTGCGGGCAACGAAGCGCGGCTGGTGCCGGGCCTGTCGCGCAACCCGGCCTTCGTGGCGGACTGGACGGGCGACGATATCGTCATGAGGGACAACCAGCTCGGCAGCGGCATCAGGGCGTTCGAGAAACGCTGATACTGCGCGCTCGCGCCGCTGGTCAGAGGAGATGTCCCGACCGGTCGCGCTTGGTGGCGAGGTAATCGGTGTTGTGCGGATTGTCGGGCAGGGCATGCGGCACGCGTTCTGCGACACGAACGCCCTCTGCCTCGAGCGCGCGGACCTTGGCCGGATTGTTCGTCATCAGGCGGATCGTGTCGATCCCCAGCAGATCGAGCATGCGGGCCGCAGTGGGAAAATCGCGCGCTTCGTCCGGCAGGCCCAGCCGCGTATTGGCATCGACCGTATCGAAGCCCTGGTCCTGGAGCCGATAGGCACGCAGCTTGTTGATGATGCCGATGCCGCGCCCTTCCTGACGCATGTACAGCAGCACGCCCCAGCCGCCCCTGCCCGCTTCTGCGGCCATGGCCTGCAGGGCCGCATCGAGCTGCGGACCGCAATCGCATTTGAGGCTGCCGAGAATGTCGCCGGTCAGGCATTCGGAATGCAGGCGCACCAGCGGCGTGCGGTCCGCCGATTGTTCGCCGATGACGAGTGCGACATGCTCGCGCGTGTCGTCAAGACTGCGAAACGCGACGATGCGCGCATCTTCCGCCGCCGCCACCGGCAGGCGGGCCCGCGTTGCGATCTGCAGGCGCGATGCGTCGGCGAATGCCGCCACATCCCCTGCCGAAAGCGATACGGCTTCACCCGCGCCCTGCGGATCGACCAGGAAGGCGGGAAGCACGCCGGCCATGCGGGCCAGTTCCAGCGCCGCCCTGGCCTGCGTTTCCCAGCCGAGCGGGAGGGCTTTGAACGGACCCTTGAGGGGGTTCTGCATGTCGAGCGCGGGATCGGCGACGGCAAGGGCCGCCGGCAGATCGAAGGCCTGTGCCCCGCGCATCAGCACCGGCTGGCGCGGCGCCGACGCTTCGCGCTGGTTGGCCAGCTTCAGCGTGGTCGCACGGGTGGCGGAGATCAGCATCGCCTCGCCCGTCATTTCGCCAAAGGCCGTTTCGACGGGCTGCAACAGCGGCGCGCCCTTGATCGCCAGCGGCCAGCCATGGCGCAGCGCATCGACGGCCTGCGCAGCGCGGCGCGAAGGCGAGCCTGCGCTCAGAGCGCGAACTCCGTCACCAGCGGAACGTGGTCGGACGGTTTTTCCCAGTCGCGGGCATATTCGTGGACCGAGTGGCCGACAGCCTGTTTCGCCAGTTCGGGGCTTGCCCACATATGGTCGAGCCGGCGCCCGCGATCGTTCGTCTTCCAGTCTTTCGAGCGATAACTCCACCAGCTGTAATAGCGATCGGGCGCCTTGATGTGTTCACGGCCGATATCGGACCAGCCGTGCGCGTCCATGAAGCGCTGCAGGCTTTCGACCTCGATCGGCGTGTGACTGACCACCTTGAGCAATTGCTTGTGGTTCCACACATCGCTTTCGAGCGGGGCGATGTTGAAATCGCCGACGATCAGCGTGGGCCGGTCGATCGCGTCGGCCCAGCGGGTCATGCGTTCGAGAAAGTCGAGCTTCTGGCCGAACTTGTGGTTTACCTCCCGGTCGGGCTCGTCGCCGCCGGCAGGAACGTAGACGTTTTCCACGATCATGCCCTGATGTTCGGGCAACTCCACCCCGACATGACGGGCTTCGCCATTGTCCTGCCAGTCGTAACGGGAAAATTCCCTGAGCGGCGTCTTCGATACGGTCGCCACGCCGTGATAGCCTTTCTGGCCGTGCACCGCGAAATGTTCGTACCCCAAGGCGCGAAAGGCTTCGTAGGGGAACTGGTGTTCCTGACACTTGATCTCCTGCAGGCACAGGACGTCGGGCGCCTGCTCCTCGATGAAGCGGGCGACGATCGGCATCCGCAGACGAACCGAATTGATGTTCCAAGTAGCAACAGTGACCATGCGCAGCGAGGTAGGCGAGCGCCCCTTTTCCCGCAAGCGTCACACTTTTGTCTTGTGGGTCACTGATATACGACCTCACGAGTTTCATTCCGGAGATACTGCATGATGTTCCGTTCGTTCTGTCTCGCGACCTGCGCCGCCACGCTGGCCCTGGGTGGCTGCACCGCGACAGTCGCACGGGATGCGCCGCAGGCCGCCGCGGCCCCAGTGGCGTCGAGCGAGCAGCGGGCCAGGAACGTCATCCTGTTCATCGGCGACGGCATGGGGATTTCCACGGTTACTGCCGCGCGAATCTACGCCGGGCAGAAGCAGGGGCAAACGGGCGAGGAATATGTCCTGCCGTTCGAGAATTTCGATCATGTCGCGCTCGTAAAAACCTACAACAGCAATGCGCAGGTCCCCGACAGCGCCGGGACGGCCAGCGCCATGAACACGGGCGTGAAAACGAATATCGGCATGCTCGGCTATGGCCCCGGGGCAACCCTTGGCGACTGCGCATCCGGCAAGGGGAATGAAGTGCCCCTGGTAAGCGAAGAGGCACACGACAAGGGCAAGGCGCTCGGCATCGTCAGCACGGCCCGCATCACCCACGCCACCCCCGCAGCGGTCTATGCACGCAGTGTCAGCCGGAACTGGGAAGGCGATTCGGAAATTCCCGAAGACCAGCGCGGCCTCGGCTGCATGGATATCGCCCGCCAACTCGTCGAGACGCCATTCGACGTCGCGCTCGGAGGCGGGAGCGCGGCCTTCTTCGGTGAAGGCAAGGGGGGCCGCAGGCTCGAGGCAAGCGCAGATCTTCCCGGAGAGTGGACGGCGAAGACCGGCGGAGCCTTCGTAACGAGCATGGACGAAATGACCGCCGCACCTGCAGGAAAGCCGCTGCTGGGTCTTTTCTCACCCAGCCACATGACGTTCACGGCGGACCGCACGCCCGAAAGCACAGAGCCCACGTTGACCGACATGACGGCCGCGGCCGTGGGTCGGCTGCGCGGCGATCCGCAAGGATATTACCTGATGGTCGAAAGCGGGCGGATCGATCACGGTCACCATGCGGGCCAGGCCGGTTACGCGCTGGAAGAGGCCGTGGAATTCGCTCGCGCCATCCAGTGGGCGATAGACAACACCGATCCCGAAGAAACGCTGATCCTGGTGACGGCGGATCACAGCCACGTGTTCACCATGGCGGGATACCCCCGCCGGGGGAACGACATCCTCGGCCTGGTCGTGCCGCCCGCCGGTGGCGGGGAGGATGGCGATACGGGCGAAGGCCCCTCGCTCGCGGCCGATGGCAAGCCCTATACGACGCTGGGCTATGGCAACGGCCCCGGGGCGATAAAGCCCGGCGGTCGCGAAATGCCGGAAACCGGCGTGGCCGCGCACCAGCAGGCAGCCATTCCCACCGGTTCGGAAACCCATGGCGGCGAGGATGTGGCGCTCTATGCCAATGGCCCGGGAGCGCAGAACGTGCGCGGAGTGATGGAGCAGAACGTGATCTACGATGTGATTCGCAAGGCCTTCGGCTGGGCCGACTGATCGACGGATCATCTACGGGGGACGCAAAAAACCCCCGCGCCGGGGGCATTGGCACGGGGGTTTCCTGTGAGCGTTCGTCACGCTTGGAACAAGATGAACTAGATGGAAGGGGTCAACAGGGGGGAAACCCGCTTCGCGTCATCTCGTGATTTGAAATCTAGGCGCGCCCCGCTTGCTGTTCAATGAACGCATAGGGGCGGGATGTCGCATAGATGACACCTTTCGCCGCTGATCCGTTTAACCCGGGCGACGGGATGATTGGCGCGGGTCACGGAAGGTGAACGCGCTGTCGGCTACTGACACCCCGTAACGCTGGTTCGACAGCCTGACGGTCGTACGGTGATTCTGCGAATCGAGCGCGACCCAGTGGGTCAGTTTCAGCCCGCCGGGCGCAGACGCATCGCGGGAAAAGATCAGGGTGATCACACCGTATTCGGGGCGATTGGTATCGCGCACCTCGACACTGACGACGTCGGGATGGCTAGTAGGAACCAGCTTGCCGTATTTCTTCACGTCGCGACTCGGGTCGAGCAGCGCACCCAGGGGTGAATTGCTGACCGGCCAGCGCTGGACCTGATTGACCTCGTAATCGACCATGTACATCGACTTGCCGTTCGATACGACGAGCATGGGCACGCCCTTTTCGTATTCGAACCGGATCTTGCCGGGGCGCTTCAACGTCATGACGCCGCGCACGGATTGACCCGCACGGTCGGTCTGGACGAAATCGGCCTTCATGGTGGATATGCCGCGCAGGGCAGCGACCGCTTTGTCGAGGTCCCCTGCCGCGGCTTGTGCCGGGGCAGGGGCCAGGATGGCGGACGCGGGAAGCGCCGCAGCCAGCGATAAAGCCAGCGCGGCGCCGATCGATTTGTTCTTTTTAGAAGACAAGGTGCTCATGCTCCTGCGTTTAGATTTGGAGCATTGAACCATCACTGAACCCGGCTCGTTCCCGCGGTTCAGCTTGGCGCGCATTACTTGATCTTGGCTTCCTTGAACTCGACGTGCTTGCGCGCGACGGGATCGTACTTGCGGAAGGTGAACTTTTCCGTGTGGTTACGCGGGTTCTTCTTGGTCACGTAATAGAAGCCCGTGCCCTCGGTCGAGACGAGCTTGATCTTGACGGTTGCGGGCTTCGCCATGGCGTGTTCCTAAAGATCTTTCTGATGAGCCTGCCCAAAGCGGGCGAAAGGCCGAAATAATTATGGCGGCGCGTGCAGCACCGCCGTCCGGCGCGCCCATTGGGTGATTCACGGGTAAAAGTCAAGCGTCGTGGCTTGTCGGCTACCAGTCTACCTTGCCCCTGTTCGCCTTCACCGTCCCGCGAACCTTCTTCGCCTTCAGGCGCTTGACCTTGCCGACCCGGTTGACGCGGCTCTTGGCGCGTTTGCGCGGCGGGGTAAGCGCTTCTGACAGCAAACCGAGAAGCCGTTCGCGTGCCGCTTCGCGATTTTGGTCCTGCGTGCGGTATTCATTGGCGGTAAGGACGATTTCGCCGCCCTTGGTCATTTTACTGCCCGCAATGTCCTTGAGCCGTTCGAACGCTTCGGGCGGCATGCCCAGCTGGAAAACGTCGACACGCAGCTGGACCGCGGTCGCAACCTTGTTGACGTTCTGTCCGCCCGGACCGGAGGAGGCGATGAACTTCTCCTCCGCGATTTCGATAGCCTTGTCCGCTATGCGTCCCATTCAGTCCTGGCCATCGACGAAGCCGAGCGCGGTAAAGTCGCGCGGCAACGGAGCCGTTGCAGCGATCGGCGGCTTGCCATCGCGGGGCACGCCGATCGCTGCGGCGTGAAGCATGGTGCGCGGTGCGCCCTTGCCATTACCGTATACCGGATCGCCGAGCAGCGACATGCCGAGGCCAGCCTGGCAATGTACGCGAATCTGGTGCGTGCGCCCCGTTTCGGGCCGGAATTCGAGCAGCGCGTGGCCATCGATTTCGGCGAGAACGCGCCAGTGGGTAATCGAGGGTTTGCCCTTCTTCGCCGCGATCATGCGCCAGCCTTTTTCGGCACTGCTGATCTTGGACAGGGACAGTTCGATCGTGCCTTCGCTGGTCGATGGGACACCTGCCAGTACGCCGAGGTAACGCTTTTCGACGAGCCGATCCTCGAAAGCCTTGGCGAATCGTTTCAGCGCCTTGGGATTGCGGGCCAGCAGCAGGCAGCCGCTGGTGTCCGTATCGATCCGGTGAACCGGCATGGGCGGGCGCTGGAAGCCGAGTTTGAGCTGTTCGAAATGGTCTTCGAGACTTGCCCCGCCACGACGCGGACGTTCGATGGGGAGGCCGGCGGGCTTGTCGATTACCAGCGCTTCGCCGTCTTCGAACAGGATCGGAATATTGGTCATGTCTTGAGTTTCGCGTCCATCATCAGGCGCAGCGCATTGCCTAGGAAGAAGCCGTTTTCCAAGTCTTCTATATGTAATTCGGCTTCGCGCGCCTTGCCTTCGTCCAGCAGGGTCTGCCGGAAAACGCCGGGTAACAGGCCGAGATGGGCGGGCGGTGTCAGCAAGACCCCGTCTTCGCCGCGAACGAAAATGCTGGTGACGCAGCCTTCGGTAAGCAGCCCGTCCTCGCGCACGAACAAGGCTTCCTGCACGCCGTGGGCGCGGGCTACGCGCTGCCCTTCCTCGTAAAAACCGCGGTCCGTGGTCTTGTGTCGAAGGCGCCAGTCGCCGGGATCGACCGGGAGGGGAAGGACGATCGCCTGTGCCGGTTCCGGCCAAGCTTCGGGAACGTCGTGCGCTTCCAGCGAAATCGCACCCGATCGCGCCGCCAGCAGGCGGACCCTGCTGGGTTTATCGAGCACGAAGCAGAGCGCGTGCATCTGGTTGCGCGCCTCGTGGCGGTCGAAGGAAAATCCCAGCTCCGCCGCGCTGGCCTTCATCCGCATGAGGTGCGCCTCGAGCAGGGGGATGCCCTTGTCCGGGGTGAAACGCATGGTTTCGACCAGATCGAACTGTGCGGCGCGGTGTTCGGGCGAGGACGTGCGCGCGAAGGCACCCTTGAGCAAGGCCTCGCGCCATTCGGTGCGCGGTTCGCTGTCGGCAACGATCGCACCGCCCACGCCCAGCACGGCCTTGCCCCGGCCGTTTTCGATCTCGGTCAGGCGCAGAGTGCGGATGGCCACGTTGAACGCCGCATCGCCATCTGCGCCAATACGACCGATCGCGCCGCAATAGGGCCCGCGCGCATCGCGTTCGACCGCGTCGATCAATTCCATGGCGCGGATCTTGGGCGTCCCGGTGATCGAACCACAGGGGAACAGGGCACGGACCAGATCGACGGCGCTCTGGCCCTCATCCAGGCGTGCCCGAATGACGCTGACCATCTGGTGGACGGTGGGGTAGGTTTCGATTGCGAAGGGTTCGTCCACATGCACGCTGCCCGCTTGGGCAACGCGGGACAGATCGTTGCGCATGAGGTCCACGATCATTAGGTTCTCGGCCCGGTCCTTGACCGACCCGGCCAGCTCGGCCGCCATCGCCGCGTCCGATGCCGTATCGCCGCCGCGCGGGCGCGTGCCCTTCATCGGCTTGGCCTTCGCTTCGCGTCCCTTGAGCGAAATGAAAAGTTCGGGGCTCAGGCTCAGCAGCCAGTGCGATCCGTCGAAGATCACGCCGCCGTAGCCGGCCTGCGCTGCCGGGCGCAGCGCGGCGTAAAGGCCGACGGGATCGCCCGTGAAATTGCCGGCGAGCGGAAAGGTGAGGTTCGCCTGGTAGATATCGCCCGCCCGGATCGCTTCCTGCAGCGTGGCGAACGCCTTCTCGTAGCCGCCCGGTGAAAGCTGCGGATCGAGCGGTCCCACGCTGCCGGCACCCTGCGCATGGGTGGCCAGCCAATCGGGCATATCGGCGGCGGCAATGCGGGTGGGCGCGTCGAACAGGCCAAGCCAGACAAGCGGGCCGGCCGCCCCGCTGCGCGCATGGGCGAGCGGACGCAGCCTGTCTTCCAGCGCCAGCCCGGCCTCGTAAGCGATGAAACCGGCCAGTTCGCCGCCGGACTTGCGGGTTTGTTCCGCTGCGGAAAGGACGTCGGCAACCTGGTCCGGCCGATGGGCAACAAAGACCTGGCGCGGGTTTTCGAACAGCAAGGCATCTGCCGCACCGTGTTCGCGCGCATCGTCGAGCAGGACAAAGGGATGCCTCTCCGCCATCGGTGCCAGCCTTTACCCTATGCGCTGCGCCTGTCGAGGGATTGCTTGACCGCGCCCACAAGCCTTTGCCACATCACCGGGGACGAAACAGTGTCGGGAGTACGGGCGGGTGAGCGAGATTTTCATAGGTCTGGGGGCGAATGGGGAACAGCAGGTCCTGCGGCTGGACCAGGCCAATCGCCATGGCCTGATCGCGGGCGCCACCGGTACCGGCAAGACGGTAACCCTGCAGGGGCTCGCCGAAAGCTTCTCCGCCGCGGGCGTTCCGGTATTCGTCGCCGATGTGAAGGGCGATCTTGCAGGCATATCGATGGCCGGATCGCCCCAGTTCAAGAACGCGGACAAGCTGGAAAGCCGGGCCAGGGAACTGGGCATGGACGACTATGCCTATGCCGACAATGCCGCGGTGTTCTGGGATCTGTACGGCGAACAGGGGTTCCCCATCCGCACGACGATTTCGGAAATGGGGCCGTTGCTATTGTCCCGCCTGCTCGATCTGAACGATACGCAGGAAGGCGTTCTCAACATCATCTTCCGCTATGCGGACGACAACGGGCTGCTGCTGCTCGACCTGGGCGATCTCCAGGCGATGCTGGCCTATGCTTACGAGAACGCGAGCGAGCTTTCGGGCAGCTATGGCAATGTCACCCGGCCGAGCGTGGGCGCCATCCAGCGCCAGTTGCTGAGCTTCGAAAGCCAGGGCGCCGATCTGTTCTTCGGCGAGCCGGCGCTCGAGATCGACGATTTTCTTAAGGTCGACGATCGGGGCCGCGGCATGATCAACGTGCTGGCCGCGGACAAGCTGATGCGCGGGCCAAAGCTGTATGCGACCTTCTTGCTCTGGCTGCTGGCCGAACTGTTCGAAAGCCTGCCCGAAGTGGGCGATCCGGATAAGCCCAGGCTGGTCTTCTTCTTCGACGAGGCCCATCTGCTGTTCGACGAGGCGCCCGAAGCGCTGGAAGACAAGGTCGAACAGGTCGTGCGCCTTATCCGGTCGAAAGGCGTGGGAGTCTATTTCGTCACCCAGAACCCGATCGACATCCCCGAAAAGATCGCCGGGCAGTTGGGCAACCGGGTCCAGCATGCCCTGCGCGCTTTCACTCCGCGCGACAAACGCGCGATCAGGGCGGCGGCAGAAACCTTCCGCATCAATCCCGACCTCGATGTGGAACAGGCGATAACGGAATTGAAAGTGGGCGAGGCGCTGGTGTCCACGCTGGATGAAGACGGTGCGCCCGGCGTGGTGCAGCGGACCCTGGTCAAGCCGCCCTATTCGCGGCTCGGTCCCGTGACGGAAAAAGAACGCAAGATCGTCAATTCGATCAGCGATCTCGATGGCAAATATGACGACGCCGTCGATCGCGAAAGCGCGGAGGAAGTGCTCGCTGCGAAAGCTGCGGATGCGGCTTCCACGGCTGCGGAGGTGGAAGAGGCCGGCCGCAAGGAGGTGGGCAAGCGAAGCCGCAAATCGACCTCGCTCTGGGGCCGTGCGGGCAAGGCCGCTGCAACCGCAGCCGCCGGTTCTCTCAGCTCGATTGCGGTGGCGACGGTCCTTGGCAAGAAATCCAGTGCCGACCCGTTGCGCACCGGGGCAACCGCCTTCGTGCGCAACATCATCGGCGGATTGATGCGCTAGACAGGGATTCGAAACTCTGCGCGAAGGCCGCCTTCCGGCCGGTTTGCCAGCACCAGCGCGCCGCCGTGCTGTTCGGCCACGGCCCGCGCCAGCGTAAGACCTAGCCCCGCCCCACCGGTTTCGCGATTGCGGCTGGCTTCGCCGCGGGTGAACGGTTCGAGCATGTCCTGAATGCGGTCGGCCGGAATACCCGGCCCGTCGTCGTCGACGCGCAGGACGGCGTGGCCGTCTTCGCGCAGAATGGTGACGCGCGCCGTTCCCGCATAGCGCAGCGCATTGGTGATGAGATTGCGCAGCCCGCGCTTCAGCCACGTCAGGTGCACCGGGGCGACCACGCGGCCTTCCGTATCCAGCGTTACCGGACGCCCCATGTCTTCGAATTCCTCCACCACCGATTCGGCCAGCGCGCCCAGTTCGGTTCTTTCCGGCGCCGCGCTGGTGCGTCCGATCCGGGCGAGCGAAAGGATCTCGTCGAGCGTGTTGGTGATATCCTCGATGCTGTCCGCCATCTTTGCGCGAGCGGCTTCGTCATCGACGCTTTCGATGCGCACGCGCAGTGCCGCCAGCGGAGTCTTGAGATCGTGGCCGATGGCGCCGAGCATGACGTCCTTTTCGTCGAGCATCGAGCCGATCCGCGCCTGCATCGCATTATGCGCTTCGATCAGGCGGCGGATATCCTGCGGGCCCGATACGGCCAGCGGTTCCTCCGCCATCCCCGCGCCGCCGAACCTGCGCGTGCGCTCGGCCAGCGTGTCGAGCGGGCGGGTGATCCGCCGCAGGACGAAATAGAGCAGCCCCACAAGTACCAGAAACAGTATCACCGTCTGCATGGCGAGCGTGCGGACGATGGCGCGGTCGCGCTGGGGCAGCGGCAGGCGGGCCACCTGCCATGTGTCGCTCCCTGCCTGCCTCAGCCCCACGACGAGAAGATCGTGCGGTGTCGCATCGGCCCTGGCCTTGAGCCGTGGGCGGCGTTCTGCGGCAGCGCGGACCAGTTCGTCATCCAGCAAAGGGCGCTCGAAGACGACGAGTTCTTCGACATCGACCCCTTGCGCGGCCAGAATATCGGCCAGTTCGGTTTCGCGCTCGGCTTGGCGCGCCTGACCGGGGACCAGCGGCGATTGGCCGGCCTCGCGGTACCGGATATTGCGCGGAAGCCGGATGCGGCGCTCTCCTTCGCCGGCCGGTGAAAGCGGGCGAGCCAGGCGCCGCGGTCCCCGCCTCTCGCCGCGTTCAGACGGCGCGCGCTCGGCCCGGCGGGCGCCGGCGAGCAACTGGAAAGCCGCTGCATTCATGATGGCGAGTTCGCGCCGTTCCGACGCGGCGCGATAGAGCATGACCGCCGAAATGCCCTGCGCGATCAGCAGCGCGGCCGCCATCGACAGCATCACCTGGCCGAGCAGGCTCTGCGTAAACAGGCGCATCAGCCCTCGTCCGCGCGGCGCAGGCGCGCGACATCGGTGGCGAACCGGTATCCGCCGCCCCTGACGGTCTGGATAAAGCGCGGGTCGCGGCTGTCGGCTTCGATCTTTCGCCTGAGGCGGCTGATCTGATTGTCGACCGCGCGGTCGAACAGATGCGCCTCGCGGCCCTGCACCATGTCGAGCAGCCGGTCGCGGTCGAGTACCTGCCGCGGGTGGTCGCAAAAGGCGCGCAGCATGCGGAATTCGGCCGTGGAGAGCGGCACCAGCGCGCCGTCCGGATCGGTCAGCCGATGCTTCAGCGGATCGAGCTGCCAGCCTTCGAATTCATACAGGAGTTCGTCATCGGTCGCGGGCACTGCGGGGCGCTCGGCACGGCGCAGTACGGAACGGATCCGGGCGACAAGTTCGCGCGGCTCGAACGGCTTGGTCACATAATCGTCGGCGCCGATTTCCAGGCCGATGATCCGGTCCATCGCTTCGCCTTTCGCGGTAAGCAGAATGGTCGGCAGGCGCCGGCTTTCTACCAGATGGCGGCACAGCGAGAGCCCGTCTTCGCCCGGCATCATGATATCGAGCAGGACCAGATCGGGCGTCGCTTGCGCCAGCTTCGTGCGGGCCGCGGCGGCGCTTTCTGCCTCCTGCACCACGAACCCCTGGCGAGTGAGATACTCGGCCAGGGGCTCGCGCAGGGTCGGCTCGTCGTCGACCAAGAGAAGGGTGGTAGGCGCGGGTTCGGTCATGATCGGTCCTGGCCCGCGATTACCTGTGGTTTGGGTCTGCTAGCAAGCGGCTTACTGGTTCTGCCGTGCTTCGCGCTTGGCTTTCCATTCGGCGCGCATGGCATCCCGGGCGGCCTTGCGTTCGTCCTGCGTGACCACACCGTCGCCATTGGCGTCCATCTTGGCAAAGCGTGCTTCGATCGCTGCATCGAATTCGGCGCGCGTAATCGAACCGTCGCCATTGGTGTCGGCCATACGCATCATCATGCCGCCGCCGCGCATGCCGTGACCACCGCGCATTCCGCGCTTGCCCTTGCCTGCACGGTCGCCGCGCGCTTCGCGCTTTGCGGCCATTTCCTCGGCGGAGACGCCGCCCGAACCATCGATATCGAGCTTGGCGAAGCGTTCCGCCATGCGGTCGCCGCGGCGTTCGCTGCGGGCTTCACGTCGCTGTTCGCGGCGCTGCTGGCGGGCTTCCTGTGCGGCCTGCATTTCGGCCTGCGAGATTTCGCCGTCGCCATTGGTGTCCATCTTGGCGAACATCTGCTGACGGCGCACTTCGCGGTCTTCGGCGTTGATGACGCCATCGCTATTGGCATCCATCCGGGCGAACATCTTGTCGCCGCGGGCCTTCATGTCGGCAAGGGTGAGATCGCCGCCGCGATCCTGCTGCTGGGCGATGGCGGCGGTGCCGGTCAGCGCCAGCGTGGCGGCCGAAAAGGCGAGAAAGGTCTTGCTGTTCATTTCATATCTCCAAAACTCTGGAGAGCTGCGGCGGACCTGGGACCGGAGGGGAGGGGGAATGTCTGAAGCCCGCCGCAGCTCGTGTGCCCTGTCTAGGCCTGCAATGTCGCAGGATTATGCCGGATCGGGGTCGAATTGTATCGGTTTGTCGCACGCGGACCGTGCCGTTCACCGCAGGGAAAGTCGGCGGGGGCGGAAAAGTCAGCGGGGGCGGTGCTGCGTGCCTTCGCCTGCCGTGATGAAGATGGCTGTCGCTTCCTGAACGATATCGGCAATGTGCCACACGCCGGGCGGGTTGATGGCATATTCGCCGGGTCGCAGCGTCACGCTCTCGCGCCGGCCGTCGGGAAATTCCTGCGTCAGTTCCATTTCCCCGGCAGTGCAGATCACCACTTCTTCGCCTGCCGGGTGCATTTCCCAGCCCGGCCAGTCTTCGGTGAAGGTATACTGGCTGACCAGCCGCCCTTCGCGCCCGTCCGCCCCGTGCCGTTCGCCATAGGCGCCGTACCATTCCATCCCGTCGAACGGCGGCTGGGGCACGGCGGTTGCGCCGAGCCCCAGATGGATGAAACGCTCGTCGAGACGGGGCGGCTGGGTCATGTCAGCTCACCTTGTCCATCAGGAAGGCATTCAGCTTGTTGCCGTCCGGATCGCGAAAATAGGCGGCGTAGAACACCATCCCGTTTTCATCGGGTTCGCCGCGCGGGCCGGGTTCGCCCTCGCTGCTGCCGCCATTGGCCAGCGCGATGTCGTACAGCCGCTTCACCTGATCGCGATCCTTGGCCTCGATTGCCACCATCGTCCCGTTGCCGACCGTCGCTTCCTTGCCGTCGAACGGCTTGGTCGCGGCGATACCGGGCGCCCCTTCGGGTTTGCCCCAGGCGATGAAGGTCCCGAAGTCCATCATCCGCCCCACCCCCATTTCGGCGGCGAGGGGATCGTAGAACCGGGCTGCGCGCTCGAGGTCGTTGGTCCCGAGAGTGACGTATCCGATCATGGCAATGCTCCTTGAAAACGACTCGCGACCAAGAGAACATTATGTGAACATTTCCTACATCACAAGGGGGCGCATTCCGCTTCCAGCCATTCGAGATCCGCGCCATCCAGCTGCGGCGCCACGATGTCGCGAACCTTGGCGTGATAGTCGTTCCACCAGCCGATTTCGGCGGGCGAGAGCAGGTCCTTGTCCACCAGCCTGCGGTCGAGCGGGACGAAGGTCAGCGTCTCGAAGCCGAGATAGTCACCTTCGCTCTCGATACCCGCGGGCACGACGAGAACCAGGTTCTCGATCCGGATGCCGTAGGCCCCGGCCTTGTAATAGCCGGGCTCGTTCGAAAGGATCATGCCTTCGCGCAGTTCGGTTTCCGTGCCGGGGAATGCGCCGCCGGGCTTGGAGATACGCTGCGGGCCTTCATGGACCGACAGGTAGCTGCCCACGCCGTGACCGGTGCCGTGGCCGTAATCGACCCCGCCGTTCCACAGATGCATCCGCGCCAGCGCGTCGAGCGCTCCGCCGCTCGTGCGGTCGGGGAATTTCTGCATGTCGAGCTGGATGTGACCCTTCAGCACGCGGGTGTTGCGCTCGACCATTTCGGCACTCGGCTCACCCGGGCCGACCCACACCGTACGGGTGATGTCGGTGGTTCCGTCAAGATACTGGCCGCCCGAATCGACCAGATAGATCGACGATGGCGGGATCGGGATATTGCTGTCTTCGTCGACCTTGTAATGCGGCAGGGCAGCATGCGGCCCCGCAGCGCTGATGGTGTCGAAGCTGGCGTCTTTCAGCACGCCGCCGGCCTCGCGGAATTCGCGCAGCTTGGCGGCGGCGGTCAGTTCGTCCACCCCGCCTTTGGGCGCTTCGATCGAAATCCAGCGCAGGAAACGCGAAACGGCCGCGCCGTCGCGCGCCTGGGCATCGCGGTGGCCCTGCTGTTCCGCAGGGTTCTTGATCGCCTTGGGCAGAACGGTCGGATCGGCATCGCGCACGACCGTCGCGCCGCCGGCCGCCAGGGCGTGGAAGATGCCCGCCACCGCATGGTTGGGATCGACCGCGACAGTCTTGCCCCTGAGCGCCTCGAGAGCGGGCTGGAATTCGTCGCGATTGCGCACGGTCACAGCGTTGCCCAGATGCTTGGTGAGTTCGGGGGTGACCTTGTCGGGCGCGATGAACAGTTCCGCCGTGCCGTCTGCATGGGCCAGCACATAGGACAGCGAAACCGGCGTATTGTCGACGTCGGTGCCGCGCATGTTGAGCAGCCAGGCTACCGAATCCAGCGCACTGATGACGGTCGCATCATAGCCTTCGTTCTTCAGCCAGTCGGCGATTTCGGCGCGTTTGTCAGCGCTCGACCGGCCGGCATGCTCGTCGGCATGCGGCACGGCTGCCGCAAGCGAAGCTTCGGGACGGTCGTCCCAGATCGCATCGATCGGATTGCCGTCGACCGGCACCAGTTCGATGCCCTTCTTGGCAAACAGCTTTTCCGCGTCTTCTGCCCAGCCGATGCCGTGCAGCCAGGCATCGTAACCGATCTTTGCGCCTTGCGGGGCATGGGCGGCAATCCATTTGGCGGGCGATGTTGCGGGCACATCCTCGTAATCGTACAGCTTGCCGTCCACCTGCTCGCGCACCTGCACGGTGTAACGGCCATCGGTGAACATGGCCGCCGCGTCTTTCAGCACTGCGGCACTGCCCGCGCTGCCGCCGAAGCCGGTCAGCCATTTCAGGCGCTGTGCGTAAGAGCCGACATATTCGCTCATATGTTCATCGGAAATCGGGATCACGAAGCCATCCAGGCCGCGGCGGCCCAGTTCCTTGCGTAATCCATCGAGGCGAGCTTCGTATGTCTGCATCAGCATGAGGCGAAAAATATCCTTTCATCGGGGCCGGTGGCGCGCTGGCCGACTCGGCGCTTGCGGCCAGACGGGCAGCCGCATAATCACCCTGCCATCATAGTCATCCGCGGCGCGCCTTTCCACCTTTGCGCCGCGCAAGGGGGGACAGGTCATGGCTTTCAAGCGATACACCGCATGCCTATCTGCCGCGACGCTGGCACTCGCCGCGCCGCTTTATGCGCAAAACACCGAAGGAACACACGTGACACAGCCGACTTCCCCGCCCACAGCCGAGAAGCGCGATCACAGCTATTCGCATCACGGGATCACCATCGCCGATCCCTATTACTGGCTCAAGGACCAGTCCTATCCGACCGTGGACGACACGGACATTCTCGATCACCTCAAGGCGGAAAACGCCTGGTTCGAAGCGCGGATGAAACCGCAGCAGGCGCTGGTCGACGAATTGTTCGAAGAAATGAAGGGCCGGATCAAGGAAGACGATTCCACCGTGCCGCAGAAGGATGGCGACTGGCTCTACTGGTCCGAATTCGAAGAAGGCGCGGAATACCGCAAATATTATCGCAAATCTGTCGCGGGCGGCGATGCTCAGCTGATCCTCGATGAAAACGCGCTGGCCGATGGTCATGAATATTTCCGGCTGGGTGCCTTCTCCGTGTCCAAGAACGGGCGCTATCTCGCCTATTCGGCCGATACCAATGGCTCGGAACGCTTCACCGCGCGGATCAAGGATCTCCAGACCGGCGAATTGCTGCCCGACGAAATCCCCGGCACGCTGTCGGGCCTCGTCTGGGTGAAGGGCGATACCGCCCTCGTCTACGGCCTCGCCGACGACAACTGGCGGGTTCACGATGCCACCTTGCACGTACTCGGCACACCGGTGAGCGACGATGTGGAACTCTACCGCGAAACCGCGGACGAAGGGTTCCGGGTCGGCACCGGTCTCTCCGCTCAGGAAGACTGGCTGGTCATCGCCACCGGCGACAACGAGACGAGCGAAGTGCGCCTCGTACCTGCCGACGATCCCACGGCCGAACCGATCCTCGTCAAGGCACGACAGAAGGGCGTCGAATATGATGTCGACGTGCGCGACGGGACACTGTGGGTCCACACGAATGACGATCACGTCAATTTCAGGCTGGCTACCGCCACGCTGGATGCGCCGGGCGAATGGACCACGCTGATCCCCGGATCGGATGAATTCTACCTCACCGATTTCGATCTGTTCAAGAATTTCTACGTCACCGAAGGGCGGCTGCGCGGGCTCGATCAGATCCAGCTGCGCGACTATGCCGATCCGAATCTGGTCAAGCCGATCGCCTTCACCGAAGCGAGCTTCGATGCGGGGCTCAGCAACAATCCCGAATACGATCAGAACACCCTGCGCCTTGCCTATGAAAGCATGGTCACGCCCGATTCCGTGTTCGATTACCACGTCGACAGCGGTGAACTGGAACTGCTCAAGCAGCAGGAAATCCCCAGCGGATACGATGTCGATCTCTACACGACGGAGCGCGTGGAAATCCCCGCGCGTGACGGTACGATGGTCCCGGTCAGCATCGTGATGCGCAAGGACCGCCCGAAGACCGGCCCGCTGCATCTCTATGCTTATGGCGCCTACGGCTATGCCGTGCCGCCCGGCTTTTCGACCACGCGCCTCAGCCTGATCGATCGCGGCTATGCCTATGCCATCGCGCATATCCGCGGGGGCGACGATCTGGGCCGCAAATGGTATCTGCAGGGCAAGCTCAACGAACGGACCAATACCTTCAACGACTTCGTCGATGTGGCGAAGGGGCTGGTGGACAAGGGCTATACCGAAAAGGGCAAGATCAGCATTTCCGGCGGTTCGGCCGGCGGCGAACTGATGGGTGCGGTGGTCAATACCGATCCCGATCTGTGGGGCGCCGTGGTGGCGCATGTTCCCTTTGTCGATGTGCTCAACACAATGCTGGACAAGGATCTGCCGCTGACGCCGGGCGAATGGCCCGAATGGGGCAACCCGATCCTTTCCAAGCAGGCCTTCGCCTATATCCTCAGCTACTCGCCTTACGATCAGGTCGTGGCGCAGGACTATCCGCCCATGCTGGTGACCGCCGGTCTCAACGACCCGCGTGTGACCTATTGGGAACCTGCGAAATGGGTGGCCAAGCTGCGCGAGGTCAAGACCGACGATAACGAACTGCTGCTCAAGACCAATATGGGCGCGGGCCATGGCGGCAAGTCGGGCCGGTTCGAATCCATTCGCGAGGCGGCCGAAGAGGTTGCCTTCATACTGTGGCAGCAGGGCAGCGCGGACCGTTCGGCTGCCGAACAGGCCAAATAATACGTATGATCCGCACCTTTTCTGCAGCACCGGAGCACATCGACGAACTCGGTCACGTCAATAATGCCGTCTGGGTGCAGTGGATCCAGGACATCGCCACCGCCCATTGGGATGCGGCTGCACGCCCGGAAGATCGCGCCGCGTTCTTCTGGGTCGTGACGCGTCACGAAATCGATTACCGTGGAAATATCGATGCGGGTCAAAGCGTTACGGGTGAAACCTGGATCGAAGGGCCCGCCCGCGGTGCCACTTCGCTGCGTCGCGTCGATTTCCGCAATGCCGCCGGAAAGGTCATCGTCAGCGCGGCCACCACCTGGGCCATGCTCGACCGCAAGACCAATCGCCTGGTCCGGGTCCGGCCCGAGGTACTCGCCCCCTTCACGACCTAAGCCGCGGCGCTCGCCCCCCCGTCCGCCTGCGGCACGAACCATTCCAGTGCATCGCGCCCCGTGCGGTTGCGGCCTGCACATTTGGCATCGTACAGAAGCTGGTCAGCTCTGGTGTAAAGGCTCCAGAAGTCGAGATCAGGGTCGTCGGCCACGGCCGTAAAATCGAGCAGGCCCATGCTTGCCGTGATCGGCCGGTCCAGCCCGTCCATAGTCGCCAGCGTACGTGCCGTGATAGCTCGCCTGCGTGCCTCGGCCCGCTCCGCCGCGTCCCTGCCTCGCAGCATCAGGAGAAATTCCTCACCGCCGATGCGAAAGGCGATCAGATCCTTGTCGTCGCTCGCCCGCAGCGCCGCAGCCACGCACACCAGCACGCTATCCCCATACGGATGCCCGAATATGTCGTTAATGGGCTTGAAGTGGTCGATGTCGATGACGGCAATCGTGTGAAAGCCCGCCGCAACGAGCGAATCAAAGCGCGTGTCGAGCGAACGCCGGTTTCGCAGCCCGGTCAGCTCATCCCGTTCACTCAGCTTCTCGAGCGAGCGCGCCTCGTCTCGCGCCTGGTCACGCTCATGCTTGATCGAAATGAAGCGGTCGGCCACGCCGAGCGCAGTGGCGACGACTTCGAACAACAGTGCGAAATTCTGTGGCCAGGTTTCGTCGAATGTCCCGATCTGCGGCAGCAGCGTGACCGAGGCGAACTGGATGACGACTATCGCACTGAACGGCGCAAAACCGAGAATGAGATAGGACGCCATACGGCTTCCGCTTTCCCTGGCGCGCCAGAGGACGGCAAAATAAGTAGCTAGTATCGCCAGATAGGCGCCGAAATAGAAATGATCGATCCACGCGCCGAACCATTCGGGATAAAATGTAGTCGTCAGGCCGCTTGCAAGCGCCAGGGATGCAAGGGAGAGCAGAATCGCTCGGGCCCGCCGGGAAACGAAGTCGGTCTCGATAAAATTGCTCGCAAAGAGCAAGGTAGCAGCGACCATTACGTCGAGACTGAGATAGGTGATGTCGAGTTCGCTGGCGAAGTTGATTGCAGTCACCAGGGGAATGAGGCCCGAAACCGCGGCCGTCTGCACAGCGGCCATGGCACAGAAGAGTGCATGCCACAGCGGAAACGGTTCGCGTAGCGCCCGGAAATAGCCGAAGTCGAATATGATCGGGGCCAATAGCAAACCGCAGATCAGGGCGGCCAGCAAATGTGCGAGGCCGGCGACCGGCGGGACCGATGGTTTAGCCAGCAGATCCGCTTCGGCCAGCGCTTCCGGCCACTGGCTGCCGTCCAAGGTGAATATCACCGCAATGGGCTGACCGTCGAATTCAGGCAGATCGATCATCGAGCGCAGGCTGGAAGCCCCAAGCCAGGTATCGCCGAAACCGTAAGTGCGACTGCGGCTTTCGCCGTTCTCGTCGATCAGCGTGGCGGTGAGCTTCTCAAATTCGTGTCGATCGAATTCGGCATGGCGTATCGTCGCAGGATCGGCGGCACGGCCGCGTAGATCGATACGAATGAGTTGCCGCGCAGCGTCCCAATCCCTGATCGACCCATCGCAGGTCCACGCATCTGCGCGCTGCGCCACATCGTTCAGCCGAAGGGTGTCGTCGCCAGAAATCCAGCAGATGGATTGCTGTGCGAAATTCGGGGCCGCAACGGCGGAAGCGGGCACAGCGAACTGGCCCGCAAAGATTGCGAGCAGAACCAGCCGCACGAAAAGCAGCACATCAAATGATGAAGCCCGTCCCACGCGCCCGCGGTAGGGCGAAGGGTTTAAAGGACGATTAAGGAATTAGCCGCGTAGCGCGTTTTAACGAAGCAGGTCCGCCACCGGTCGATAATCATAGCCGAGTTCGCTTGCGACGGCCTCGTACGTGACTTCGCCCTTGTGGACGTTGAGACCTTCGGCAAGATGCGGGTCGGCGGCGAGCGCGTCTTTCCATCCCATCCGGGCGATGCGTAGCGCATGCGGCAGGGTGACATTGTTCAGCGCATAGGTGCTGGTGCGGGCAACGGCCCCGGGCATATTCGCGACGCAGTAATGAACCACGTCGTCCACGACATATGTCGGATCGGCATGAGTGGTTGCACGGCTGGTTTCGAAACAGCCCCCTTGGTCGATCGCGACATCGACCAGCACGGCGCCTTTCTGCATGTCTTTCAGCGTTTCGCGCGTAACCAGCTTGGGCGCTGCCGCACCGGGGATGAGGACTGCCCCGATCACGAGATCGGCAGTGGTGACCGCGTCATAGAGGTTGGCGGCGTTGGAAAAACGCGTGCTGGCGCGCGCTTCGAAATGGGTGCCCACCTTTTCCAGAACTTCGGGATCGCGGTCGAGAATGGTGACATCAGCACCGAGGCCCACTGCCATTTGCGCTGCATTGAAGCCAACCACGCCGCCACCGATGACCACGACCTTGCCAGGCATGACGCCAGGTACGCCGCCGAGCAGCACACCGCGACCCCCATGAGCCTTCTCCAGTGCAGTTGCACCGGCCTGCACACTCATGCGGCCTGCCACCTGGCTCATTGGCTTGAGGAGCGGCAACTGACCGCGCGGGCCGGTGACCGTTTCATAGGCGATGGCAGTGACGCCGCTGTCCAGCAGATCCTTCGTCTGATCCGGGTCTGGTGCCAGATGGAGGTAGGTATAAAGGATCTGTCCTTCGCGCAGCTTCTTGCGCTCGACCGCCTGCGGTTCCTTGACCTTCACCACCATCTCGCACTCAGCGAAAATAGGATCGGGGCCGTCGACGATCTTCGCGCCCGCCGCCACATATTGCTCGTCGGTTGCGTCTATGCCGCAGCCGGCCTCGGTTTCGATCCACACCTCGTGACCCTGCATGACGAGCTCTTTCACGCTCTCCGGCGTCAGGCCGACGCGATATTCGTGGTTCTTGATTTCCTTGGGGCTGCCGATGAGCATTGGGGGGAACTCCTTATCTGCGGCAGCCCGTTACAACTGCAACCATGTGGGGGCAAGCCCGAGAGCCTATCTCAAGATGCGGGCGCCGTGGACCAAACCGCGGTCACCGAGTTTCCTTCTCCCGAAACCTGCGTGTCGAAATAACGCGCGGAATCGCCAAGTGCCTGGGTGACAGCCGTCAGAGCGTTTTCGCTACCGGTCAGGGCTATGCGAACGCCCGTGCGCCGGGCCGCCCATCCGAGCAACGCCACGCGTCCGGCATTGTTCGTGTCGAGTCCGTCTTCGCCAACATTAACGGTGGGTAGCGGCACCAGTGGGGGACGAAGTTCGACCGTCCAGCCCGGCGTAGTCTGTTCGAGCCGCCGTTCAAGTTCGCGATATCCCGAAAGGTCGAGCCCTTCGAGCGGCTGAGCAATTGCCTGTGCCCGTTGGTTCTCGCGATCCAGCAATACGTCCTTGCGCTCCACCCCGGCAATCAGAGCGAGGCTTTGGGCCAGTACGGCAATCTGCCTTTCGCTCGCTTCTGCAGCCTCGCGCGCTCTTGCCTGAGCAAGGGCTGCCTGTTCGGCAGCGCCCGGGTCGGTGCCGACCTGAAACTGGTCGATATTTACCACGACGGATCGGCCAAGACGTTCTTCCAGTCGCTTGGCCACTTCCGTATCTGCGTTGGAATTGAAGTCCGGGGTAAAGACGCTGGCCGACACGGTCAAAGGTTCGGAATCCCAGTTCACGATCGGCTGTTCGACCCTTGCCCTGTCGGTAAAGGCAGATGCGACCTCCTGATTGACAATGCGCTGGCCGTTGGCCTCCCAAGCGATGGTCCGTAGAGAGAAAGCGAGAGGGATCGCCAGCACTACGAAGACCATGGCGATCCCGAGCGACTGGAGACGGGACTGGCGATGGCTCAGGTCGGACTGGAAGCCGTAGAGGCGAGCCATGACGGCGGCGGTCAGTCCGATGGTCACGAGGTTGGTTACGAACAGACCCAGCGCACCTGCAAATACGGGCCAGTTGAAGGTTGCCAGACCGAAGCCCACCACTGCGATCGGCGGCATCAGGGCCGTAGCGATGGCGACCCCGACGATCGTGCCTTCGCGCCCGCGGATCACGGCATAGGAACCTGCGAGGGCGGAAAATAGCGCAACCAGCAGGTCGAACAGGTTTGGCCTGGTGCGGGCCGCGATTTCTTCCGTCACCGTTTGCAGCGGCGAAAGAAACACGATCACCGCGCAAAACAGTATGGCAAACAGGGATCCTGCAATCAGGGCCTTACCGCAGCGGCGCAACCAGTCCGCATCGCCGGTTGCAAGAGAAAACCCCGTTCCGATAATCGGGCTCATCAAAGGCGACAGCAGCATGGCCCCGATGACGACGGCCGGCGAAGAAAGCAGGAGGCCGAGGATCGCGATCCCCGCGCTCATCGCGATCATGAAGATATAGCGGCTGGTCAGGAGCGATTCGCCCCGCACCCTCTCGATCGTCGCGACATGATCCAGGTCGGCGATAACCCCTTCATTCCACCACAGGCGCATTTCCGCGATGGCGCGCAGAATGGTGAGACGACTGATCGGCCGTCGCTTGGCATAGTCTGGACCCGGCTTTTCGTCGTCGGACCAGTCGTCGGCGGGGTTTTCTTTCGTAGGTGCCATTGGATCGGGACTTAGCGAGCCATCCAGCGCAAGTCCCGCCCAAATTTCGAAACTTTTCAGCTTCTAAAGCGGATTTCCGTCCTGATCGCGGAAGATCTCGCGACGCCCCACATGATTGGCCGGCCCTACCAGCCCTTCGCCTTCCATGCGCTCGATCCATTTGGCAGCGGTGTTGTAACCGACCCCCATCTGGCGCTGAAGCCAGCTGCCAGACGCTTTCTGGTTCTCGATAACAATCTGACAGGCCTGGCGATATTTCCGTTCTTCCGGATTATCCGAAGCGGTGAATTCGTCTTCGAAATTGAAGCCGCCATCTTCCGGTTCTTCGGTAACCGCGTCGACATAGTCGGGCTTGCCCTGTCCACGCCAGTGATCGGCCACACGTTCAACTTCCTCGTCGGACACGAAGGGGCCATGCACGCGGATCATCGCGCCGGTATTGGGTTTATACAGCATGTCGCCCTTGCCGAGCAGCTGTTCGGCCCCCTGTTCCCCAAGGATGGTGCGGCTGTCGATACGGCTTGTCACCTTGAAGCTGATGCGGGTCGGGAGGTTGGCCTTGATGACGCCGGTGATGACATCGACCGAAGGGCGCTGTGTCGCCATGATCAGATGGATGCCGGCGGCGCGCGATTTCTGGCTGAGACGCTGGATCAGGACTTCGATTTCCTTGCCAACAGTGACCATGAGGTCGGCCAGTTCGTCGACAATAAGTACGATGAGGGGCAACGGCTCGTAATTGAGCTGCTCTTCCTCGTACAATTCTTCGCCCGTTTCGGGATCGAAGCCCGTCTGCACGCGGCGACCCAGTGGCGAACCCTTCTCGATCGCCTTCTTCACCTTTTCGTTGAAGCCCGCGATGTTGCGTGAATTCACGCTGCTCATCATGCGGTAGCGCTTCTCCATTTCCTCGACCGCCCATTTCAGCGCCCGGACCGATTTGTGGGGCTCGGTAACCACAGGGCTCAGGAGATGCGGAATGTCGTCGTAGGTCTTGAGCTCCAGCACCTTGGGATCGATGAGAATCAGTCGGCACTCATCCGGCGTGAAGCGATAGAGCAGCGAAAGCAGGATCGCGTTGAGGCCGACCGACTTACCCGAACCGGTGGTGCCAGCCACCAACAGGTGAGGCATGGCAGCAAGGTCTACGACGATCGGTTCGCCTGCAATGTCCTTACCCAGAATCATCGGCAGGCTGCCGTGATGGTCGATGAAGGCGGCCGAATTGGCGAGCTGCTTGTAACTGACCATCTGCCGGTCGGCGTTGGGCAGTTCGATCCCGATCACCGTCTTGCCCGGAATGGGAGAGACGCGCGCGGAAATTGCCGACATGTTGCGGGCAATATCTTCCGCAAGGCCGACCACGCGGCTGGCCTTGATACCCGGTGCCGGCTCCAGTTCGTACATGGTGACCACGGGTCCGGCGCGCACCGCGGTGATCTCACCCTTCACGTTGAAATCGTCGAGCACGTTTTCCAGCAGGCGCGCATTGCGTTCCAGCGCCATCTTGTCGAGCTTTGGCGCAGCATTTTCGGGCGCATCATCGAGCAGATCGTGGCTTGGCAATTCGTAATTGGCGAACATGTCGCGCTGCTTGGGCTTGGCGGCAACGGGCTGAGCAGGCATCGGCGCGGGATCGGCGATTTCGGGCGCGCGGCGCGGTTCGCGCAATGGCAGATCCTCGTCATCCTCAAGGCTTTCCATCGGCTTGGCACGGGTCTGCTTCTTGGGTGTCAACGGCAGGTCGAATTCGGGCAAGTGTGCCTTGCGTTTGACGAAATCGGGCAAGGTGAGGAATTGCGCCCAGTCGATCGCGAAGACCCGGGTGACGAGCGCCACCCCGCCGCCGAGCGTGACAAGAGCGAGCAGCAGCACGATCCAGCCTGAAAAGTCGCCACCGAAACGGTCTGCGACAGCTTCGATCCCCAGGCCACCCAACTGACCGAACAAACCGCCAAGCCCGGCCGGTAGGCTGCCGGTCGCCGGCTCGAACGCCAGCGCCAGCACCGTGCCCAGCAAGGCGATGGCGGCAAGCAGCATGGCGAAGGGACCCCACCAGCGGCCGGGGGTACTATCCTCGTCGTCCCGTTCCACCCCGGTCCACAGCCGGCGGGCTGAAATATAGAGCAGCGGCAAAAGCAGCGCCGCCGGAAGCCCCAGGTAGTTAAGCGCGCGTTCGCTGGCCCAGGCGCCGGTTGCCCCCATCCAGTTGCGGATGTCGTCGCCGCCCGCTGCAGTCGAGGGACTCGGATCGGTCTGCGTATAGCTGGCGAGCGCCAAGGTCAGGAAAACAAGGATCGCGAACAGCAAGCCCGCGCCTGCCATATGTGTGGCGCGGCGAAAGGAGCGGCGGAAAGCCGCGCGCCAATCGGGTGCTGCGCCTGCGCGCGTAGCCATTTCGTATCCCCTGATCCGTCGAGAGAGTGCAGTATGAGTCCTCCCGGACGGGGAGGTCAAGCGACGTTCGTCGAACCGAGTCCGTCGATGGCGCCCCAGCGGGACCACCCCAACTCGCGCGCGCGCTCATGGGTCATTCCGCCAAGAGCGATCACCGGCACGGGCGATTGCCGGGCCAGCGCGTGAAATGCATCGATCCCAAGTGTCTTGGCAGCTGGGTGCGAAGCTGTGGCAAACACCGGCGAGAGGAAGATGCCCTCCGCTCCCGCTGCGACCGCCGCTGCCAGTTCGTCCGCGTTATGGGCAGTAGCAAGAAAGAGGCCATCTCTTGGCCTGGTTGCAGACCCGTAGTGGCCGTCTGCGCCCCAATCCTCATCACCGGACAGGATGACCATGTGTCCACATTGGCGAGCGATCGCTGCAAGCTCGTCGAACCGCGCACGCCGCGTGTCGGGATCGAGGTGATAGTGGCGAAAGACGAAGCCCGAACCAGTTGGCAGGCTTCGAAGCGCCGTCTCAATTCCAGTGTCGTTTCGCCGATCGCTCAGCAACCACAACAACGGGAGGATGGGCCGATCGGCTCCGGGATGATGCTGGCGTCGTGTCACACACACGCTATAGCGCGACGCGATGGAAAAGGCAGACACCCCGCTACAGCAAGTACAGGCGAATATTGCCAAGGCTTGCACAATCGCCCGCCGCGAACCCGGCGATGTTACGCTTGTTACGGTCAGCAAGACCCATCCGGCCGAGGCGATCGAACTATTGCTTGTGCAAGGGCAGCGCCATTTCGGAGAGAACCGCGTTCAGGAAGCGCAGGACAAGTGGCCCGCACTGCGCGAAGTCTACCCTGCAGCCCAGTTGCACCTCATCGGCCAGCTTCAGTCGAACAAGGCCGATGACGCGGTGGCTTTGTTCGATGTCATTCACTCGCTCGATCGGCCAAGCTTGGTAAAGGCGCTTGCGAAGGCCATGGATAAGCTGGATCGGCGCATTCCGTGCTTCGTGCAGGTCGATGTGGGCGTTGAGGAGCAGAAGGGCGGGTGCCCGGTGGCCGATCTGCCCGGACTGCTCGAGCAGGCTCGCGCGGCCGATATTCCGGTGGCGGGGCTCATGTGCATTCCGCCTTTCGAGATCGAGCCTGCGCCATTCTTCGCATTCCTTGATCGGCTAGCCAGCGATCACGGACTCGACGGGCGTAGCATGGGCATGAGCGGGGATTACGAAACAGCAGTAAAGCTCGGCGCTACGCATGTGCGCGTGGGTACTGCGCTATTTGGCGAACGCGCGTCGCCCCGCTAACGATCTGCTGCCCGCGCGCTCAGGCGTTCTCCAGCCGATCTTGCGTTGCGTCACTTGCGGCCTCCATGAGCCGCGCCTCGATGCGGTTCATGCGGTCGCCGCGCTCCAGTTTGCCGCCGGTAAGGTCGGTGACGTAAAACGTATCGGCAGCCCGCTCCCCGTAATTGGTAATATGGGCGGAATGGACCACCAGTCGGCTTTCGAACAATGCACGGGCCAAACGGTTGAGCAATGCTGGCCGGTCGCGGGCGTTGACCTCGACCACGGTGAACTTGTTCGATGCCTTGTTGTCGAACAGAACCCGTGGCGCGACATCGAAAGCACGCGCACGGCTGTGCGCCAACGGACGCTGTGCCAGTCGGGGCGCCAGATCGACCTTGTTCGCTAGCGCATCGGCGATGCTGCTTTTCAGCCGTTCAAGCTGGCCTTCTTCGGCAAAGGGTTCACCGTGGGGATCCTGCACCAAGAAATTGTCGAGCGCCCAGCCCATCCGCGTGGTGTGGATGCGGGCATCAATGATGTTTCCGCCTGCGAGATGGATGCCGCCGGCAATTCTATAGAACATGCCCGGATGGTCGGCCGCGATTACCGTGACCAGCGTTGCACCGCGCGCTTCGTAATATTCGCAGTGAATGGAAAGCTGATGCTCCCGTTCGCGCGCGGCAGCGTAATGCACCAGGTTCAGCGCGATGATATCGATCGGTTCGGCGATCCAGTATGCGTCGCCCATGGTCTGGGCCAGATCTGCGACGAGATGGCCCTTTTCCCCGAGAACGTCCGCCACCTCCGCCTGCTTGTGCGCGATTGTCTGTTCGCGACCATGCCGCATGTGCCCCAGCCGCAAGCGCTCGCTCGATATGTCGTAGAGTTCGCCCAGCAGTTGGCCCTTCCAACTGTTCCAAGTCCCTGGGCCGACCGCGCGTATATCGACCGCGGTGAGTATTGCGAGATGGCGTAGCCTTTCCTGGCTTTGCACCTGGCCGACGAAATCTTCTATCGTTTTGGGGTCGGTAAGATCGCGCTTCTGCGCCGTGTGGCTCATCAGCAGGTGATTGAGAACCAGCCAGGCCACCATCTCTGTTTCGCTCTCGCTCAGGCCGAAACGCGGGCACAGATCTCGCGCAACTTCCGCCCCGAGCACGGAATGGTCGCCCCCGCGGCCCTTGGCGATATCGTGTAGCAACGCGGCGACATAGGCGACGCGGCGCGAATTCACCTTGTGGATCAAACGTGCGGCGCGTGGATGATCATCCGTTAGTTCGCCCTTTTCGATACGGTTCAACAGTCCGATCGCACGGATCGTATGTTCGTCCACCGTATAGTGGTGGTACATATCGAACTGCATCTGCGCGTTGACCTTGCCGAAATCCGGCACGAATTTCCCGAAAACGCCAGCTTCGTTCATCCAGCGAAGCACCATTTCGGGATCGTTGCGCCCGCACAATAGGTCGAGAAACAGCGCGTTGGCCCGTTCGTCGTTGCGGATCGCATGGTCGATGAGGCCCGTTTCACGGTTTGCCTGGCGCATGGTGTCGGGGTGGATTTCCAGTTCTTCGGATTCGGCCAGCTGGAATATCTCGATCAGTCGTACGGGGTCCTTGCGAAACCAGTCCTCCGACGGTGCGGCGATCTTGCCCCCGTAAACGCGGTAACCCTTCAGTTGCCGTGCCTTCTGTTTCCACCCAGCGAAGAAGCCGCGGCGCGCCGTTCTGGCCTCGAACTGCTCGTCGATATGGGCCAGGAAGATTCCGGTCAGGGAGCCGACCCGTTTGGCCTGCAGGAAGTAGAGTTGCATGAACCGCTCTACCGCGCTCTTGCCCGGGCGTTCGGCGAATTTCATCCTTTCCGCGATACGCCGCTGCAGGTCGAAGGTCAGGCGGTCTTCTGCACGGCCCGTCAGCACATGCATGTGGCTGCGTACGGCGAGGAGGAAGTTCTCCGCGCGCCGGAAACTGCGATATTCGGCCGGGGTGAACAGGCCGATCTCGACCAGTTCCGACGCCGTGCGCACGCGATGGATGAACTTGCCGATCCAGTACAGCGCATGCAGATCGCGCAGCCCGCCTTTGCCATCCTTCACATTGGGTTCGACGACGTATCTGCTGTCACCCATGCGTTTGTGACGCGCGTTGCGTTCGGCCAGCTTCTCGGTCACGAAGGTGCGTTCATTGCCCCGCACCACCTCGGCTGTATAGCGGCGCGAACCCTCGTCGTAGAGCTCCTGATCGCCCCAGACATACCGCCCTTCGAGGAGGGCTGTGCGAATGGTGAGGTCGCTCTTCGACAGCCGGATCGCTTCGTCCAGCGTGCGGGTCGAATGGCCTACTTTGAGACCCAGATCCCACAGCATATAGAGCATCGCTTCGACGACCTGCTCGCACCATGCCGTTTTCTTGCCGCCAACGAGGAACGCGATGTCGACGTCGGAATGCGGCGACATTTCCGACCGACCGTATCCGCCAACAGCCATGATCGCCAACCGCTCCGCCTTGGAACGATTGGCGCTGGGATAGAGATGGGCGGTCGCGTGATCGTGGATCACGCGGATCAGTTGGTCGATCATGAATGCGAAACCGCCCGCATTCTCATGCCCGGCGGACGGTTTCTCTTCCAGGCGGCGCTCGAGCTCGGCCCGGCCTTTGTCGAGCGCAGCCTTGAGCAGTTTCACGACATGCGGACGGGCTTTGTTGCCGTGCTCCCCCACCAGCGCGTCGATTTCGGAAGCAAGGGCGCGCCGGTCGATTATCGCACGCTGTCGGGGGACACGCAGGGCATTCAAGCGGCGAGGTGCTCCTTTGCAAAATTCGCCTTCACGCTACGCTTGTCGACCTTCTGGGTGCCGAGGCGAGGCAATTGCTCATCGCTCTTCCAGATGACCGAAGGCACCTTGAACGCAGCAATATGCTCGCGCAGGAATTCCTGCAGATCTTCGACCGAGAGATCCTTGCCGTCGTGGGTGTAGTAGACGGCAGCGGGAATCTCGCCGAAGCGTTCGTCGGGAAGGCCAAAGACCGAACATTCGGCGACTGCCGGATGCGCATAGATCGCTTCTTCCACTTCAATGCAGCTGATATTTTCGCCGCCACGAATGATGATGTCTTTCTTGCGGTCGACGATGAACAGGTAATCGTCCTCGTCGAGATAGCCGAGGTCGCCCGTGCGGAAATACCCGTCGGCGGAAAAAGCCGCCTTGGTCGCTTCCTCGTTCTTCCAGTAGCCGAGGAAGTTGCACACCGAGCGGATCGAAACCTCGCCAACCTTTCCGCGCTCCATGGGTTTGCCGTCGTCGTCGAGAATGGCCATGTCGACCAATGGCCGCGAAGGCATGCCGGTGCTGTTGGGTTTGGCGAGATAATTTTCGTTCAGATTACCTGCGCCCACGCCATTGGTTTCGGTCAGGCCGTAACCCAGAGCGGGAAAGCCGTCTTTGAACGCGTCCTTGATCTTCTTCACATGTTCGATCGGGCGCGCTGCGCCGCCGCCAGCGAAGGTCTTGCATTGCGACAGATCGTATTTTTCACGATCCGGATGCACGGCGATCTCGTAACTCATCAGGGGAACGCCAACGAAATAGGTGATCTGTTCGTCTGCCAACAGGCGCAGGGCCTCGGTTGCATCCCATTTTGGCATCAGCACCAGCTTGCGCCCCATCGCGAAGCTCTGGAGGAACAGCGGCACTTCGCCAGTGACGTGGAAGAGCGGCACGGCGACCAGTGCGGAAGGCTGGACGGTTGGGGCATCACCCTTTTCCGTGAGAAGCTGCAGGATCATCGCGGTCTGGCAGACATAGTTCATGGTGCCGGAAACGACGCCGAGATGATCCGAATACGCCCCCTTCGGGCGCCCGGTCGAACCGGATGTATAGAGGATGGTGGCAAGGTCATCCGGGCCGATCTGGCCGAGTATGGCCATGGCCGTGCCGCCTGCCGCCCATACCGGGGCCAGACCTTCCGAAGGCTTGCCGTGATCGAAGACCACAAGCTTCGAGGCATGCTTTACGCCATCGAGCCGGGCCGCACGCGGGGGATCGGCGAGGACGAGCTTGCATTCGCAAAGGTCGATTCCGTAAGCGAGTTCTTCCCCGGTCCACCAGCCATTGAGCAGTGTCGCACAGCCACCGGCCATGAGAATGCCCATGTAGGCGACGATCCAGTTCGTCGAATTGCGGGCCGCAAGACCAACGCGGTCACCCTTTTCAATTCCATGCAGCGTGGCAAGACCGTGGGCGACATGGCTGGCAGCATGCCATATCTCGCCGAAGGTCATACGGATGTCGCCATCGACGATGAACGTATCGTCTTTCTTTTCGTTACAGAAATGCGCGAAGTAATGGACGACGCTGGGAGGTGCGTTCTTGAACGCGGGCATCTGCACGCCGCGGCGTGTCACTTCTGTCAGTTCGAACATCTGGCCGGGCGCGGTGACGGCATCGGTGATGCGATGGATGTCCTTGTCGAGTTCTGTCGGCATCGGTCGTAAAATATCCTCTCCAAACGGCGCAGAACCTCCGGTTCGAGGCACGCGCAATAACTGCGGCTCGACGCAGGCTTCCCCCCAAACCCCTGCTATGCCAAAAGCCGCCCCGATGGGTCGCCGGTCGCGGCCTTGGATTCACCTCTAAGGGGATAAGCACTTGCTGTCACTACTGGCTGCATCGGGCGCGGCAGAACCGATCTACTGGGAAAATCTGGGCTTGCGGCCCTATCTGTTCGAGATCGGCGGTTTCCAATTGCGATTCTACTCGCTCGCCTACCTCTTCGGCATATTGCTGGCCTACTGGCATCTGTCGAAAATGATCAAGGCACCGGGATCGCCCATGGCCCAGCGCCACGCGGACGACCTCTTTTTCTATTGTACACTTGGGGTCATCCTCGGCGGCCGGCTCGGTTATGCCGCTTTCTACAAGCCGGAACTGTTCGGCGGTGTGGAACTGTTCAAGCTGTGGGAAGGGGGAATGAGCTTCCATGGCGGGGTTATCGGGGTGCTCATTGCAATCAGCTGGGTCGCATGGCGCAACGGACTGAACTGGCTGCGCATCTGCGATTACATCTCGGTGAATGTGCCCTTCGCCTACATGCTTGGCCGGCTGGCGAACTTCATCAACGGCGAATTGTATGGCCGCCCGGTAGAAAGCGATTTTCCTTTCGCCATGGTTTTCCCAACCGATCCGGATCAGCTCGCCCGCCATCCAAGCCAGCTATATCAGGCCGGATTCGAAGGGCTTTTGCTAGGTGTGCTGCTTTTTGCGCTCTTCTGGAAAACGCGTGCCCGCTATCGGGCCGGACTGCTGGTTGGCGTGTTCACCATCGGCATGGGTCTCGGCCGGTTCCTCATGGAATTTTTCCGCGAGCCGGACGCCTACCTCGCTTATGTCGTCGTGGAAACGGGCCTCTCCCGCGGGCAGTGGCTCAGTCTTCCGATGATCGCGGTAGGTATCGTCGTTGTGATCTATGCGATGATGAAGCCGCCCGTTGGCGGCCCGGCCAGGGCTAAACCGTAGTCCACATGAGGGTTCGACCAGAGACGGATCTGGCGCGCACCTTTCGCCGCCTGATCGACCAGCACGGGCCGATGCCCGTGCTGCGCTATATGGGTGAAAGCAACGCGGGTTATTATACGACGCGCGATCCGTTGGGTGCTGCTGGCGATTTCACCACTGCGCCGGAAATCAGCCAGATGTTCGGCGAAATGGCTGGGCTGTGGCTCGCGGACATCTGGGTGCGGGCGGGGCGACCGGAAAATCCGATCTATGCCGAACTTGGCCCGGGCCGTGGGACGTTAGCCAAGGATGCGCTGCGTGCCATGGCCAGTCAGGGGCTGCGCCCGGACGTGCATCTGGTCGAGGGTTCCGAGGCCTTGCGCAAAGTGCAGGGCGGTGTGCTGGCGGGAGCCCAATTTCACGATACGATCGATAGCGTCCCGGATGGTCGCCCCCTTCTTTTGCTGGCGAACGAATTCCTGGACGCCTTGCCCATCCGGCAACTGGTAATGACCGAAAAGGGCTGGCGCGAACGTATGGTCGGCATCGAAGGCGGAGAATTCGCCTTCGTGTCCGGACCCAATTCGATGGACGACGCTGTCCCGGAAGCCCAACGCGCAGCACCCGCGGGGACTGTGATCGAAACCTGCCCCGGAGCAGCAGCCCTGGTCGAAGCCGTCGCTCGCCGGATAGACGTGCAAGGCGGCGCCGCGCTGTTCATCGATTATGGGCACGTCGATGCCCGCAGCGGATCCACCTTGCAGGCGGTAAAATCGCACGAAAAGCTCGACGTGTTCGACGCGCCGGGAGAAATGGATCTCACGGCGCATGTCGATTTCGCGACACTAGATACTATTGCTCGCCGCGAGGGGCTGGCCAGTTCGCTGACGACCCAGGGTGCCTGGCTCGGCGCGATGGGCATCGCATTGCGGGCAAAGGCACTTGCAAAAGCATCCCCCTCTCGCGCCGATGAAATCGAAGTTGCAGTCGAACGGCTGGTGCAGCCGGACGCGATGGGCGAACTGTTCAAATGTCTCGCGATTACGGCGCGCGACTGGCCGCGCGGTGCGGCTTTCCCCGAAGGCGAGCGGCGCAAGCCCGAAGCGACTTAGGAGCCGCCGAGTCCCACACGCCGAGCCAATCTATTGGCTGCTTCGCCGAATGACAGTTTGTCATCGTCGCGATCGACAGACAGGTTCGCTGCCCGCATCGCCTCCACATCTATCGCCCCGACCAAGGGCATGAGCACCTCCAGCAGGCGGGCGTCCCGGCTTGCCTGAGGCGAGACGAGGAGGATGGCGTCGTAGTTCGGCAGTGCGCCTTCGGGATCATCCAGAACGACCAGATCGTCGGCAGCGATGCGTCCGTCCGAGGTGTAAGCACCAATCACGTCGGCTTCCCCTGATCGCAGCGCGTTGTACATGAACGTGGGTGAGAAGGTGCGCTGGTCAGCGAAACGCAGGCCGTACGCATTGCGCACTGAGACCCATTCGGGCCGCTCGAAAAACTCAGGGTCACCGCCAATCGTCAGGCTTTGCGCGCGGACCGCGAGATCTCCGATGGATCGAACTCCGCCTTGTGTAGCCTTTGCGCGTGGCATTGCGAGGCCATAAGCGTTTTCGAAACCAAGCCTTCCTACTACATTCGTACCGCTGGTGCGCTGTTCCCAATCCACGATTTCGGCGAGCATCGCGTCGCGGTCGGGATTGTCGCTGCGTTGCATCTCGTTGGCCCAGATCGTTCCCGTGTAATCCACCATGATGTCGATGGCGCCGGAGGAAACGGCGCGATGCGCGACCGCCGAACCCAGGCCGTCCCGATACGCGACCCGATATCCGTTCGCTTCCAGCCGCTGACCGATAAGACGAGCAAGGACATATTGTTCTGAGAAGCTCTTTGCCCCGATCACGATACGATCGTCGTCGCGGTTGCCGAAGGAAACAAACAGCGCTGCCAGAATGCCCAGAAGAACCGCTGCCAGTCCTCCCAAGCTTAGGACCCGGCGCCGTGTGCGAAGCCCCTTCTCAATGGTCCCGAGAAGCGCATCGGCGACCATCGCCAAGCCGGCGCTGGCGATACAGCCTGCGAGCACCAGCACCCAATTCTGCGTCTGCAATCCGGCAAATATAGGATCGCCGAGGCTGGGTTGGCCGATCGTGGTGGACAGTGTCGCAGCGCCAATGGTCCATACGGCCGCGGTACGGACGCCCGCCATAAAGTAAGGGGACGACAGGGGCGCTTCGACCAGTCGCAAGCGCTGCCAGAAGGTCATTCCTACACCGTCAGCAGCTTCGATTACCCCTGGGTCGAGATTGGCCTGCGCTGTCACCGCGTTGCGGAGGATCGGCAGGAGGGCGTAGAGCGAAAGGGCAAGAAATGCGGGCAGGAAGCCGAGCGTTGGCAATCCTTCGCCGAATATCCCGCGAAGGTTCAGCAGGATCGGGAAAAACAGGGCGAGCAGGGCGAGCGCGGGAATGGTCTGAACCAGGCTGGCGAAGCCAAGCGTGATCCGCGCGATCGGTGGCGAGCGGCTTGCCCAGATCGCCATCGGCAGTGCGACCGCGATACCCAGCATGATCGCCGCGGCCGAAAGCAGGACATGAGCTGCGAGCTTGTCGCCCAGGCCGAGAAGGGCCGTCCAGATATCGCTCATCGAGTAAGCTCAGCCAGCCGGTCCGCTTGCGTGCGCGGCACGGCAACGAGACTTTGTGCAATCTCGCCGCCACCCCCGTGGAGCAGGGACTGCGGGGTTTCATCGGCAACGATGGTTCCCGCTTCCATCACAAGAACCCGATCGGCCAGTAGCAGTGCTTCGGCCATGTCATGGGTGACCATGACCGTGGTCAAATCCAACTCGCGATGCAGGCTTCGCACACGCTCACCCAAGGCGTCGCGCGTGACGGGGTCGAGCGCACCGAACGGCTCGTCCATCAGCAGGAGTTGCGGCTCGTTGGCCAGCGCGCGGGCAACGCCGACCCGTTGGCGCTGCCCGCCGGACAGTTCGTTCGGCATGCGCGTGGCCATGGAGCGTTCGAGATCCACCAGGTCGAGCAGTTCGGCGATCCGTTCGCGCGTCAACTTCTGGCCACTGATGCGCGGGCCGATCGCGATATTCTCGCCCACGCTCATGTGGGGAAACAGCCCGACCGACTGGAAAACGTAGCCGATCCGCCGCCGCAGGGCGGCAAGCGGCAGGCTTCCTACCGGATCGCCATCAATCAATACCGTGCCGGACCTCGGATCGACCAATCGGTTGACCGTCTTGAGCAAGGTGGACTTGCCCGATCCGGATGCCCCGACAAGCGCAACGAATTCGCGCCGGGCGACGGTGACCGAGATGCTCGCTACCGCCTGGGTACGGTCATAGCTTTTACAGACGTCGCGAAATTCGAGCAGCGGTTGCGTCTGCTGGTTCACTCCGCCTGTTCCGATCCTTCGCCGGGCGGCGCGTATTCGACGCGCGTAAGTTCGATCTCGGTGTCGCCGCTTCTTGCGCGCATAGTATCCCCGTTCATCCGCTCGGGCCTCCAGCAGCGCTCCGCTCCGTTCTCGCTATCGGGTGTGAAGCAAAGGAGCTTGTCTCCCTCGTCCTTCGAATACGTCCAGCTGCCGGTCTGCCACGGATCGCCATTGCGCAGATCGCGATAAGTGCCGTCGGGATCGATCTCGGTAACATAGCGTGCCCCGTCTTCCGCGATCGCTCGCCAGGCGGTGGAACTGAATGCTTCGGGGACAGTCCGGGAAGAAGATGGTTCGGTCGTTGTGACAGTTTCGAGCCCGTCGGCCCCTATAGTTCCGCCCGCCGTGTTCCCGGTCGGAGAACAGGCGGCCAGCGCAAGTGCAGCAAACCCCGATGCAAATAGAAATCGCATATGTTCTGCTCCCCTTTGTATCGGCTTGTGGGAAAGCACAGCTATTGGGCTGGTGCAAGGCAGCTGGGGTCAGTTCCCTATCGACTGCCGCGGGAAAGCGATACGCACGCGTAGTCCGCCGTCGGCAAATTCGCGCTCGAACGACCCCTTGAGCTGCCCTTCAACCGCCATCCTCAACAGGCGCGAACCGAACCCTTCGCGTTCCTGCTCGTCCGGAACCTGATAGCTCGGGGCGCTCTCTTCCCAGATCACGCAAATGTCGTCGCTATCGTCGTTATCGCCTTCTACGGTGACAGTCACCTTTCCTTCCTCGCTGGAAAGGGCGCCATATTTGGCAGAGTTCGTAGCGAGCTCGTGGAAAATCAGGGCGAGTGGCGTGGCGGCGCGTTCGCCGACGGCAACGCCGGGGCCGACGATGCTGAAACGTGCGTTTCCAGCGGTATCGTAAGGTGCCAGCAAATCGGACAGAAGCCCGGACAGCGTGCCGCCCTTGTGCCCATGGCCCGGGCGGACATAATCGTGGGCTGCCCCTAGGGCGCGAATGGTTTCACTCAATTCAGATGCAAACTCCGTAACCTCCGGCTTGCCGCGCGAACGGATTGCCACGAGGCCCGAAATAACGGCGAAGATGTTCTTGATACGATGCGAAAGTTCATTCGCCAGCAAGTCGCGGGCTTCGGCCATTCGGCGCTGGCGGTCGACGTCGATGACTGTTCCGAACCAGCGCGGTTTTCCCGTTCCCGCAGACGTTCGAACGGCTCTCGAGAGCATCCAGCGATAATCGCCGTCTGCAAGTTTCAGGCGCCATTCGTATTCGAAGGGTTCCCCGCTCTTCAGCGATGTCCGGAAGGCATCGATCGCAGTTTCCCAATCTTCGGGGTGAATGGCAGTCTGCCAGTCATCCAAACTTTGCGGCTGGGAAAGACCAGTCAGTTCATCCCACTGCACATTGACGTAGTCGAAATTACCCGATGCATCAGCCGACCAAGCAATCCCGGGAACGCTGTCGATCATCCGTTTGAGATCGCTTTCCCGCTCGTTGACAGCTTCCTTTGCCGCATCGCCCAGGCGCTGCTGGGATATGCGCCGCATCGTAGCCTTCGCCAGAACCGACAGCGTGTTTTGCTGAAGCTGTGACAGCCCGTCTTCGTGAGGCTCGCTATCGATGAGGCAAAGGGCGCCCAGGGCCGCGCCTTCGGCAGAGATCAACGGCTGGCCGGCGTAAAAGCGGATATGCGGCTCACCCGTGACGAGCGGATTGTCCGCAAAGCGAGTGTCTTCCTTCGCGTCGCGAATGACCATAGGCTCCGTGCCCAGCATGGCATGCGCGCAGAAACTGGTCGAGCGCGGCGTTTCGCGCGCGTCTATTCCCGTTCGAGCGAGGAACATCTGACGGCCCTCTTCGACCATGGTGACCATAACCATGGGTACATCGCAAACCTTCGCTGCAAGATCGACGATCTCCTGCAGTTCGGGATCGTCGATCATGGCGTCCGTACCGTGCGCAGCAAGGATCGCGAGGCGCCGTTCCTCGTCGCAATAGGCTTCCGAAGGGGGTTTGCCTTCGGGCCAAAGGATGTTTTCCTTACGGTACATGCTCTCGTCCAGAGGCGCTTTAGACTCAAATTTAAACGAATACCTAACGCAAAAAGCAAGTTCGCAGCTTCAGTCTGCCGTGCAGTCCAATCGGTTTGCTCCGCAGCCTTGGCTCGGCTATCGGCCCTGACGATAGTTACTTTCGCGAGCCCTTGAGGAGAGACGATGCGCGCGACCCCCCAGTTCGATTTCCAGCTCGGCGAAAGTGTCGAGATGATCCGCGAGGCTACGGCCCGCTTCGCAGACGAGCAGATTGCCCCGCTCGCCGAAAAAATCGATCGCGAGGACTGGTTTCCGCGCGACGAGCTCTGGAAACAGATGGGCGAACTCGGTTTGCATGGCATTACCGTATCTCAGGAGGACGGCGGCCTGGGGCTCGGTTATCTGGAGCATGTCGTCGCCGTGGAAGAAGTGAGCCGCGCCAGTGCCTCGCTCGGCCTTTCCTACGGCGCCCATTCCAATCTGTGCGTCAACCAGATCCGGCGGTGGGGTAACGAAGAGCAGAAGGCCAAATATCTCCCGGGCCTGATCAGCGGCGAACATGTCGGCTCGCTCGCCATGTCCGAAGCCAGCGCCGGGTCCGACGTCGTTTCGATGAAACTGAAAGCGGAGGCGGTCGATGGCGGCTATGTGCTCAACGGCACCAAGTTCTGGATTACCAACGCGCCTTTCGCCGATACACTGGTGGTCTATGCCAAGACAGATGGCAGCGCGGGCAGCCGCGGTATCACCGCCTTCCTGATAGAAAAGGACGACCCGGGCTTTTCGATCGGGCAGAAGATCGAAAAGGTCGGCATGCGTGGCTCCCCCACATCGGAACTGGTTTTCGACGACTGCCGCATTTCCGAAGATCGGGTGATGGGGCCGGTTAACGGCGGTGTCGGGGTTCTGATGAGCGGGCTCGATTATGAACGCGTGGTGCTTGCCGGATTGCAGCTCGGTATCATGCAGGCATGCCTCGATACGGTCATTCCCTATCTGCGTGAAAGAACGCAATTTGGCAAACCCATCGGCAGCTTCCAGCTTATGCAGGCCAAGGTGGCCGACATGTATGTCGCGCTGCAGTCGGCCCGAGCCTACACCTATGCGGTGGCCAAGGCCTGCGACAGTGAACAGACGACCCGTTTCGATGCGGCAGGGGCCATCCTTCTTGCATCGGAGAACGCGTTCCGCGTTGCGGCAGAATCTGTTCAGGCGCTGGGCGGGGCTGGATATACGCTCGATTGGCCGGTGGAACGGTATATGCGGGATGCGAAACTGCTCGATATCGGAGCCGGAACGAATGAAATCCGTCGGATGTTGATCGGCCGTGAACTGATCGGGGCATGACTTATGAGCGACACCGTCCTTACGGCTCTACAATATTACGGTGCGGGGGCGGCGCTGGTGGCGGCTTTCGTCGTGTCTTTGAACATCAGTACACGCGTGACTGGCTGGGCGTTCGTCTTATTCGTCACCAGTTCGATCGCCTTGGTTGCATGGGGATTCCTGAAACAGGATGCAGAAGGAATCGGCTGGCAGAATATCGGTCTGCTCATCATCAACATCGTCGGCGTCTATCGCTATCTGATTGCAGCGGGCGGTAACGATGATGGATCCCAAGCAAGCCGCGGTTGATGTGCCGGACCTGCTGGGCGAATGCCCGTGCGGCAACCCAGCCCGCGCATTCTGCGGGCGTTGCGGATCACCCGTGTATTCTCGCCGTAACAGCGTCCCGGGAAAATTGCAGCCGCGCACCGAACTGATCCTCGATATCCCGCAACCCGAAGAACTGACTCGGCAATATGGCGAATTTGCCCTGCCGTGGATCGGCCCGCTAGCCCGCATGGCCGAAACGCCCCAGAAGGAAACCGCATGACCGCCCCCGTTCTTTTATCGACCCTCGATCGCGAAGCTCCCGAGGCCAAGGCGCGTTTTACACACAATGCGTCGCTCGCGGCCGACTTGCGGGCCAGCGTTGCCGCCGCTGCGCTGGGCGGTTCGGAAGGTAGCCGGGAACGGCATGTCGGGCGGGGCAAGCTTCTCCCGCGCGAGCGCGTGGAGCGCCTGCTCGATCCCGGCAGTTCCTTCCTCGAAATCGGCCAGCTTGCCGCCAATGGCATGTATGGCAAGGACGAGATCAATGGTGCGGGCCTGATTGCCGGGATCGGGCGTGTCTCCGGCCGCCAGGTCATGATCGTGTGCAACGATGCCACCGTTAAGGGCGGTACCTATTACCCGATGACGGTGAAGAAGCATTTGCGTGCGCAGGAGATCGCGCAGGAAAACCGTCTGCCCTGTATCTATCTGGTCGACAGCGGCGGGGCGAACCTTCCCCACCAGGCCGAGGTCTTTCCCGACCGCGACCATTTCGGTCGCATCTTCTTCAATCAGGCGAACATGTCGGCGCTCGGCATTCCGCAGATTGCCTGCGTCATGGGATCGTGCACTGCCGGTGGAGCCTATGTGCCCGCCATGTCCGACGAGACGGTAATCGTGCGCAATCAGGGCACGATCTTCCTCGCCGGGCCACCGCTGGTGAAGGCGGCCACGGGCGAGGAAATCAGCGCCGAGGATCTCGGCGGCGGCGACCTGCACGCGAAGAAATCCGGCGTGGTCGATCATCTGGCGGAGAATGACGAACACGCGCTCACGATCGTGCGCGATATCGTGAGCCACCTCGGCGACAACTACGCTCATGCAAAGGATGTCGAGCTGAAAGAGCCCCGCGCACCGAAATTCGACGCCGAGGATCTTTATGCGCTGGTCCCGGAAGATGTGCGCGCGCCTTACGACGTTCACGAAGTCATTGCGCGGCTGGTCGACGGCAGCGAATTCCACGAATTCAAGCAGCACTATGGCAGCACACTGGTCTGCGGCTTCGCCCACATCTGGGGCATGCCGGTAGCCATCCTGGCGAACAACGGCGTGCTATTCTCCGAAAGCGCGCAGAAGGGCGCGCATTTCATCGAACTTGCCTGCCAGCGACGCATCCCGCTCCTGTTCCTGCAGAACATCTCCGGTTTCATGGTTGGCGGCAAATACGAGGCCGAAGGCATCGCCAAGCATGGCGCGAAGCTGGTAACTGCAGTCGCAACCGCAACTGTGCCAAAGGTGACCGTGGTCATTGGCGGCAGCTTCGGCGCCGGCAACTATGGCATGTGCGGGCGCGCCTACTCCCCGCGCTTCCTCTTTACCTGGCCCAACGCGCGGATCAGCGTGATGGGGGGCGAACAGGCGGCATCGGTTCTGGCCACGGTGCACCGCGATGCCGACAGCTGGACGGCGGAACAGGCGGAAGAATTCAAGGCCCCGATCCGGCAAAAGTACGAAGACGAAGGCAATCCCTATTATGCCACCGCACGGCTCTGGGATGACGGCGTCATCGATCCGGTGCAGACGCGCGACGTGCTTGGCCTCGCTTTTGCCGCAGCACTCGAAGCGCCAATCCCCGAACGCCCGCAATTCGGGGTCTTCCGAATGTAGCGCCGCGGAACCGCATGGCCCTCACGCGCATTGCGGTTAGTACTCACGGGGATTGGGCGGGTATCTAGGAGAGATATCCATGTCGGGCCAGGAAATTACCCTTGCCGTCGTTATTGCTGCAGCAGTTGTCATCCTGTTGCTCGTCTGGCTCTTCATGCGTCAGCGTCGCACGCAGGCGCTGCGTGATGCCTTCGGCGAGGAATATGATCGTACGGTAGAGGCGCGAGGAAAGCGGAGCGCTGCCGAAGACGATCTGATCGAACGCAGGGAACGGGTAGCGAAACTCCAGATACGCCCGCTCACTGCTTCCGAGCGTGACGGCTATGCGAACGACTGGAATGAAACCAAGGCGTTGTTCGTCGACAGTCCCGTCGAGGCGGTAAGCCGCGCTGATCGATTGCTGACCGATGTTATGAACGCCCGCGGTTACCCGATGGGCGATTTCGAAAACCGGCACGCCGATCTGACCGTCGATCATGGTGAGGTCGCCAAACACTACTTCGCCGGCCACGAAATCGCTGCCCGTTCGAGCGACGCAACGACTGAAGAACTCCGCAGGGCCATCAACCACTACGAAGCGCTTTTCGCGGATATGACCAGCGAAATCGCCGACGAGACCGGCGCTTCTGGCGAGAGCGAAATCGATGCGGCCGACCGCCGGGAGGCTCCCACGAAGCCGGCGGCTTTCAGCACCACGACGCGCCGCCCCGGCGACTGAACTCCCGTTTCGACCTGTTCTGGATTCCTGACAGCTCGGCACTCGCTTTCGCCGCGTCTTGGTCTATGGGCGGGTTCAGGGAGAGAACATGCCTACTGATCCAAACCGTCGGCCAGCGCTGTCGAGCCGAATGGTACAGCGCATCCTGCTGGGCCTTTACCGCTGGAAGGGATGGAAAATCGAAGGCCGCAGGCCCGATTGCGACAAGTTCATAATTCTAGGCGCGCCCCATACTTCGAATTGGGACTTCGTTTTCTTTCTTGGCGCGGCAAACCAACTCGGCATCAAGCCAAGCTTCATGGGCAAGACCAGTCTGTTCAAATGGCCGATGACCAACTTCATGCTCGACATGGGCGGTGTGCCGGTCGACCGGACGAAGCGCGGAAAATATGTCGACCAGGTTGCGGCCGCCTTCGAGGCTTCCGATGAATTGGCGCTTGTGATCGCGCCGGAAGGCTCCCGCACCTTCAAGGGTGGCTGGCGAACGGGCTTCTACCATATCGCCGTGGCGGCGGGTGTACCCATCGTCCCTGCATGGGTTAACAATAAGACGATGCGCGGAGGTATGGGAGAAGCCATGATGCCAACCGGCGACTATCGGGCCGATCTTGCGCATCTTGCTGCATTCTACCGCGAGAAACGTCCCGATTGTGACCGCTTCGTCGCTCTTGAAAAGAGTGCGCAGACGCTGGAGGAGATGAAGGGTGATAGCTGAAGCGCTGCTGGCCAATGCGGCCATATTGCTCGGACTGGCCATGATCCTATGGGTGGTCGCGGTACAGATCGACGATGTCAGCTTCGTCGATGCTTATTGGGGTGGTGGGATGGCTGTGATGGCTGCGGTCAGCTGGTTACGGCTGTTCGACCCGGGCCCTCTCGCCAGCTTGCTGATGGCGATGACGGTAATCTGGGGAATGCGGCTATGCATCCATCTGCTTATCCGCTGGCGGCGTGAAGGCGAGGATAAACGCTATGCGCGCATACTCAGGAAAGATCGGGAGAAGGGCCGCTTCGCCTCAGCCGCGCTGACAAAGATATTCCTGAGCCAGTCGGTCCTGCTGTTTCTTGTTTCGAGCCCCGCGCAATATGGGATCCTGGAAGCCAGCAGCTTGACGCCGATCAGTGGCCTCGCGCTTTTCGGACTTGGCCTGTGGGCGATCGGCATAGCGTTCGAATGGCTTGGCGATTGGCAACTCGCGCGCTTCAAGGCTGACCCCGAGAACAAGGGCAAGGTCATGGATCGCGGGCTTTGGCGATACACCCGCCATCCCAATTATTTTGGTGATGCCTGTGTCTGGTGGGGCATCTGGATTGCAGCTGCCAGTGCAGGGTGGTGGGTGGCCGCTGTCACCGTGGTCGGCCCCCTGTTCCTTACATTCACGCTGACGAAATGGTCCGGCGCTCCACTCCTCGAACGCGGCATGAAAGCCTCGCGCCCGGGTTATGACGAATACAAGGCCCGTACGTCGGCGTTCTTCCCGCTCCCTCCGAGAAAAAGATCGTCGCGTTCGCGGGAAGGGGTTTAACCGCCGCGCCTCCCATCCTAATTGAACTGGCAGGACGAGACGGGAGCGCCTTGCCGTGAGTGACGACGACATCCAGGAACTGCGGAGCCGCTTTGCGCGCGAGGCCATGCGTCTGATGGAGCGCCGCGGCGAGGAAGTAACCCGTACCAAGCTGGCCGCCGAACTGGGTGTCGCACGCGCCCGGCTCGATGCCGTATTTCCCGAAGAAGGCGATCTGCTGGAAGCGGTGACCGGCGAATGGTTCGCCCCCAAACTTGCCGTCATGGACGAAGTCATGGCTTCGGGTCTGCCGCCGCGGCGCAAGATGTATGAATTTATCGCGCGCCGATTCCTCCTGCTGCGACAGAATTATCGCGACGATCCGGCGACCTTCAATCTCTATGTCGAAATGGGTGAACGATATTTCGAATATGCGCGCAGCTATATCGATCTCGCCGATCACTATCTGTGCGAGCTGATTGCGGAGGCACAGGCCGAAGGGTATTTGCAGGGTCTCGAGGTCGACTCCGCCTTGTCGCTCATCAACCAGATGGTGAACTGCTATCTTCAGCCCTACATGATCGCGATGATCGACGAACGGCTGAGCGAGGAAAAGCTGGCGCTGATCGTCGGTGCGATCTTCGATGGATTAAACGCGAAGGATGGCGGCGCTGGCGGTACTCAGGATATCCGCGCGGCCTGATCCGGCTGGTTCGTGGCCGCGGGCGAATTACCGCCTTCACGCTGCTCTGCGAAAATGCCCCAAGCGGCGAGGAACAATCCGCACACCAGCGGGCCAACGACGATGCCCGACAAGCCCATCGATGCGATCCCGCCAAGCGTAGTCACCAGCACCAGCCAGTCGGGGATACCCGTGTCGCGGCCCACCAGTATCGGACGCAATACGTTGTCGGCCATGCCGATGATCGCCACGCCTGAGATGATAACTACCACGCCCTGCCATACCGCTCCCGTCGCCAGCAGATAGATCGCTGCCGGCGCCCAGACGATGGCCGGTCCGACGGCCGGCAGCAGCGAAGCGATCGCCATGATCACTCCCAGCAGCAGGACCGATGGAATGCCCACTATCCAGAAGGTAATGGCCCCAAGCGCACCCTGCACCAGTCCGACGACTACCGACCCCTTGATGGTGGCGCGAACGATCGTCAGGAAACGCAGCGCCAATCTGTCGGCAATGATCCTGTCCATCGGCAGCGAGGCAAGGATTGCCTCCCCGATCGTGCGCCCGTCGCGTAACAGGAAGAAACCGACGTAAAGGGCAATTCCGAAGCTCAACACAAAGCCGACGACACTACCGCCTATCGCCAACGCTTGTGCGGCGATAATACCCAGAGAGGCCTGGATGAAGGTCTGCGCGCGTTCCTGTATATCGCCCAGATCGCCGAACCCTGCGCTATCGAGCGAAGATTGAATGTTGGCAGGCAAGGCCGCAAACACGCGCTCGAAATACATCGCTACATCGATCTGGCCATCCTGGAAGGCAAGGAACAGCCCCGCTGCCTCGTCGATCACCGCGCTGCCGATCCACAGCGCCGGCATCACCACTGCAAATAGAATGACGAGCATGCTGGCGAGCGCCGCCTGCGTCGTTTTCAGCGGGCGCTTTGCCAGAAACCAGCGGTAAAGCGGCTGGAAGAGGATCGCGGCGAGCGCTGCCCACAACATCGGCTGGAGAAAAGGCAGCACGATCGCCAGCAGCGCCAGCGATACGAGAGCGAGGAACAGCAGAAATCCGCCCTGTTCGACCTGCCTTGTTTTCGGATGATCGTGCAAGGTGTTCAGCGCCCTGCCATTGGGGCGGTCGTAAACGGCCACAAAGCCGCTCGGGTTAGGTTGGGGCTGGTCCTGAACATGTCGCGTGGTCCGGCTTCGCCGAACTCGATCCTCCCGGTAGTTGCGCTTTAGATAAGCGCGGCGAAGGATCGGCGCAAACCTGAAATTCGCTGTATTAGCTCGCAGTTGAACGCTCGAGCATGGCTGCCAGTTTCCGCAGCGTCTGGACCGAAATATCGAACGCCTGAAGCTTCGCCATGTAACCCGCCACTACCGCCGGGTCGTCGGCCAGTTCATCGCCCAGTATTTCGAGGGTGTCCGCGACCTTTGCGACATCGGCTGCGGTCAGCGCGGTCGAGATGAGGGGCGTGGCTGATCTGGCAATCGGGGCGTGGGTCAGTTCGGCTTTGGTCTGCGCCACGGCGCGGTCTACGTCGGTCTGGGTGTTCTGGCCGGAGGGCAGCCAATCGGCGACTTTTGCCCGGCCGTGGAACTGCAGTCCAACCCTGCTGGCCTGCAGCCAGACGATCTGCGCTTCGAGCGAGATATCTCCACGGATGAGCCGGCATGGCGTTCCTGGAGGGGGCAGGGCCGCGCCTTCCACCAGGGCGCCGCCGGATGAGATATTGCGAACCTTCACCGTGCATACGCTGCCGCCCGCCGCCAACTTGGCCATGACGAACAGATTGGTCCGCGCTTCGGCACGCATGCAGTTCATATGCGGCGAAAGCGTTTCGTATGCTGCCGAGATCATAGTTAACTCCCTCACTCCCTATTGACTTGGCGGAGCGAATTTTCGCTTTCCGGCGGGATCAGCGTTAACGCGTAGTCATTCTCTGGCCCGGCGGAAAAGCGTAAGGCCCGCCGCTCTTGCGAGCGACGGGCCTTGCTTCTCGTTGCTTGGGTTCAGGAGGTTAGCGGAGCAACGAGAGGACGTTCTGCTGGCTCTGGTTGGCCTGTGCGAGCATGGCGCTCGAAGCCTGGCTCAGGATCTGCGACTTGGCGAGCGCGGTCGTTTCAGCCGAATAATCGGTGTCTTCGATGCGCGAACGAGCGTCGGAGAGGTTGGTCGAGCCAGCTACCATGGTGTTGATCGCGGATTCGAGCTGGTTCTGGGACGCACCCAAACCCGCCCGTGCGGTGTTTATCGCATCGAGCTGCGTGTCGACAGTACCCATGGTAGTGGTTGCGGCCGTACCGTCAGCGCCTGCTACGCTATAAGTCGCACCCGAAACGGCGCTCAAGTCAGAAAAGGTCAGAGTGACCGTATCAGTGCTGTTGGCACCGGTCTGGATCTTTACTGCTCCAGCGGTGCCGGCCGAACCGTCAAACAGCTTAACGCCGTTAAATTCGGAATTGGTCAAGACGTTCGTCATCTGCGTCTGGAGAGCGTCAATTTCGCTTTGGAGATTGTCCCGGTCATCCGACGAATAGGTTTCCGAAGCAGCCTGAACCGCCAGCTCACGGACGCGTTGAAGCATGTTGCTTACTTCACCCAGAGCACCTTCGGCAGTTTGCGCCATCGAAATGCCATCGTTTGCGTTGCGGATACCTTGGTTCATGCCGCGCACTTGCGAGGTCATCGATGTGGCAATGGCGAGCCCGGCCGCGTCGTCTTTGGCGGAGTTGATGCGCTTCCCGGTCGAAAGGCGTTCCATCGCGGTGCCCAGAGCTTTGCCGGCAGCGTTCGCGGAGTTTGCGGCTTTCATCGCGCCGATATTGGTGTTGATCACGTTCATGGCTAAATTCCCTTTGGTCTACGATCACTTTGTCTACGATCACTGCCCCCCATCAGGATGCGGCAGCCGAGAACCAGACCGGCAGGAATTCAACCGGCTTAAGGGTCAAATTTTTCAAGGTCTTAACGAACGTTAACCATAATACGTGTTTTCACTAGGCCTAAAATTATCCAAAAGTTGGACGTCCAGGCCGCAAATCCCCCTTCGTCGCTAAGACTTGCCAAGTGGGGGCACTGATGGACGGGATTACGAAAACCCAAAATTTTTCGAAAATACATGGGACGATCGATGCACGGATGGCGGGAATTGCCTCGTCCTTGTTCATGGATCGACCTGTGACGTTGGCCGATCAGGGCGATCGTTCGTCGGACTGCGGTGGACGGACCATCCGTTTGGCGCGTGGGGACGCATCGGGGTTCGAACTGTCGGGCGCCGGTGGTACGATCACCTACAGCGATCCCATCGCCGAAAGTAGCATCGCCGCTCTGGTGGCAATGACATATGCCGGTGAAGGTCCTGTTGCTGCGGATCCCGCATCGCTTTCCATCATCGCACTGGCGGATCGTCTCGCACGCACGAACATCCCGGTGCTGATCAACGGGCCCACGGGTACGGGCAAGGAAGTGCTGTCGAATTTCATCCATCGCCGTAGCACGCGCGCCGCCAAGCCCTTCATCGCTGTCAACTGCGCCGCCATTCCCGAAACCATGCTGGAAGCGATGCTGTTCGGCCATGAAAAGGGCTCGTTCACAGGCGCCAATGCCGCGGGCGAAGGCTTTTTCCGCGCTGCCGACGGCGGCACCCTGCTGCTCGATGAAATCGCCGAAATGCCGTTGTCGCTTCAGGCGAAGCTGCTGCGTGCCCTTCAGGAAGGCGAAGTCGTCCCGATCGGTGCGACCCGGCCGATCAAGGTTGATGTGCGCATCATTGCCTGCGCCAACCGCGACCTCCCGCATGAAGTTCAGGAAGGCCGTTTTCGTGCCGACCTTTATTATCGCCTCAACGTGTTTCCCATCGAAATGCTGGCGCTTCGCGAACGTCGTGCTGATATCGCTCCGCTGGCATTTGCCATGCTGCTGCGCCATGTCGGCAAGGGCGAACGCATGCCCTGGATCAGCAATGCAGCGCTTGCCGCGCTGGCCAATTATCCATGGCCAGGCAATGTCCGCGAACTCGAAAACGTCATGCGCCGGGCACTCTTGCTGTCGCAGGGCCATGCGGAAATCGGTATCGAGCATATCGTCTTCGACATGACTGCCCGCGCCGTCGAAAAGCCGGTCGAAGCACCGGTTGCCGCTGAACCTGAAGCATCGGCAAAACTGTCGAAGATTGTCCAGATCTCCGAAGCGCGCGCCATCATGGAAGCGCTGGAATCGGTCGGCGGTCACCGCGCCAATGCCGCCCGCGCTCTGGGCATAAGCGAACGCACGCTGCGCTATCGCCTCGCGTCCTTCCGTGATGCCGGTATTGCCGTGGGAGCAGGTCGATGAACCCCGTAGGAGGCATTGGCGGTGGCGGATCGCTGGAGCAGATTATTGCACTGCGTCAGCAGATCATCGATCGCTCCAAAGTCCTGCAGGACGTTCATCAGCCCAAGTCTGCCGGACCGGCCGAAGCGACGGGCGGGGCGCCCAGTTTTGGCGATTCACTCCGCACAGCGCTGGATAACGTCAATTCTGTCCAGGCAGAATCCGGCCGCATGACCGCCGCATATGAACGCGGCGAGGAAACCGATATCGCCAAGGTGATGCTGGCCCGGCAGGAAGCCGGGGTCGCCTTCGAAGCAACTCTCCAGGTCCGCAACAAGCTGCTTGCCGCGTACCAGGAAACCATGCGGATGGGAATCTAATCCATGAACGGTCTGGTACCTGCCGAGAGCCAAGGCTCCGGCATGCTGACTCCGCTCACAGCCGGGGGTGGCTCGTTTGGCGACCGCCTTCGCGCCTTCACCGCGCAGCCTGCCGTGAAGCGGGCGCTGCCCTGGTTCGGCGGGATGGCCGGTCTGGGTCTGCTGGCACTGACGTGGGCGACATTGTCGCCCGCGCCGCAGCGCGTCTTGTATTCCTCCCTTGCCGATTCCGAACGCGCCAGCGTGGTAGAGACGCTCGACAAGGCCGGGATCGATTATACGATCGACAATGGCACCGGTGCGCTGACGGTCGGCGAAGACGACGTCTATCGCGCGCGGATGCTGGTGGCGTCCGACGGATCGCTCGCATCCCCACAAAGCGGTACCGACCTTATCGAAAGCCTCCCGATGGGGGCCAGTCGTACGCTGGAAGGCGATCGTCTGCGCGCGGCGCAGGAACGCGAACTGACCATGACCATCGCGGAAATCGACGGCGTCGAAGCGGTCCGCGTCCATATCGCCAAGGCCGAACGTTCGGTGTTTGTGCGCGAAGATGTCGCACCTTCCGCATCGGTGATGGTCCGTCTGGCGCGCGGTCGCCAGCTCACCGATGGGCAGGTCACGGCTATCACCAATCTCGTGGCAGCATCCGTACCCGGCCTCGGGATCGATGCGGTCAAGGTCGTGGACCAGCACGGCAAATTGCTGACTCAGGCTCGCGATCCGAACAGCGGCCGGCTCGATCTGCAGGCGCAGATGGAAGCAAAGCTTAATGCGCAGGTGGATCACCTGCTTGCACCGATGTTCGGCAGCGATGCCTTTACCTCGCAGGTTCAGGTAGAGCTGGACATGAACGAGGTCACCTCCGCGCGCGAAAGCTACGACAAGGATGGTACCGTCCGTCGCGAAACCACGCAGCAGTCGCAGAGCGGCAACGCACCTGCCGGCGGAATTCCCGGTGTGCTGGCGAATACGCCTCCTGCTGAAGGGGAAGCACGGCAAGGCGCGCCCCAAGATACACAGGGCGCCCAGGCTGCTGGCGGCGTGGGCGAAAGCAGTGCGACCCGGGTCTATGAAATGGGCCGCGAGGTCTCGGTTTCCAATCTCTCGCCCGGTTCGATCAAATATCTCTCGGTCGCCGTCGCAATCGATCAGGCTGCCTTAGCCAAGGCTAGCGCGGCGGACATCAACAAGGTCAAGGAACTGGTGACGGCAGCCGTCGGCGCACGTCAGGATCGCGGCGATCAGGTCACCGTGGTGATGCGGCCTTTCGAAAAGGTGGAAGGGGATGAACTGCCCTTCTACGAAACGAGCTGGTTCGGCATGGCCGTGCGCAACGGCGTCGCCATTCTCGCCGTGCTGCTCGTCCTGCTTTTGGCCGTGCGGCCTGCGATCAATGCGCTGCGCAGCAACGCCAAGGATGGCGGCACGCTCGGCCCGCAGGGCGCCGGTGGCGAGGTTGCCGCTCTGGGCGGTCCCGGCATGGGCGTCGTTACGCCCTACGACCGGGAAGCTCTCGACGAGCAGATCGAACTCGCCCAGCGCATCGCGCGCGAGAATCCCGATGATGCCGTTCTGGCACTACGTCGCCTGCTCGCCGAAGATATACGCCAGGGAGCATCGGCATGACGGCTCCTGCACAGCATTTGCTCGGCGGCACCGACAAGGCGGCGATCATGGTGATGCTGCTGGCCGAAGAAGACGCGTCGCGAATTCTCAGTCAGCTGACCCCTGACGAACTGCGTCAGCTTGCGGGCACGATGTGCGGCATAGGCGAAGTCGAGCCGCAGGCGATCTCCGACGCCATCGCCGGCTTTTCGCGCTCGACCGAGCATAGCGGCATTTCCGGACATGGCCGGGTGGACAATGTCCGCCGGTTGCTGAACGGCGCCGTCGGCGAAGTGAAGACCGACAATCTCATGCGCCAGGTGGCTCCGGAAGCGGAAGAGGAAGGCTTGCCTGCCCTCGGCCTCCTGCGCTGGCTTGATCCCAAGATCATCGGTGAAATCCTCGCCGACGAACACCCGCAGGCGATTGCCGTCTTGCTGCTGCAGCTCGATACCGACGTGGCCGCTGCCGCCCTGGCTGCGCTGCCCGAAGATCTGCACACGCCGGTGCTGCACCGCGTCGCGCGTCTCGGCCCGGTGTCGCGCCAGGCGATCGAAATTCTCGAACACACGCTCAATGCCAAGATCGAAAAGCTGCATGGTACGATCCCGCTTAGCATGGGCGGTATTCGTCACGCGGCGGACATCATCAACCGTTCGCATCGCAGCATCGAGAAGAACGTCATGCCGAAGATCGGCAAGATCGACAAGCAGCTCGCCAAGGAACTCGAGAACGAAATGTTCAAGTTCGAGCACCTGTTCGTGCTCGATACGAAGATGACCGGCGTGCTGCTGCGCGAAATCGAAAGCGATACGCTTATTCTCGCACTCAAGGGTCTGGAAGAGGAACAGCGCGAACAGTTCTTCGGCGCCATGTCCTCGCGTGCGGCAGACGGTTTGCGCGACGAAATCGAAGCGCGTGGCCGGGTCAAGAAAACCGAGGTCGAAGCCGCGCAGAAGGACATCGTCACCATCGCCAAGCGCCTGATCGCCGACGGCGAACTCATCATGGGCGAAGGCGACGAAGACTATGTCTAGGATCGCCTACGCCGCCCTCGGCCGGCCGGGCAGTTTCGCCCGCGACGGACGCTATGCGAAGCCGCAGGTTCCCGAAGAACCGGTCGAGACCGAAGACGTGGCCGAAAAGGCCTATCGCGCTGGCTATGAAGATGGCCAGCTGTCCGCCCGGGCCGATTTCGATGCCCAGCTGACCGCCGAACGGGCGGCGCGATCGGCCATCGAACTCGCCTTCGCCCGCTTCGATGCGGAAAGCGAGCGTCAGCTACGCGACCGTATGCTCGCGACTGTCCACGCGCTGTGCGAGGAAGCGGTCCTGCCGCTCGCCCTCGACAGCGAAGGGCTGGCCCGCCGGGTCGAAGCGGCTGCCGCCATGCTTCAGCGCAAGCACGACCAGCGGATCGTCCATATCCATCCCGAAGATCTCGAACTCGTCAAAGCCAGTGTCCCGGCGAGCCTGGAACTGGTTGCCGACGGCAGCGTCGAGCGGGGCGGATTGCGCGTCGAGACCGACGATGGCGGGGTCGAGGACGGGCCGCAGCAATGGCGCCGCGCGCTCGCCGAAATCTTCGATTCATGCACGCGCTGATCGATCGCACATTCTCGGCCGTCGCCTCGGCCTCGCTCGATCTGGCCCCGCGCCGGTTCGGGCGGGTGGTCGCCTGCGATGGCGGCCTGATCGAGGTCTCCGGCCTTGGCGTACCCATCGGTACGATCTGCGCGATCGCGCAGGGTGAATCTTCCGAACATCGCGCGGAAACCATCGGCTTTCGCAACGGGCACACCATGATGATGATGCTCGGCGATACGGTTCTGCTGCGTCCCGGTGCGATCGTACGTCCCGAAGGGCGACCGGGCATGCTCAGCGTCGGGCAGGAATTTCTCGGCCGTGCGGTCGACGGATCGGGCGAACCGATCGATGGCGGCGGCCCGGTCATGGCCACCACCAGCTGGCCGGCGGGCGGTTACCGTGTCGGTGCGCTCGACCGGTCGCGCGTGACCCAGGTGTTCGACAGCGGCATCCGCTCTTTGAACGCGCTGACCACCTTCGGCGTGGGCCAGCGCATCGGTATCATGGCCGGATCCGGCGTCGGCAAATCGGTACTGATGGACATGATCGTCGACAATGCGCAGGCCGATGCCGTCGTCGTCGGGCTGATCGGCGAACGGGCGCGCGAAGTCTCCGATTTCGTGACCCGGCACATGGCCGGCGAACGCGCGGCGAAAACCGCTATCGTCGCGGTTCCAGCGGATCACGCGGCCAATTTGCGACTGCGCGGCGCCATGCTCGCGACATCCATCGCCGAACATCTGCGCTCGCAAGGCAAGCGCGTTCTCCTGATCCTCGACAGTCTGACCCGTGTTGCGCATGCGGCGCGCGAGATCGGTATCCTGCTGGGCGAGCCGGGCGCGGCGCGCGGGTATCCGCCCTCGGCCCTGTCCGCCATTACCAAACTCATCGAACGCGCCGGCAATTCGGAAGAATCCGGCGGGGCCATCACCGGCATCTACACCGTGCTCGCCGATGGCGACGACCAGAACGATCCGGTCGTTGATACCGCCCGTGCGATCCTCGATGGTCACATCGTGCTTTCGCGGGAAATCGCCCAGCGCGGCCAGTATCCGGCAGTCGATGTCGGCGCCTCGCTCAGCCGCGTGATGAACGATATCGTTGCGCCCGAACATGCCGTGAATGCGCGGCGGTTCCGCGCGCTCAGTGCGACGTATGAGGCCAATCGCGATCTCGTGATGATGGGGGCATATCGGCAAGGGTCCGATCCCCTGCTCGACGAAGCCATCGCCCTTCATCCACACATGAGCCGGTTCCTGTCTCAGGGCCATGGCGAATGCGTGGATATCGCCGCCGCATCCGAACAATTGACGCAGCTCGTCAGCCGTGACGCCTGAACGCCGGAAGCTGAGGCGCGCCGAGCTCATCCAGCGCATCCGGTCGGTGGAGCGCATGCAGTCTGTCGCGGCCGCCAGCGAAGCGGAGGCCACCCGCGCGCGCCTGTTCGGCGTGGCAGAACGCACCCGCAGTCTCGCCGCGCACTATGCCCAGCGCGAAGGCGACATCGTCGGCGCCGATCTGCGCAGCGGCAAGGCCATGGGCGACCAGTTGCAGCGCCTTACCGAACTGAGTGAAAAACAGGCGGAAGAAGCCGAACTTCAGTCGCAGGCCAAGCGCGAAGTGCTCGCCCAGTCCGACATGCGTCTGCGCAAGGCCAAGGAAAGCAGGCGGGATCTGGTGCGCCAGATCGTTGCCAGCCTGGAAAAGGGGTAGTGGAGCGAGAGTTTGGCACGCTTCTTGATAGACTGTCCGTGAACCTAACACGGACTTGCCATGAACATCTCGTTTGCCCTTTCGAAAACGCCCGACACCCAATCCGTCGCCGCCGGTCTGGATGGCGAAAGCGGGCGTAAAAACGGTGCTTCGCAGGGCGTGGACGGCTTCGCCGACCTGCTGAACCAGCTCGCATCGGTCTTGCCGGTCCTGCCGGCCGGACTCGGTACGGCAGAGAGCGGCACCGACGAGCGGCAGGACGGTGAATTGCCGACCGGCAATATCTTGCCGCTTTTGCCGGTCGATCCGGTTGCCGATGCCGATGTCGAACTGGCCCTGGTGGCTTCGCCCCTCATGTCTCTCGTGCCTCCGCCGGCCCAGGCTCCGGTTGTCGCAGGCTCGTCCGACGCGTCGCTCGCGGCAGGCAAACCGATCAATAACACTTCGGGCATCGCGCCCCAGGCCATCGCTGCCGAACTCGTCGCTACCGGTGCCGAGGCACCGCCTTCCGAAAGTTCCGAGCCAACATCCTTCGTCGTGCGTATCGCCGCGGCCGACAAGCCTGTAGATGCCAAGGCGGCCGATCTGTTCGTCACGGCGCCCGAGGGCAAGGCGCAGTCCGCTTCGCCTGCTCCTGCCACGAACGACCGCCTTTCCCAGGCCGTCGCGGCTGGCACGGCACAGGCCACGCCGGTCGATGCGAAAGCCGCAACGGCTTCTGCCATGACCAGCCAGCCCGCCGTCCAGCCTACCCTCGATCCCGCCAGCGGCGACCAAAAGCAGGATGGTGACCGTCCCGCCAGCGACAGGCAGGCTCCCGCCAGCCAAACCAGCACGGCCGATCTCGCCAAGGTATCGCCGCAGCTCGTCTCGGCCCGTTTCGAAGATACGATGGTTGCCGCCCGGGCTGGCACTGTAACGCCGCGTACGGTGACCACCGACCAGTTCGCTCAGGTCGAACGCGTCGTCGAACATCTCACCGCAGCCCGGCAGATGGATCTGTCCAAACCTGCTGCCATCGCCGTGGCCCATAAGGAATTCGGCGCTCTGACCGTGACCTTCGATCAGTCCGCCGGCAAGATGAACGTCGAGATCGCAGCCGAAAATCAGGAAAGCCAGCGCGCGCTGGCGGCGGCGATGGCCAGCGATCGCGGAATGCCCCGCCAGCAGGATATGGGCGGTCATTCCCAATCCGCGCAGAACCAGAACAATCACGCTGCTGCCGACCGTCATGGCGGCAACGGCAATTCCAGCGCGGCATCCGGTCAGGGCAATGCGGGGGACAATGGCCGTTCGCAGCAATTCGACCAGCGTGGCCGCCACGATGAACGTGCACGGCCGGGCACCCAGACGCCTGCCAGAAACTCCGGCGACGACGCTCTCTACGCCTGATCTGTCAGCATTCCATTCAACAGGATTACCCAATGTCGAACGATAAAACTTCCGAAGAAACCGTGAAAAAGAAAAAGGGCGGCAAGCTCAAGCTGGTGCTTTTCTCGCTGGTTCTGCTGGGTGCAGGCGGCGGCGGTACCTATGCCGCATTCGCCAGCGGCATGCTCGGTGCGCACGGGGCGAAGGAAGAAGATCGCAATCCCAAGCTGGTGCTCAAGGGCGAAGAAGATCCCTATCCCTTCGTCGCAGAAGGCGGCGAGAAGGAAGCGGCGCCCGCCATCCACGGCGGCGGCGGGGGTAAATATCGCACGGCCTATTACAATTTTTCCGACGAGTTCACGTCCAACTTGGCGAATGGAACTGCGCTGATCCAGGTCAGCCTCGCTGCATCGACCCATTACGATGGGCGCGTGATGATGTGGCTGAACGAGCATGAAACCGCTCTGCGGTCGCGCATTCTGGCCGAGCTTGCCGCAACCAGCGAAGAAGATCTCGCCAGCATCCGCGGCAAGGAAGAACTGCAGAAGCGTCTGACCAAGGCGATCAACGAAACGCTTGAAGAACGCGAAGGCTTCGGCGGCGTCGACAGCGTCTATTTCCGGTCTTTCATCGTCCAATGATCACAACCGGTATCCCCGAGGCTGTGGCCCGGGCAGCATGTCACTGCGACGAGCTGCTCAGCCGCGCGGCAACTCCGCCCGAACTCGATATCGAGTTCGCGCGGTTTGCGCGCGGCATCGCCCAGCAGTCGCAGCATCAGCTGTCCCAACTGTGCGATGATCGCGGGCTTGCCGTGGACATTGCGGACGCCGAACTGCTGCCGGTGGGCGAATGGTTTGCAAAGGTCGGGGCGGCTCATCGCCACAGCTTCTATTCGATCGGGCAGGAAAGCCGCGGAATCCTGATTTCGGTCCGGATCGGCGAACTGGTTGGCCAGTTCGAACGGATCCTCGGCGGCACGGGCGAAGTGGACGAAAAATGCACCGTCCTGCCCGCCTCTGCCAACCGTTTCGCACAGCAGTTCGAAGACCGCATGGCCGAAGTCATTCAGGCAGCCAGCGATCGGCGCGGCATCGCGGCAAGCGCGAATGGCGAAGAAGTCGAACAGGTTGCACCCTATGCATCGGGCGATCGCGTCTGGACGGTAACGCTCACCATCACGTCTGCCAAAAGCGCGCGACCGTGGAAGGTCCGGCTTGCGGCGTGCAATTCGACGATCGCCGAAATCGTCGGCACGCGCGCCGTCTCGCCGGCTACCGGCCGGACGATCGGTGCACGCGGTCTAAACGGGTCGGCCATTGCCGAAGTCGATCTTCCGCTGCGCGCCGTACTGGTCGACGTTCCGATGTCGATCGCGCGGCTCGCCAGCCTTGAACCCGGCTCGGTCATCCCGGTCGCGGTCAACCGCAACGTCCCGCTGATGACCGGGAATCTCACCATCGCGCATGGCTGTGTCGGCGAACTCGACGACCGTGTCGCCCTCGAACTTACCCAAACATTCCTCTCGGAGTAGAACCCATGGTTTCGCACGCAGACGGCTTCGGCCTCATTCAGGACATCGACGTCCGCCTCACCGTTGAACTCGGCCGCAAATCCATGCGCCTGCGCGACGTGCTGGCTCTGGGCGAATCCAGCGTCATCGAACTAGACCGCCTGACCGACGAACCGCTCGACATGTTCGTCAACGGCAAGCTGATTGCGCGCGGCGAAGTCGTCGCCCAGGGGAGTCGCTTTGCCATCCGTGTCCTCGAAATCGTCGGTGCCAGTTCCAGCGAACCCGCGATCGACCGCCGCACTCCGCCGCTGACGGTCACGCCGACCGGCGCAGGCGAGCACGCCTGATGTTCTGGTACGTCCTCAAGCTCCTGATCCTGCTGCCGCTGATTGGCGCAATGATCTGGGGCAGCCTCAAGCTTGCCAAGAAGATGCAGGGCCAGTTCGGTGCCCCCGCTGGCGGCAGCAAGGCGGTTCGCATCGTGGAAACCACCATGCTTTCGCCCACCCTTCGTCTGGCCGTGATCGAATTCCATGGTCGCGAGATCCTCGTGTCCACGTCGCGCAACGGCCTCACCCGCCTGGCCGAAGCGCCGGCGCGCCCGCAGGCAGAGGAAACCGTTCAGTGATCGCCCGTTTCGCCAGGCTGACAGCCTTTCTGACTGCTCTCGCCTATCCGGCGTTGGTGCATGCGCAGACCTCGGACACCGCGGTTTCGGGCGCACTCGACCGCGCCTTCGGCCAGATGGCAGGTGCTGGCGGCGAACCGCTGAGCCTGTCGCTCCAGCTGCTGCTGGTGATGGGCCTGTTGACCATCCTGCCTGCGCTTCTTTTGATGATGACGAGTTTCACGCGCATCATCGTGGTGCTGGCGATCCTGCGTCAGGCACTTGGTCTGCAGCAGTCGCCGCCCAATCAGGTGTTGATCGGTATCAGCCTGTTCCTGTCCATGTTCATCATGGCGCCGACTCTGGAAAACGTGAACCAGAACGCCATCGCCCCCTATTCGGCGGGTGAAATCGGCGCAGAGGTCGCGATCGAGCGGGCAGGCGACCAGTTTCACGCCTTCATGATCCGCCAGACGCGCGAATACGATCTGCAGATGTTTGCCGATATCGCCGATGCCGGCCAGTTCGCCAGCCCGCAGGACGTGCCCTTCTCGATCCTGCTGCCTGCCTTCGTGACCAGCGAACTCAAGACCGCATTCCAGATCGGGTTCATGCTGTTCCTGCCGTTTCTCGTCATCGACCTCGTCGTCTCCAGCGTGCTGATGAGCCTTGGTATGATGATGATGAGCCCGATGATCGTTTCGCTACCCTTCAAGCTGCTGCTGTTCGTCCTCGTCGACGGGTGGGCACTGCTGATGGGTTCGCTCGCCTCAAGTTTCGGATAATATCATGGACGAAAGCGCCATCCTTCTTTCCATGGCCGACCGGATGCTGTGGATCGCCGCCCTCGTTGCGGCGCCGATCCTGATCGCCAGTCTCGCCATCGGTCTCGTCATCGGCCTCGTGCAGGCAGCGACCTCGGTCAACGAACAGACGCTGACCTTCGTGCCGAAACTCGGCGCGGTGGCCTTCGTGCTCGTAATTCTGGGGGCGTCGATGATGTCGGTCGTGGCCGATTTCACACAGGACATCTTCACCGAAATCGCGCGGATCGGCGACTGAGACTGACGCGGTGAACGGGCTCGATCTCGGCATTGGTGCGCTGGAGCAGGACATGTGGCGGGTCGTCTTTCTGATGACCCGGCTCGGTGCGGCCCTGCTTGCAGCCCCGTTCTTCGGGGCGACATCGGTACCCATGGCGGTGCGCATATCGATCACCGGCGCGCTTGCCATATTCGTGTCGATATGGATGCCCGCCATCGCCACGCCGCCGGCACTGCTCTCGCTCGACGGCGTTCTCACCATCGCCGGCGAGGTCATCGTCGGCCTGGCTCTGGGCTTCGTGTTGCAGCTCGCCTTCGCCGCGCCGACCGTTGCCGCCGAACTGATCGGTGGCGGGATGGGAATGAGCATGGCGGTGTCACAGGATGCGATGGGTGGGGGGACGACCACGTCCTTCGGTCAGTATTTCATGATCGTCCTGACGCTGATCTTCCTCGCGACCGGCGCGCATCTTCACTGGATCGCGCTGGTGACGGAAAGCTACAATGCGTTCCCACCCGGACAGACCTGGCTCGGCGCCGAACGGTTCGGCGCCATCGCCGGTTTCGCCAGTTTCATGTTCGAAACCGCCTTGCGGATTGCGCTGCCGGTAACGCTCATCCTGCTGCTGGTGCAGGTGCTCACAGGTATTCTCAGCCGTTCGGCTCCTTCGCTCAACCTCTTCGCGTTGGGATTGCCTGCAGGCGTCCTTGCCGGAATGGCCGCGCTGATCATTTCCGCCCCGCTCATCTACGACCAGTTCACCGGCCTTGTCGGCGACGCGCTGGACCAGACCGAAAGCGTGATAGCGCAATGAGCGAGGAAACCGCCGGCGAAAAAACTTACGCGCCTACTGAAAAGCGGCTCGTCGACGCCGCCAAGAAGGGGGACGTGCTGCGCTCCAAGGACGCCGGCACGGCCGCCGTCATGCTGCTCGGCGGCGCCTGGCTGGCCATCGCGGGCCCATGGCTCCTGGAAGGCCTCTCGCAGCTCGCCCGCGAAGCCTTCATGTTCGATATGCGCGATGTTAATGATTTCAGCGTCGACTCGCTCCTGCACCAGAGCCTGCTCCTTGCTCTCCCCGCTATTCTCACACTGGCCGTACCGGTCATCCTCGTGACCCTCCTGTCCCAGCTCGCATTCGGGCGGGGACGCTGGGTGGTCGACAATCTCAAGGCGAAGGGACAGCGTATCAATCCCCTGTCCGGCCTGAAACGCATGTTCGGCCCGCAAGGTCTCATCGAAATGGGCAAGGGTCTGCTCAAGATCGCTCTTCTTGGGAGCATCGCCGCCTGGTGGTGGTGGACCAGCATGGAGACGGTCGTCGGTCTGGGCAGAGGCAACCTATCCGCGCAATTGTCCGCGGCCTGGCATGCCATCATCTCGCTGATTTTCGCGCTGGCTGCCGGGCTCGTGGTAATCGCGTTCGTCGATCTTCCGATCCAGTGGATGCGCCAGCAAAAGCGCCTCAAGATGAGCCATCAGGAAATGCGGGACGAAAACAAGGAGTCCGAAGGCTCGCCCGAAATGAAGGCCGCCCGGCGCCAGCGTCAGCGTGACATCGCGACCGGTTCCGTAGCTGGCGCGATGCGCGAAGCGCAGTTCGTCATCACCAACCCGACCCATTTCGCCGTCGCCATGACATACGATCCGCTCAAGGCATCCGCACCGATCGTTCTGGCCAAGGGGCGCGGCGACAAGGCGATGGCCATGAAAGAACTGGCGCGCGAGCTCGATCTCCCGACACTCGAGATCCCGCAGCTTGCGCGTTCGGTCTATTATACGACCCGCGAACGGCAGATCATTTGCGAAGACCTGTACGGAGCGGTCGCATCGGTCCTTGCATATGTGTTCTCGTTGAAACGCGGCGAAACGCCGCCGCTGCCTGCCGTCGACGTGCCTGCAGCCTTGTGTTTCGATGCGGATGGTCGTTTGACGGTTAATCCGCAAGCCGAAGCGTCGTTATCATAGCGATGAGTATCTCAGCTTCCTCTATCGCCTCCTCTCTCGGGATCGGCAGCGGCGTCGACATGACCGGCCTGGCGGTGCAGTTGGCTGAAGCGCAGTTCGCAGGTCGCAACCAGCGGCTGACGACCCAGTCCGAGACGCTCGAACGGCGCATCTCGCTTGCCGGTTCCATCCGCAGCAGTTTCTCGACCTTCGCTACGGCATTGGGGGAGCGTTTGCGCACTGGCGACCTTGCACCTTTGCCGACCATCTCGAACCCCGCTGTTGCAGCAGTGTCGAGCCCGCTGGGCTCGATCGGGAAGGGTAGCTATTCGCTGGAAGTCACGAAACTTGCCAGTGGGCAGGTTCTGACCGGAGGCTCGTACGCGAGCGCGCAGGATACTGTCGGTGCCGGTACGCTGACGATCCGTTTCGGCGAAACGAACTCCGCCTCGTTCGCCGAGAATGCCGGCAAAGCTCCGCTGACGCTGGACATCGCTGCCGGTGCGACGTTGGCCGATGTCGCGCAAGCCATAAACGGCAAGAATGCCGGTCTCAGCGCCTATGTCGCCCAGACAGCTACGGGTGCGCAACTTGTCATAAAGGGTGCTGACGGGGCGAAGAACGGTTTCGTAATCGAAGCGACGGAGGATCCTACCAGCCCCGGCTTGTCGGCAATGGCATGGCAGCCTGGGAGCGATCCTGCACGATTGGTAAAGACTTCGGCCGACGCCGAGTTCACACTCGATGGGATCGCGCGCACGAGCTCGTCCAATAAGATAGACGGTATCGCGCCCGGTTTGTCGCTGGCGCTGACAGGTACCAATGTTGGTGCGCCAGCGGTCATCAACTTCAACAACCCCTCCAGCGCGCTGTCGTCTGTGATGCAAGACATCACCGGTGCTCTCAACGAAATTTCCGGTGAACTTCGCAGCGCCACCGATCCGAAGACGGGCGAACTTGCGCGGGACACCGGCGCGCGAGCGCTGAGGACCCAGCTGGCCGCGCTCGGGTCCACGGTGATCATGCCCAACGCCCCCGAAGGATCGCCACGGACCTTGGCCGAGCTCGGCCTTGCAATTCAGCGAGACGGTAGTTTCACATTCGACAGTTCCAAACTGACTGCTGCCATGGCCCGCGACCCCGCAGGCGTGGCCGCGATGTTCACCACTGGCCTAAATGGCGTTTATTCGACCATCGATCGGATGGCCCGGTCAAACAGCGTTTCCAGCAACCCGGGGACACTGGCGGGATCCGTCGCGCGCTATCAATCGCAGTCGCAACAGATCAACCGTGATCTGGAAAAGCTCGCCGACCAGCAGGAAGCCTTACGAGCCAACATGGTCGCGCGCTTCGCAAAGGCGGACAGCCGCATCGCTGCATCAAATTCGACGCTTACCTTCCTTCAGTCGCAAATCGACGTATGGAACTCTCAGCGGGATTGAGATGCTTAGCCGGTCCAAACCCAATGAAGCCTATCGTCAGGCGAGTTTTGAGGCCCGTCTTCTTGGCAGCTCGAAAGAGGATCTCGTCATCTTCTGCCTCGAAGATTTCATCGAGAACCTAGGGCGGCTCGAAATGGCGGATAGCCGCTTCGATGCAGCCGGGCGAAGCCAGGCCATTACCCGCTGTGTCACTGCTTTGACCGCTCTGGAACTCGGCATCGACCGAACGGCCGAATTGGGAGCCAGCCTCGCGCATCTTTACGGATCTGCCAAAGGCGTCTTGCTCAATTCGATCCGGCAGACCGATGTCCCTGCCATCACGGCCATCAAGGACGATTTCAACGAAATCGCTGCTGCGTTTCGCGGCGCAATGCACAGATAGACTGACGTGGGCATAGGTATTTTCACCTATGCGCCTGGCAATCGGGTATGAACCATAATCCAGCAAAAGTACCCCTACACCAATCGGGGGCTGTTATGGATATCGCTGACTTTACCTTTTACGTCATCGACCAAAACCTGCAGAGGCGAAATGCTCTGGCGCGCCTGCTGAGCAAATATGCGCGCGCTGTTCCACTGGACAATGTCTCGGAAGTTGGTTCTGTGAGCGCCGGTAAACCCTGCTTTCTCGTTTATGACGAAGAAAGGCAGCTGCAGGCGTGTCTGGGCGAAAAGAACGTCCAGGAGGCACTGGCTGCGGTTCTGGCCTATTCCGAAAAGCCCGAGCTCGAGAGAGTATTCGAAATACTTGATCAGGGCGCGGGCGGATATTTCGATTACGATGGCGGGGAGGCAGATCCCACCCAATCGATCATGCGTCTGCTGCGTCGGAACGCAAAGTTCGAAGGTATGCGACGGCGCCGCCAGGCCGCAGCTCAGAGGCTGCAGGCCCTGAGCCAACGTGAACAGGAAGTGCTTCGTGCCGTTTCCGAAGGGCAGTCGAACAAGGCTATCGCACGGCACCTGTCGGTCAGCCCCAGAACGATCGAAGTTCACCGGCGCAATATGATTGCCAAGCTCGACGTACCATGTTCGATTTCGGCGGTCCGGCTCGCTCTCGAAGCCGAACTCTGACCTAATCCGGCCTCGTCATTCAGGCCGGATCTTCTCGATCGACGCGCCTCCCAGAAGGAGAAGTGCGCGCGCACAAGCTGCGACGAGCGCGATTGCCGGATCGTCTCCGAAGAAGTTGCCTTCTTCTATTTCTCCGGAAAAAGAAACCAACGCCGAAGATGGGCCACTGGCCGCACGGGTAACAAGAATTCCGCAATATGGTCCCACGAGTTCCATCGCCGCGCAAACAAACGCGCGCGCATTGCACAGTTCTGCCAGACGTTCTTCAGTGACGGGTTGATCGAATAGCGCCGCGTATTTCGCCGGCGCTATTAAACGCAATTCAGCGAAAGCTTTAAGCGCAGCATGGGGATCATGCAAACGGCCTTCAACGCAATCATCGACAAATTGCTGAACACTAATTTCCCACGGCGACATTCGCCCATAGCTCCACTTTGTCTGGGGGATCATTGAAAATTTCAATAGATCAAATTGAGTGCGCCAACATACGTCAATGCACTTAAGTTCCCCGAGCTTTGGAGCCGGTGTCTACTTATGGCACGGAAATAAAGCTCCTAAACGGATTCGCGTGCCGTCAAACCGATGCGCAGTTTTTCAAGCGCATTTGCCTTGAGTTGGTGGACCCGCGGAACACTCACATCGAGGATTGCTGCGATCTCGGTTAGATTGAGTTCTTCGAGGAAGTGCAATTGAATAACCAATTGCAGACGCTCGGGAAGAGCCGCAATCGCGTGGGCCAAAGCGGCCTTGTCGGCAGCTTCCAACAGCACCGCTTCGGCGGTGGGTTCTTCACTGGTGAAGGCAGGATTGCTATCGGAATAACTGCTCTCCAGATCGACTACGCGAGTGGCAATCTGGTTTCGGGCCTTGTGGTACTCCTCGAGTGAAATTCCCATGGCATGGGCCATTTCATCGGCGCTCGGATCGCGGCCAAGCGTACGCCGCAATTCGTCGGCGGTGCCGTCCATTTTGCGCCTGGTGGCCGCCGCGCCGCGTACGTGATGGGACTGCGATCGCAGGAGATCGATCATGGCGCCGCGAACCCGCATTTTAGCGTAGGCCGCAAATCCGTCCTCGCTCGGCCGTTCGTGTCGCTGCGCGCATTCGGTCAGCGCGATCATCCCGGCCTGCAGCAGGTCGTCCACGTCCAGCGACCCGCCGCAGCTGCCTTCGTAGAACCATGCCAGTCTGTGAACCATCGGCAGGAATTTCTCGATCCGTTCGTTTATCTCGCTCGCATAGGCGCGCTGCGCATTGAAATTGGCGTGGTCGTATTTCATGCTGCGAGGGCCTCCATTTCATGGCCAAGTTGTGCAGGTTGGGCCGGTGCTTCATCGCCAATTACGGCGATCACTTCGATCGGCTGCGCGGCGGGGAGTTCGTTGATAGATAGAACGATGCATTGCGGCGCGCGCAGCCGTAGTAGGGCCGAAAGCGCACGGCGCGCACGAGGTTGGACGATCAGTGCGGGACGCGTAGCCGCAGGATCGCGTTGCGAAAGGATCGCCGCAATCCGTTCGCCGATCGACCGGGCAAGATCCGGTTCGATCACGATTTCGCCCGATGCCGGATCCTGCAGTCCGCTTACCACCATATCCTCAAGCGCTGCTGCCAGCGTGAGCACCGGCAGCTTTGCGTCGGGTGGACAGACTTCGGCTACGATCATGGCGCCCAGATCTGCGCGAACGATGTCGATCAAGCGATCATGATCGGCTGTCTGCTGGGCAGCGAGGGAGATGCTGGAAAAAACACGTAGGCCGTGGCGCAGCGAGATGCCGTCTGCCAGCAGCGCTTTCAGCAGGCGCGTCACGGCGGCGAGTGACAGTGGCTGCGGCGTGATGGTCTCGATCAGTTGTCCATGCCGCGCGCGCAGATGATCGATAAGGTCGCGTACCTGATCCGGCCCGAGAAGATCCTGCGCGCGTGCGGCAAGCAATTGGTGGATCTGCGTCGCGATCACGCTTTCCGGATCGACCGCGAGGTATCCTTCGGCAACAGCCAGGTCCCGCGCACCAGGGTCGATCCACAGGGCAGGGCAACCGAAGCTCGGATCGATTGTCGATTCACCCGGAACGGCCTGCGAATGCATGACTTCTCCCGTGTCGATAGCCAGCATGTGGCCGGGCTTGATTTTGCCACCGCCGATGGTCGCGCCGCCCAGAGTGATGCGGTAGCTGTCGGGCTCGACCTCGAAGCTGTCCTCGATCCGGAACTGGGGAACGATGAAACCGAAATTCTGGCACATCTGCTTGCGCAGGCCTGTGAGCCGCGCAACCAGCGTGGCGCCACGCTTCTGATCCGTCATGCTGATAAGTCCGTAACCCAGCTGGATGGTGACCAGCGTCTGGTCGGTCACGTCCTCGATCCCGATATGTCCCGGATCGGGCGTGACGACCGGTTCCGGAATGTTCTGTGCGGCATGCTGGCGCTTGCGCAGAGTATGCCATAAGCCGAACGTGCCAGCAGAAAGTGGCAGTATGATCGATTGCGGCATGGCCGGAATACAGCCGATTGCGAGCAGAATGCAGGCAACCGGTAGCCATATTCTTGGGTCAGCCAACTGGCCGCCGATCTGTCCGGTCAAATCGCGAGCATCTGAAACGCGCGTGACGATAACTGCCGCCGCGATGGAAAGCAGGAGCGCGGGCACCGAAGCTACCAGAGCGTCGCCAACGGCCAGCGTGACATAGAACTCGGCCGCTTCACCAGCCGAGAGCCCATGCGTCGAAATACCCAGCACGAGACCGGCGATGACGTTGATCAGCAGGATCAGCAATGCAGCAACCGCATCGCCCTTCACGAATTTGCTGGCACCGTCCATCGACCCGTAGAAATCGGCCTCGGTAGCGATTTCGCGGCGGCGAGCTTTGGCTTCGTCGGCGGTGAGCAGACCTGCAGCCAGATCGGCGTCGATCGCCATCTGTTTGCCGGGTAGCGCATCGAGGGTGAAGCGTGCCGAAACTTCCGATACGCGGCCCGCGCCCTTGGTTACGACCATCAGGTTGATGATCATCAGGATCAGGAACACGAAGATGCCGACGGCGAAGTTGCCGCCGATAAGGAACGCCCCAAAAGCTTCGATCACCTTGCCCGCTGCTGCGCCACCTTCGTGGCCATTCAGCAGCACGATACGGGTAGACGCCACGTTAAGTGCCAGCCGTAGAAGCGTGGCAAACAGCAGGACCGAAGGGAAAGACGAGAAGTCGAGCGGCTTTTGCGCGTTCATCGCCGCCATGAGGACCGAAACCGAGAGCGCGATGTTCATGACGAAGAACACGTCGAGGAGCATCGCCGGGATCGGCATGACCATCAGCAGAATGATCGTGAGGATCCCGACGGGCAGAGCCAGGCCGGGATTAAGGAACTGACGCGCGCTCACAGGCCGAATGCCCTGAATTTGCTATATGCGGCTGCTACCTGCTCGGTAGCCCGTCCGCCTCCCGAACTCGCATCACCGAATGTCGCGCGGAGGGTATCGGCCATCGATGCTCGCCGCCCGCCGTCGGGAAGGGAGGGGACGGCAAAACCGCTTCGCGATGCACCAGGCTGGCGCATCGGTGACTGGGCGGCAAACCGTGCAAAATCGTAACCGGCCGGCTCTCCGTTGCGAGGAATGGATGTATCGCCGTAGGCTCCGGCAACCTTTCCCTGCATGACCGCCATGACCTCTCCTACCGAGCGGGGTGTACCGCCGGAAAAGAAGATCGATTTATTGGCGTGCGCAGCCTGTGGCAGCAGAGCAACCGCCGATTGAGAAGGGTTGCTTCCTAGGGCACCGAGGAACTGTTGCGCGCCGCCAAGGCCCAGAAAGTGAGCAAGATAGAGTTCGGCCGGTTGAGGTTCGCGCCCCAGCGTGGTGCGTAAACCTTCTGCATTTTCGCGCGTGAGCTCGGCCGCCATGAGCGAGGAAGTGTCGGCATCGTAGCGAAGCGAGAGGAGATGATTGCGAGTTGCCGCATCGGTTACACGTCCGCCCGGTCCGATGGCCGCATCCGCCCAGTCCATTCCGTGTTTGGCACCGTGCCGGTCAAGCGTCCGCAGCCAGGTTGAATCGATGAACTGGTACAGACCGGTCGCGCTCGAAGTCTGTGCCTTGGCGCTAGGGTCCAGCCCAGATTCAAGCCTCGCCTGCGCCAGGAGGTAATCGAAATCGACCCCCGTACGCGTCGCAGCGCGGGCGATAGCGCCCTGCACTTCGGCGGTCTGAACTGGATTAATGGTAGGCACGCTTCCTCCGGGAACTGGTTCCCCGGAAGTTCAGCAAGATGCGTGCCAAAAAGTCCCGCGTCTGGCTAATGCCCTATCAGGCGAGCGCCATGCTCGTCCCCTTGCGCGGCAGGGCCGCATAGGGAGCATTGTTGCCGGTCAACGCGCCCAGACGGTTCTGCACATTGCTGGCGATGAGGTTACGCAAGCGCCGATTGATCTCGTTCAGGCGCCGAACTGCGTCAAGTACGCCGAGGCATTCTTCGTCCAGGCTGGCCTTCTCGATGGCTTCCAATTTTACGCACAGGTCCATCTTGCCGCTTGTGCATGTAACAATGCGATCGAGGTCGAGAGCGGCAAGAGCCTGCCGCTCACCCTGCAAAAGTGCGAGCATCTGTTGCAGGGTTGCGAGCGTTTCCTGTTTGGCGGTCATTTGCCAATCTTTCCGTACATGCCCGCGGCGATGATTGCGTCGGCGATCTTGGTGGGGATCAGTGGGTAGGTGCCAGTTTCGAGTGCTTTGCGAATCTCTGAAACGCGATCGCTATCGATCGGAGCTTCACCACTTGTGGAGAGGCGCGATGTGGCAACGGCTGCTTCTGCTTCGCGCGAAGAGCCAGCCGCTTTCTGCACGGCGGAGACCTTCGCGGTTGGCTCCACGGCCTTGCTTGGCCGCACCAACGCTCCTGAGAATTCCGGCAATCCGACAATACGCATCGTTTCGCTCCATAAGCTGGTTACCCAACAGAACGGCTCTTGATGCGATGGTTTAACTCCCCGGCAATGAATTTTGCCGATTACGGCAAATCAATGCCGACCTGGCCCGGGCGAAGGACGAGGGCGCGCAGCGTTTCCGTCCGTTGGTCGGAAGCGCGGACCTTGATCCACTCGCCTTCGGCACCGTCCTCTACGGCGGCACCCTGGCGAGTCAGCGTAAAGCCTTTTCCGCGGACCAGAATGCTCACGTTTTCACCGCGTTTGATGATCGCTTCGCCAAATTGCTGCGGCATCCGGTTGGCATTGGAAAAGCCCGCATCCACGGCAACATAGATACGCCATCCCGCACCCGGACACACGACCTGAACAGATCGCTGATCGCGTCCGAACCACTGCATATCAAGGGGGGACTCGCAGTTCGCCAACCTGAGGCGCCGGTCCACTGGCAATTTGGCACCGCCCGGTTGACCGACTTCGGCGCCGGTAAAGTCCGCGACGGCACGATCGATGATCGTCAGGTCCATCGGCGAAGCTGCTGCTGCGCCTGTCGCCAAAAGCGCGGTCAAGGCGGCAGCGAATAAGGGTTTACGCATGGTCATTACTCACTCCGGTTCACGGGGCCGCACGGTTATCGGGCCGTATCACCCTTGGGCGGAGCAAGGTTCGTGCCATTCCTTCATTGTTGTCGGAGATAATCGACTGTAATCACGACATCGTCTGTCGCGTTCGGCGTGGCTATCAAACGTGCAGGAACGCCCGCGCTGTCGGCCTCGGCCAGCAGCCGTTCCGCCTCGGACAAGGCTTCGGCCCGTTTTTCCTGAGTATATCCCACAGAGATCGTCGCCATCTGCCTCTGGTCCGTGGTCGAAGCGATGAGCCATTCTCGAACGGACTCGCCCTGTTCCGGCCGATGCACTGCCAATGCAGACGAGGATGCAGGAGGCTGCCTTTCTTCCTCCGCCTGGCTTTGCGTTGCGGGTTTCTTGCCAACGGCCTGCGCGGTAATCAGAAAGAGGATTAGCGCGAGGTCTGCTATGACGGTTTGCCAACCGGATGCGGCGCGCACAATCATGCCACTGCCTTGGCATGCTCGGCAAAAGTCACTGCCACCCCGCTTTTACGAATGCCGTGCTCCAGCCACTCCAGAACTTCGTCGCGGTCCAGTTCTTCACGTCGCGATTTGCGTGCAATGGCGTTGCCCAGTGGCGAGAAAAGGAAATTGGCCGCTATCAGCCCATACAGCGTGGTCACCACGGCCATTGAAATTGCGCCGACGATACCGGTCTGTTCTGATGCGGATCCCTGTGCATGGCCTAAAGCGATCAATGTGCCGGCGAGTCCAAGAATAGGGGCCAGTTCCGCCGCGTTGTCGAAGACGCGTATTGCAGTCTGAGCGGTGGCCACCCGTATTTCCTTGAATTTGTGATGTTCGCCATGCAGCGACTGGATCGATCGCTGGCTGATTATAAGATCCGACAGGCTGTCGAATTCATTGTCTCCGAAATGCTGCGGCTCGGCGCGCAGAAAGCCATCGTCGGCAATTTCGCGTATCTGGACGGAGAGCGCTGCCTTGGCCTGAGTTACGTTGAACGGCGTTTCGAACAATCCGCGCAGAGCGCTGATAGCTACACGGCTATCCGCCACCCCGCACCGAAGCAGGGTCGCAATGATCGTACCGACGAGAACTATGGCGATAGAGGCCGGGTCGAGCCAGGTTTCCAGCATGGGGTAGCTACTCCTTGCAGACAAGAACGGCCTCATTTCGCGCAGATTTACGGGGAGGATGAACTTTGCCGCTCCCCGGCAAAAGCTTGCCGCAATCTGCCGATATGGCCCTGTGCTGCCTCAATTTTGGATTTTGGCACGCCCCTTGCTGAACACTTCCCGTAATCTTTTGCGGAGGCTCGTATGAGCGAAGGACTGTTTGGCATTCATGGGGCGGCGCTGGAAATCCGGTCGCAGCGCATGGGTGTGCTCGGCTCGAATATCGCGAACGCAGCGACGCCCGGCTACAAAGCGCGCGACGTCGATTTCGCTTCTGCGCTTCAGGCGCGCCTCGGCGGTGCCGAAGCTGAGCAGGCGACGGGTCGCTCGATCCAGTATCGCGTCCCGACCATGGCAACGCTCGACGGTAACACGGTCGAAATGGCCACCGAACAGGCCGCGTTTGCTGAAAACGCCGTTGCTTACTCGGCAACCCTCAACTTTCTGCGTGGGCGGGTAGAAACCGTAACCCGCGCGATCAGAGGCGAATAACGATGGCCGGACCGACATCCTTCTTCGAGGTGGGCCACCGCGCCATGTCGGCGCAGCTCGTGCGCATGAACACAGCTGCTTCCAACCTTGCCAATGCCGGCTCGGTCGCAGGTAGCGAAGCGGAAGCGTACCGCCCGATGCGTACCGTGTTCGAACAGGAACTCGACCGCGCAAGCGGCCTGTCCTCTGTCCGTGTGGGCGGTGTGGTCCGCGAAGATGTCGCACCTATTCGTCGTCACGACCCGGGTCACCCGCTGGCCGACGAGAATGGCGATGTCTGGGAAACTCCGGTCGATGAAAACGCCGAAATGGTCGAGATGCTCGAAGCGTCCCGTCAGTACCGCAACATGGTCGAAGCTCTGTCGACCGCCAAGCAGCTCATGCTGGAAACGATGAGGATGAAATGATCAATTCCGTCACCAACATCACGCCCGGGACAAGTTCCGTCGGCCAGGTTCAGGGCCGCGGCATGGACTCACTCGGGCAGGGGGATTTCCTCAAGCTGCTGACAGTCCAGATGCAGCAGCAGGATCCGTTCGATCCGGTCGATAACAAGGAAATGCTGGCACAGATGGCGCAGTTCTCTTCGCTTGCCGGTGTCGCTGAAACCAATGCCTCTCTCGAGCGGATCGCGGACAAGCTCGACCTGCTCATCAAGTCCAACCAGTCGCCGTCCGACGACTGATCCAGGAGATAATCCATGTCCTTCTACACTTCGCTCAACGGCATGAAAAATGCGCAGACCTCGCTCGGGGTCATCGCGCACAATATTTCGAACTCGGAAACCTATGGTTTCAAACGTAGCCGTACGGAATTCTCCGAAATCGTTGCTGGTTCGGCGCTGACCAATCCGCGCATGATCCAGGGTATCGGCGCGTCGGTGAAATCGATCACGCAGAACTTCGCGCTTGGTCCGGTGGAACAGACCGGCTCGGCTCTCGATCTCGCGATCACGGGCGACGGCTTCTTCACGACCCGTTCGGCTACCGACGGATCGACGCTGTACACGCGAGCCGGATCGTTCACGCTCAATGGCAACGGCAACATCGTGAGCAACAGCGGCAACCGCCTCCAGCTGTTCCCGGTCGATGCCAACGGCCAGGTCACTGGCAATACGCTGGCCGATGCCAATCTCCCCCCACAGAACGCCGCCGGTTCGGAATTCGTCGGGGTTACGATCGACGATGTCGGCGTGGTGTCGGCATCTTATGCTGACGGTTCGGTCGAACCAGTCGGTGCCGTCGCGCTTGCCACCTTTATCGCTCCTACCGGACTGAAAAAGGTCGGTGACGCAAATTGGGAAGGCACTGGCCTTTCCGGTCAGGCTGCCTACGGGTCGCCGGGAACCGGAGCGTATGGCTCACTCTTGTCGGGCGCTCTTGAACGCTCGAACGTCGATATCGCGGAAGAACTTGTCGGGCTGATTACTGCCCAGCGCAATTTCCAGGCGAACGCCAAGGCAATCGATACTGCCACCCAGATCTCGCAGACCGTCATCAACCTGCGGACCTGATCGCCATGGACCGCCTTATCCACACCGCGCTTTCGGGCATGCGGGCATCGATGGACAGCCAGCGCGTCATCGCGAGCAACATGGCCAATGCCAATACGCTCGGTTTCCGTGCGGAACTGCTCGATCAGCGCGCCGTCACGATCGAAGGCCAGCCTCTCGAAGCCCGCGCGATGCAAGTCGCACGGGTGCGCGGTGCGGATATGGTCGCCGGCGAAATCATCGAAACTGGCCGCGATCTCGATATTGCGATGGCGACCGATGCCCTCATGGCAGTGCAGGCTGAGGATGGCACCGAAGCCTACACCCGCCGCGGTGACATGTCGATTTCGGCCACCGGCCTACTGGTCAATGGCGAAGGCCGTCCGGTGCTTGGCGATAACGGGCCGATCACCATTCCGCCGGTCGGAATTCCGGGCATTGCGCCGGATGGAACGGTAACCATCGCGGATCCGGCAACGCCCGATCAGCCGCCGGCCGAAGTCGGCCGGATCAAGCTGGCAGCGTGGCAAGGCTCGCCGATCAGCAAGGGGCTCGACGGGCTTTTTCGTGTCGAAGGCGGCGGAATACTGCCGACCGACGAAGCGGCGACCGTTCAGGTCGGGGCGCTCGAACAATCCAACGTTAAAACCACCGAAGTGCTGGTGGAAATGATCGATGCGCAACGGCTTTTCGCCATGCGCAGCAAGGTCATCGCGACGGCACGTGAAATCGACGAAAGCGGCGCGCAGCTCATGCGCCTCGGCTAACCAGACAAGAGGATAGTCAATCATGCCCACTTCAGCTCTGCAGGTCGCCCGCACCGGGCTCGAGGCTCAGGATGCGCGCATGCGCGTCATTTCGAACAACCTCGCCAACGTCGGGACCACCGGCTTCAAGCGCGACCGTGCCAACTTTGCGACTCTCGCCTATCAGGACGCCCGCGTTGCCGGCCAGCGTTCGTCGGGCGAAACGGCTTATGCAACCGGTCTTAACCTCGGTACCGGCGTGGCGGTCCAGTCCACCAGCCAGATCATGACGCAGGGCGCCCTTAATACGACAGGCAATGCTTTCGACCTTGCTCTCGATGGCGATGGCTATTTCCAGATCGAAATGCCGGGCGGCCGCATCAGCTACACCCGAGCCGGGAATTTCACGCTTTCCGCCGAAGGGCAGCTGGTGACCCAGCAGGGGTATGCGGTGCAGCCAGCCATTACGGTGCCAGAGGGCGCTACTGCGATCGCAGTTTCACCTGACGGTATCGTCTCCGCGACGTTGCCGGGAGAAGCCGATCCGGCCGAACTGGGCCAGATCCAGGTTGCCCGCTTTACGAATCCTTCGGGCCTTCAGGCCATCGGCGACAACTTCCTGGTCGAAACTGCAGCCAGCGGTGCCGCCGAACTGGCGCCGGGCGGTGAGAACGGCCGTGGCAACGTCCGGCAGGGCATGCTGGAATCTTCGAATGTCAACATCGTCGAGGAACTCGTCGAGATGATCGAATGTCAGCGTGCCTACGAGATCAGCTCGAAAATGGTGTCCGCCGTGGACGAAATGCTCCGCAACGCCAACCAGACCCTTTGAGTATCTTCACCATGAAATCCGCACTCTGTCTCGTTCCACTCGCTCTCGCCCTTGCTGGTTGCGGTGGTGGTTCTGCCAGGCCCGAAGGCTTTGCAGTCGCACTGCCGCCAGCGCCGGAGGTCGAACCTGATCGCCACCGGGATGGCTCAATTTATCAGGCCAGTCATGGCTATGCGCCTCTGTACTACGGCAATCGCGCGGCGCGGGTGGGCGACATCGTCACCATCGCACTGGTCGAACGGACGCAGACGTCGAAATCCACCAGCGGGTCGACCAAGCGCGACGGCAGCCTCGGACTTTCGCTCCCCAGCTGGACCGGAATCGATAGCAGCGACCTTAATGCTTCGGGTGGCGGGTCGTTCAAAGGGGCAGGCGATGCTTCTCAGGCGAGTTCGATCCGGGCCGATCTTACCGTTTCGATCGTGGAAGTACGCCCGAACGGGACGGCACTGGTACGTGGGGAAAAGGTCATGCAACTCAGCCAGGGCGAAGAGTGGGTCCAGCTTTCGGGCATCATCCGGCTGGCCGATATCGATCAGGACAACCGCATTCCATCGATCCGCGTGGCAGATGCCCGCATTTCCTATTCGGGTGCCGGATCCGTGCAGCGCGCTAGCCGCGAAGGCTGGCTGTCGCGCTTCTTCGGCGTGATCTCGCCCTTCTGAGGATGTCGAACATGATCCGCCCCCTTATCCTTCTGTTCGCGGCTCTGGTTTCCGCGCTCCCGGTTCCGGCTATGGCCGAACGCGTGCGCGACCTTGGGCAATTCCAGTCGGTGCGCTCCAACCAACTGACCGGCTACGGTATAGTTGTTGGCCTGGACGGCTCAGGCGATGACAATTTCGCCTACGCGACGCAGGCCATGCGCGGCGTGTCGGGTCGTCTCGGGCTGCAATTGCCGCCCGGCGTCAATCCAGCTCTCAAAAATGCGGCCGCCGTCATCATAACCGCTGATCTGCCTGCGTTTGCAAAACCTGGTCAGCGCATCGACGTCACCGTTTCGACCATGGGTAGGGCCAAGTCTCTGCGCGGTGGTGCGCTGGTGATGACGCCGCTTTATGGTGCGGATGGCCAGATATATGCCATGGCACAGGGCAATCTTGCCGTTGGCGGCCTGGGCGTTTCCGGCAAGGACGGCTCGAAGCTGACCGTCAATGTACCGACTGTTGGCCGCATTGCCGACGGCGCGACTGTCGAACAGGCAGTAGCCAGCAACTTCGACTTTTCCGAAGTGCTGCGCTGGAACCTCTACAACGCCGACTTCCTGACCATCTCGCGCGTCCGCGATGCGATCAATGGTGCTTACCCCGGCATGGCGCAGGTCGAAGACGGCGTGACGCTGGCCCTGATGCTGCCGCCGGGCGCAAATACCCGTGCGGAAATCATGGCGCAGATCGAAATGCTCGATGTGGATCCGGCCGAACGCGCTGCGAAGGTCGTGATCAACAGTCGCACTGGCACGATCGTCATCTCCAGCGCCGTACGGTTGGCCCCGGCCGCGATCAGCCACGGAAGCCTGGTGGTCCGGATCGACGAGGATCCTGTGGTGGTCCAGCCCGCACCGTTCTCGCGCGGTCAGACCGCCGTTGAACCCAGCAGCACCATCACGGCGAGCCAGAAAGAGAGCGTCGTCTCGCGCGTCGGCCCGGGTGCTTCACTGGCCGAGGTTGTGGATGCGCTCAATGCATTGGGTGCGAGCCCTGCTGATCTGGTCGCGATCCTGGAAGGTCTCAAACAGGCGGGTTCGCTTACAGCGGAACTGGTGATCATATGACGAGCTTTCAGATAAATGTGGCCGGCGCCAGGCCGCTTTCCGAGCGCGAGGCGGCCCCGCTGAACAAGGAGTTGCGGGAAGCTGCACAGCAGTTCGAGGCAATCCTGCTCCGCCAGATGCTTTCGAGCGCGCGCAGCACCGATTTCGGGGGCAACGATCTGTTCGGCGGCGAGGGCGAAGGCACATTCCGCGAAATGCGCGATGCGCGCTTTGCCGAGCTGACCGCCCAGACCGGCCAGCTTGGTTTTGCCAGTGCCATCGAGAAGCAGCTTGCCCGCTTTCTTCCAAAGGGTGAAAACTGATGGCTTCTGACCTTCTTTCGATCGCCGTCAGCGGTGCCCGTGCAGCGCGCGGCGCACTCGACGTCACTGCGCAGAACATCGCCAATGCTTCGAGCGATGGCTATGTTCGCCGCAGTTTGCGGATTGAGGAGGTCTCTGCATCCGGTGGAGCAGGCCGGATTGGCGACATTTCGCTGTCAGGTTCGCGCATTGCGGAAATTCGCCGCAATGCGGATTCCTTTTTGCAGGGCGAAGTTCGCCGCACATCCGGTGATCTGGAACGCGCGAACACCGAACTGAAGGGTTTGCGCAATATGGAAAGCGCGCTCGAACAGTCGGGCGTCTTTTCCTCCATCGTCGAATTCGAAGCAGCGTTGCAGCAGCTTGCAGGCGATCCTGTCGACCCATCGCGGCGGGCTGCGGTCATCGGCGAAGCGACGACGCTCGCAAGCAAGTTCAACATCACGGCGTCCAGTTTCGACGCAGTGGGCGAGGGCCTGCGGTTCGAAGCCGACGCGCAGGTATCCGAAGCCAACGTCATCGGCGGCGAACTGGCTCGCGTGAACCTGCGCCTGACGCGCGCGGGTGCGGGCAGCAGCGATCGGGCAGCCTTGCTCGACCAGCGCGATCAGTTGCTGGAACGGCTGTCGGGCTTCACTTCCATTACCACGAATTTCGAAAGCGACGGGACCGTTGCCGTCGCGCTCGGAGCCAATCCGACGCAAAGCTTTGTGCAAGGAGGTACATCGCAGACCCTGTCCTCTGCAGTGGCTGCCGATGGAACGCTCAGCTTCGCTGTCAACGGCCAGGCCGTCACCCCCGGGTCGGGAAGTCTTGCTGGTGCCTCGCTCGCGCTGACCGAACTGGCATCGGTCCGCGGCCGTCTCGACACGATCGCGGCCAGCCTCGCGGATACGGTGAACAATGCCCAGGCGGCTGGTGTGGCGCTCGACGGTACCCAAGGTCAGCCGATCTTCTCCGGCATGACGGCAGGCACGCTGACGGTCGTCATGACGCAAGGTCAGGGCCTCGCGACCGCGCCGACCGGTGCTGGCGCGGGAAGCCGCGACGACTCTAACCTCAACGCTCTGCGCCAATCGCTTGCAAGCCTGAACCCGGCACAGCAACTCAACGGGCTTCTTTTCGACGTGTCCAGCAAGGTGGCTGGTCGCACGGTCACGCAGGGCGCGCTGGATACCATCGCGTCCTCCGCGCGCATCTCGCTCGAGCAGCAATCAGGCGTGGACCTCGATACCGAGGCCGCCAATCTGATCCGTTTCCAGCAGGCCTTCCAGGCTTCGGGACGCGCGATGCAGGCGGCGAGCGACATATTCGACACTCTACTGGGGATCGGCCGATGATCAATCTCAGCACCGGCGCGTTTTACGAACGTAGTAGTCGCCAGATCGGCGGCTTGCGGGCTCGCGCGGAGACGCTTCAGCAGCAGATCGGTACGGGGGAGCGGCTCGAACGCTCGTCGGACGATCCCGTGGCTGCAGCGCGGCTGCGCATGCTGAGCCGTACGGAGCGCATCGCCAATGTCGATACGCGCAACTCGCAGCTCGCCGAAGCGGACCTCTCGCTTGCGGATCAAACGCTTGATTCGGTCGTCGATATAGTTGTTCGGGTCCGCGAACTGGCCGTTCGGGCCAATTCCAGCACGCTGAACGACGAGCAGCGCTCGGCGATCTCCACCGAAGTTGCCAGTCTGCGCGAAAATCTCGTCGTGCTCGCCAATAGTCGGAATATTTCCGGCCATGCCCTCTTCGGCGGCCAGACTGCCGGTAACGCCTATGCCGATAACGGCACCGGCGTCCAGTTTGTCGGTACGCCCGACATTACCCCGCTCGAGATCGGCGAGGGGCAGTCGGTCGAACCCGGCCTTGCCGGGCCTGAAATATTCGAGTTCACGACGGCGAATGGCCCGACCGATCTGTTTGCGGTGCTGGGCAATCTGGCCGCGGCTCTCGCGACCGGCGGACAGACGGCAATGGATGCCAGCTCTGCGGCGCTGGAAGAATTGGACATCGGGCTTGAAAAGGTAACGACCGCGCAGACCGTCGTCGGTTCTCGCCTCAACTGGATCGACCTGATGTCGGATCGGCGTGAAAACAACGCGGAGCGTATTGCCGAAGAACGCGCCGACGTGGGCGGCGCGGATATCGCGGTAACCATGACGCGGCTCCAGGAAACCCTGACCATTCTGGAAGCGAGTCAGGCGAGTTTCGTTCGCCTCGCCAACCTATCCCTATTCTCGATGCTGCGCTGATCGCGGCCCTATCTGACAGGAATTCAAAGTGTTTGCGGCAATCGGCATAGTCATCCTGCTGGTCATGGTCTTCGGCGGCTTCGCGCTGACGGGCGGTGCGCTGGGTCCCGTCATGGAGGCCGTGCCTCACGAAATGCTGATCATCGGCGGCGCCGCGATCGGCGCGCTGGTCGCCGGCAATTCCATGGACGGGCTGAAGGCCATCGGCAGGTCCATGAAGGTCATCTTCAAGGGCCCGCAGCATACCAAGCAGGACCATATCGATGCCATCGCGCTGACCGCGCAGTGCATGAAGCTGCTCAAGAACGAAGGCCCCGTGGCGCTGGAAAGCCATGTCGAAAACCCGCAGGATTCGACGATCTTCAGCGCCTATCCGAACCTGCTCAAGAACGAGCCGCTGATCGGATTGATCTGCGACACGCTCACCCTGCTGGTTGTTTCGTCCGGCACGCTGGAAACCCATGCGGTGGAAGAAGTCATGGACAATGCCATGAAGACGCATTTCCACGAGCTTCACGAACCCCAGCACACGCTGCAGTCGCTGGCCGACGCACTGCCTGCACTCGGGATCGTGGCCGCCGTCCTGGGTGTGGTGAAAACCATGGGTTCGATCGACAAGCCACCGGAAATCCTGGGCGGCATGATCGGATCGGCCCTTGTGGGTACGTTCCTCGGGGTTCTCTTGGCCTACGGCATCGTGGGTCCGCTCGCGGGACGCCTGAAGCAGGTGCTGGAGCAGGACGAACAGATTTTCCACGCGGTGAAGCAGGTGATCATCGCCTCGCTCTATGGCCATCCGCAGCCGCTGGTGGTGGAAAGCGCCCGCTCGGGCCTGGGCCATACGGTCCGGCCGGGGCTGACCGAACTGCTCGACGCGCTGCGGGGCCGGTAAGATGGCCAGCACCCCGGCGGGTCGCAACGACCCGGTCCCCATTATCGTCAAGAAGGTAACCGTGGTCGCCGCTGGCCATCACGGCGGCGCCTGGAAAGTCGCCTATGCCGACTTCGTTACCGCGATGATGGCCTTCTTCCTGCTGCTTTGGCTGTTGGGTGCAACGACAGAGGATCAGCGCAAGGGACTGGCGGATTATTTCACGCCAACTCTCGTCAAGACCAAGGAACAGAGCGCAGGCGCCGACGGCGTGCTGGGCGGGTCGTCCCTGGTCGATGTCGACAACTACCCGCATGCTGCGGGCCAGACCGGCACCAAGACGCTCACCGTCCCGCGCGACGCGACGGGCGGCCCGAAAGAAGGCGCTGCCACGATCAAGCGCATACGCGAACGGGTTTCGGAAGCGATCGCCGAGGAAGAGCGGCTGAAAAGACTGATGCGGCAGGTACGCATGATCGATACCACCACCGGGATCAGGATCGATCTGGTCGACGACGCCAATTTCTCGATGTTCTCGCTCGGCACGACTGTCCTGACCTCAGATGCGCGCGCTTTGCTGGATGTGGTGGCCGAGGCAATCTCGCCCGAAGGTGGCAAGATAACCGTGCGCGGCCATACCGATGCACTGCGCTATCGCGACCCGAGCCGGGTGAACAATTGGTCGCTGTCCGCCGGCCGGGCCGAAGCCACGCGGCAGACGCTGATCCGCGAAGGAATAGCGTTCAACAGGTTCCGCCGGATCGAAGGCGTCGCCGATACCGAACCGCTGATCGCAGACGACCCCGCGGATCCAAGAAATCGCCGGATCTCGATCTCTCTCGAGAGGTGAGATCCGGCAGAGGGACTGGCTTTATCGGCAATCGGCGGGTTGTCGCAAACCTTGCCCCCCGTCCCGTTCAGACTTCCGACCAGTCCGGTGTTTCATCCTCGCGCTTCCATTCGAAAGACGCGTCGATCCCCGCCTCGAAGGTCTTGTCCGTGACAGTGGAGACCGTTCGATAATCCACTCGCGCCGAACCCGGACGCAGGGTGAGCAAGGTATATCCCTTTGCATCCTGATTGCAGTAGATCGTGTCCGGATTAGCCTGTTCGATATACCGCCCGATGCCCGGCAAGATGGATCCGTAAGAGGGACTGGTGATCGCGGTGCAGCCGGTTTCCAGGCCAACTATCTCACCGTCAGCGCCGCGCAGGCGGTTCGCCCAACCCGCGTGGCTGTCGCCTGCGAGGACAATCGGCCTGGAGCCTGCATCCCGAAACGTCGCATAGAGACGCTCGCGTGCGGCAGGGTAGCCATCCCAACTGTCGAGATTGAACGGTACGCCCTTGCGATAGCCCACCTGCGCCGCCGCGATGCGATCGTTAAGTCCGCTCGGCAGGCTGGCAATCAGGTCGGCATACTGATCGGGGCCCATTCCTGCCTGCAGATCGGGACCAGCGACGCGGCCCATCACCACCTGGTTTCCGACCACCTGCCATGGCTTGCCTGCCGCGACCGAAGTGGACAGAGTAGTCCTTAGCCAGTCGCGCTGCTCGTTCCCGATCAGTTGACGCGTCTCGTCCGCCAGCGTCTCGGCGAAGGCGGCATAAGCGTTTGCATCATCCGGATCGCCTGCGAATTCGAGTTGCTCGCTGCGGACCAGCAGGCGTGTTTCCAGCATGGCGAGCGTTGCCAGATCGCCGAATTCGAAGCTGCGATAGATCGCTTCCTTTGCTCGCGCCGCCGAAGGATCGCGGATCGGCATCCATTCGAAATAGGCCTGCATCGCTACCGCCTTGCGGCCCGCCCAGTCGCCTTCGGTTTCAGGCTGGTGGTTCTGCGCACCGTGCAGCCAGCCATCATTGGTGATTTCGTGATCGTCCCACACACAAATGAAAGCCGCACGCGCGTGCGCGGCCTGCATGTCCGGGTCGGATTTCGCCTGCGCATGGCGCAAGCGATAGTCTGCCAGCGTCACGATTTCATGCGGCGGATCGGGAAGCCGATTTACGCGTCGGCCAATATCGGCGCCGTAACCGGCATCGCCATATTCGTAGATATAGTCGCCAAGATGAATGACCGCGTCGAGCCGCTCGGCTCGTGCCATGTCGGCAAAGGCGTTGAAATAGCCGCCGGGGTACAACTGGCAGGAAGCGACCGCAAAGACGAGTTGGTCCACCGCACCCACAGGCAGGGTGCGGAAGCGACCGGAGGGTGACTGCGCGCCGTCGGCGGCATGGAAGGCATACCAGTATTCCCGGCCCGGTTCGAGACCGTCGACCTCCACCTTGGCCGTACGATCGGCAACCACGCGTGCAATCGTCTCGCCTTCGCGGACGACCGGCCCGCCTTCGGTTTCACGGACTTTCCAGCGCAAGGGAACATCGCCTGCGCCATCGACACTGGCGCGGGTCCAGATCACTGCCCCGTCCGCGGCGGGGTCGCCGCTGGCGACCCCGTGATCGAAACGAACAGGCCCGGTTGCCTGAGCCGATGCGCCGACGGGTAGCGCGGCGGCTCCCGACGCGCCGAGCAGACCGAGAACCGTGCGCCGGTCGAGCCCCCCGCTCACCGCCCGATCCGCGCGGTCAGCTGGACACCGTAGAAGCGCGGCTCGGCAGGAATGAAGGTCGGCCGTCCGAAGGCCCCGCCGGTATTGCCGGCATCGAGCAGATAGCGCTCGTTCGTGGCATTACGGATGAAGCCAGCGACTTCGAACCTATCATCGGCAAAGGAGACACCGGCGCGCGCATTCAGGAGAGTGACGGCTTCCTGCGAGATACGGAGGCTGTTCGGCACTTCGAAGAAAATGCGGCTACGGTGCGTGACCGACGGCGTTGCGAAGATCCGTACACCGGGAGCGACGGGGTAATCGATGGTGAAACCGCCGGCAGCCTGCCATTCGGGCTGAAGACGGAAACGATCGCCCGCGACCGTGCCGTTGATCGGATCGTCGTCGATCCCGCCATCGATGTAGCCGACATTGGCGAAGACGCTCAGCCAGCTGGTGGGCCGTATGTTGATCTCCGCCTCGACACCAAGGTTGCTGGCTGAGCCGACGCTTTCCGTAACCGTGGTGCCGAGCGGCAGGCCAGAAGGATCGTTCGGGTCCGAGATCGTGCGCGTGGTCTGGAAGTTGCTGTAATCCTGATAATAAACGCCCAGCGAGCCGGAGACGGTGCGCGAACCGAACTTGATCCCACCTTCGTAGTTCCACACCACTTCCTGCGGGATGACATTGATGTTGGGCAGGACCTCGGTCCCGGCACGGCGTGCGCCAAGCGATACGACCGGAGAGCGGCGGCCCTTCGAAACCGTTGCGAAGACATTGAGGTCGGGCGTTATCCGATAGAGCGCATTGAACCGCGGCAGCACGGCGGAGAAGCTGTTTTCGGCTTCGAACGTGCGGCCACCGGTATCGATCTGGCCAGGGATGAGCGGCGCGCCCGTCAGTACCGAATTGGGCACGGACGTAACGAAGCCCGATCGGCGCTGCTCGATCAGCAGACGGGCGCCTGCGGTCAGTTCGAGCGAGGTGGTGGGAATGAAGGTCGCATCGGCGAAGAGTGAATAGCTCTGATTGTTGCCCTGGTTTTCGAACACGGAACTGTAGGGGATTGCGGTGGCGGCACCGCCGGTCGCGAGCTGGGTAACCTGTGCCGCGGGCACACTGCCGTCGGCGGCGACGCAGGGGATACCCGGAATGACCGGAGCCAGTCCCAGCGACGTGGTAAGGCACTGCAGGAAAGTGCCCTCCTCGGTCGAGAATGGCACGCGCTGGAGATTGTCCTCGGTGAAGAAATTCCAGCCGAAGGCTGCGCGCCATCGCGGATCGACATAGGTGAAGCGGCCTTCATGGCTGACCTGATGCCCCTTTGCGATCTCCGCAAATTCCAGGAACGGTGCCGGGCCGCCATCGGCGTCGAACACCTCATGGCTGTCGAATTCGCGATAGCCGTTGACGGTGGTGAAGGTCAGGCTGTCACCGATGAGGTATTCCGCCGTCAGATTCGCATCGTAGACTTCACGGTCGAGGCCGAGCTGGCTGTCACCCAGGGCGGCTTCCGAATAGGGGGACCCGCCCAGGAAGGCCCGACCGAACGGATCTGCGGGCCCGTCGGGAGTGGCAAAAGTATCCGAGATAAACGGCGTGCCGCCGTGCCTTTGCCGGTCGAATGTGCCGATGAGGTCGACCGTCAAACGGTCGTTCGGCGTGAAGCGGAGCGAACCGCGCGCGCCAAACTGGTCTTGCGCGTAAAGATCCTCTTCCTGCGAGGGGGCCAGGTTTTCGACATAGCCATCGCGGGTGCGCCATTCGAAGGCGATGCGGCCCGCGACGACATCGGACCCGGCATTTACGAAGCCCGAAACCAGCGTCTGGTCGAAATTGCCGTATCCGCCGGTCAGTTCGGCCGAGTAGCCGGGGCGAGGCCGTGCAGAGACGAGGCTGATCGCGCCGACGGCGGATGCGGTGCCGAACAGCGTCGCCTGCGGGCCCTTGATCACTTCGACACGATCGAGATCGTAGATCGCCTGATAGGAACCACGCGAGCGCGAGATATCGACCCCGTTGTAATATAGCGTGACGCGGGGTCCCTGCTGTGCGGATCCGCTGTCCGATGTGATCCCGCGGATCACGATGCCCGGATTATTGGCGCTCTGTTCCTGAATGTTGAGCCCGGGAATATAGTTCGACAGTTCGTCGAGATCAGTGACACCGAGTTCCGCAATAGAATCGCCGGTGAGCGCGGAAATGGTAATCGGCACGTCGAGTGCGCGCTGTTCGATAAGCTGTGCCGTGACGATGATCTGGTTATCGGCAGGCGCGACATCCTCGTCGTCCGGTTGCGCCGGTGCCTGGGCCTGAAGGGCCTGAAAGGGAATGGCCGATGCTGCGCAAAACAGTGCGGCGTGGGAAAGCGATCTGATGTTCATGTAGCCCCTCGTTTTCGATGTGAGGGGCCTTTCCCAGAGCTAGGTGAAAAGCTCGCGACGGTTTTCTTTCAAACCGGAGACTGCGACGCGATTGGGGTGAAATACCTGTTTTTTGTGAAAGGTGTCTGCGGGTGGGAATTTCCGCATAAAAAGGGCCGGGATAGGCAATGACGCTTTTCCCGGCCCTTTCTAAGGCGACTTCAATGCTGCCGCATGCCCTGGCTGTGTTAAGCTCAGGTCATCAAACGTCCAGATTTGCCACATTGAGGGCATTGTTCTGGATGAATTCGCGGCGCGGTTCGACGACGTCGCCCATCAGGCGGGTGAAGATTTCATCTGTCACGTCGGCATCCTCGACCTTCACCTGCAGTAGCGCGCGGTTGTCGGGGTCGAGGGTGGTTTCCCACAATTGCTCGGCATTCATCTCGCCAAGACCCTTGTAGCGCTGGATCTTCTGCCCCTTGCGCCCAGCGACCATCACCGCGTCGAGCAGCTGGGTCGGCAGGGTGATCGCGTCGTCGGTCAGGATCGGCGCATCGTCATCCGCTTCGTTCGCTTCGCCATCGTCGGGCTCTGTTTCCGCACTGCTGCGCACGAGGCGCAAGGGCGATGCGTATACATCGGCGAAATCCTGCGCGATCTTGTGCAGTTTGCGTGCCTCGGCACTTTCGAGAAATGCCGGGTCGATTTCGTGTACGTCCGTAACACCGCGCCAGACGCGGCTTAGGCGGACCTTTCCGTCTTCGCCAGTCTCGGCCTTCCAGCGAGCATCGGGATCGCCCATCTGGAGGTGGGCGGCAGCACGATCGAGAGCAGCAGAACGATCTCCGGCAGGGTTGAGCGCGCCGGCCAGAGCCATCGCCTCGATCAGCTCCGAATTGTATTTGCGAGGCACGAAACCGAGCATGTTGCGCATGCGCAGACCGTGGTCGACCAACGCCTGCAGTTCCCCACCGCCGCGTACCGGCCCGCCCTGCGCTTCGAGCACCCGGCCGTCGAGTCCCTGTGCGATCAGGTAACGGTCGTAGGCCGGCTGATCCTTCAGATAGACTTCGCTCTTGCCTCGCGACACCTTGTACAGCGGAGGCTGCGCGATGAAGAGGTGCCCAGCCTTGACGATCTCGGGCATCTGACGATGGAAGAAGGTCAGCAGGAGCGTGCGGATATGGGCGCCGTCGACGTCGGCGTCGGTCATGATGACGATCTTGTGATAGCGCAGCTTTTCGAGATTGAATTCGTCGCGCAGGCCGGTGCCCATCGCCTGGATCAGCGTGCCGACTTCCTTGGACGAGATGATCCGGTCGAAGCGGGCACGTTCCACATTAAGGATCTTGCCCTTGAGCGGAAGGATGGCCTGTGTCTTGCGATCGCGACCCTGCTTGGCCGACCCGCCTGCCGAATCGCCCTCGACCAGAAAGAGTTCGCAGTTTTCGGGATTGCGGTCCTGACAATCGGCGAGTTTGCCGGGCAGCGACGCGATACTCATGGCGCCCTTGCGGCTCATCTCGCGTGCCCTGCGGGCAGCTTCACGCGCGGCGGCCGCGTCGATGACCTTCTGGATGATCTGCTTGGCATCGTTCGGGTTCTCTTCGAGCCACTCCGTCATCTTTTCGCCCATGAGCGATTCGAGTGGCTGGCGAACTTCCGAAGACACCAGCTTGTCCTTGGTCTGGGACCCGAACTTGGGGTCCGGCAGCTTGACCGATACGATTGCGGTCAGCCCTTCGCGCATGTCTTCGCCGGACAGGCTGACCTTTTCCTTCTTCATCAACCCGCTGGCGGTGGCGTAATTGTTGAGCGTGCGCGTCAGCGCGGTGCGGAAGGCCGCAAGGTGGGTCCCGCCGTCACGTTGCGGAATGTTATTGGTGAAGCACAGGACGTTTTCGTAATAGCTGTCGTTCCATTCCAGCGCGACGTCGATGCCGATACCGTCTTTTTCAGCGCTTACCGAAATGGGTTCGGCGACCAGCGCCTGCTTGTTGCGGTCGAGATATTTGACGAATGCCGCAATGCCGCCTTCGTAGAACAGATTGTGTTCGAGCGCCTCTTCGTGCCGCTTGTCGCGAAGGAGAATTCGCACGCCCGAATTGAGGAAGGCGAGCTCGCGATAGCGGTGCTCCAGCTTTTCGAAATCGAATTCGATGACGTTCTTGAAGGTGTCTTCCGATGCCTTGAAGGTTACGCGGGTGCCCTTCTTGAAGCCTTCTTCGTCGGGATTCTGTTCGACCTTGGGAGCATCGCCCACGACACGCAGGCTTTCGACCGCGTCACCATGTTCGAAACGCATCCAGTGTTCCTTGCCGTCGCGCCAGATGGTGAGTTCGAGCCATTCGGACAGCGCATTGACAACCGACACGCCAACACCGTGAAGCCCGCCCGAAACCTTGTAGGCGTTGTCGTCACTGGTGTTTTCGAACTTTCCGCCGGCATGCAGTTGGGTCATGATGACCTCTGCCGCGGACACGCCTTCTTCCTTGTGCATGTCCACCGGAATGCCGCGACCGTTATCTTCGACCGACACGCTGCCATCGGCGTTGAGTTCGATCAGGACGAGGTCGCAATGCCCGGCAAGCGCCTCGTCGATCGCATTGTCCGACACTTCGAACACCATGTGGTGGAGGCCCGAGCCATCGTCGGTATCGCCGATGTACATGCCAGGCCGTTTGCGCACTGCATCGAGGCCTTTGAGGACCTTGATCGAATCTGCGCCGTAACCGTTTTTCTTCGGCGCTTCGGCGCCCGTGTATTCAGGGGTATCGTCCATATCGATCATATAGGCTTTCGAGGCCGAAATTCCAAAGTTTCAGCGCCGATTTTACCCACAGATTGCCGTCTGTCCGGCAGGAGCGGCAACTGGTTGATTTCAGGCGGTCGAAGGCGCATCTCGCCAGCCATGCTTTCAGTGCTCGATATCTTCCGAATTGGGATTGGTCCTTCGTCCTCGCATACGGTGGGTCCGATGCGGATCGCCCGCACCTTCGCGAGGGCGCTGGCAAAATCGGACAAGCTCCAGCGAACGGCCCGCATCGCGATCGAACTGCAGGGTTCTCTGGCGCTTACGGGCGTTGGGCACGGGACGGTCGATGCCAGCATTCTGGGTCTGATGGGGTTCGCACCCGACAAGACATGTCCTGACGAAGCGGCTGCGGCGCTCGAAAAGGTTCGCGCCAGCAAACGGCTCGGTCTTGGCGGGGGGCGTGAAATTGCCTTCGACCCTGCGGTGGATATCGATCTGGCCGGGCACATCATTCCCGACCTGCACCCCAACGGAATGAAGCTTACCGCCTTCGACGCCGATGGCGGCAAACTGTCCGAGCGGACATATTACTCGACCGGCGGCGGTTTCGTCGCATCCGAAGCTCAGCTCAAGCGCAAGCCCAAGGGCGACCGCATCAATACGGGCACACAGGTTCCGCACGATTTCGGTTCGGCAGCAGAGCTTCTGGCGGCGTGCAACACGACGGACGTTTCGATCGCGGATCTGATCCTCACCAACGAAGACGCTTTCCGACCGCGTGATAAAACGCTCGAGGGTATCGACCGGATTGCAAAGGCCATGGATCAGTGCATCGACCGTGGCCTCACCCAGCGCGGGATATTGCCGGGTGGCCTGAAGGTCGAACGGCGTGCGCCGGACCTGTGGGACAAGCTTTCCGCGAACCCCCAGTCGAACGAGCGTGAACAACTGTTCGACTGGCTCAACTGCTATGCTATGGCCGTAAACGAGGAAAACGCCGCGGGCGGGCGCGTGGTCACCGCGCCGACCAATGGCGCGGCGGGCATCATTCCTGCTGTGATCCGGTTCTATTGCGTGGCAAACGACGAACAGCCGTGCACGGATAGTCGGCGCACATTCCTCCTTACGGCAGGGGCAATCGGCCTGCTTTACAAACAGCGCGCGAGTATTTCCGGTGCCGAGATGGGCTGTCAGGGCGAAGTTGGCGTCGCCTGTTCCATGGCGGCGGGCGGACTCGCGGCCCTGTGGGGCGCATCGCCGGTGCAGGTGGCCTCGGCGGCGGAGATCGGCATGGAGCATAACCTCGGCCTGACCTGCGACCCGGTCGGCGGGCTGGTGCAGGTGCCGTGTATCGAGCGTAATGCCATTGGCGCAGTGAAGGCGGTCAACGCCGCGCGACTGGCCCTTCATCGAACGGGGGCGGAAAGCCTCGTGTCGCTGGACCAGGTAATCGAAACCATGCGGCAGACCGGGCTCGACATGAGTAATAAATACAAGGAGACGAGCCAGGGCGGGCTTGCGGTCAATGTGATCGAATGCTGATGCTTTTTGCCGTGGTGCTGGTGGTGTCGGGCGCTCTTGTCGTCGGCGCTGCATGGGGCATCTACGGCAAGCTGCCCGAACGCCTCGAAGGCTTTCTCGTCGCGCTGGCCGGGGGCGCGCTGCTGCTTTCGGTCACGACCGAGCTCATCCAGCCCTCGATCGAAAAGTCCAGCGTATTTCACGCCATGCTCGGCGTTGGCGCCGGCGCAATCGTCTTCGCGATCTGCGATTATCTGATTGACGAAAAATGGGGTTCCAACGGAGGCGGAGGGTTGCTGGCGGCCATTACCCTCGACGGTATTCCGGAAAACCTTGCCCTGGGCGTCGCGCTCATCGGTGCGGGGGGACTGGAGATTGCCGCCCTGGCCGGATCGATCCTGCTGTCGAACTTGCCCGAGGCGGCAGGCGGCGCACGCTCGATGGCGCAGGACGGGCGGTCGAAGGGCAAGATCATGGTGCTGTGGGCAGGCACTGCCGTCCTGCTGTCTCTTGCCGCGATAGTCGGCAATCTGGCGCTGACCGGCGTGGGAGAGGGTACACTGGCGCTTATACGCTGCTTTGCTGCCGGTGCAGTGGTCGCCAGCCTCGCCACCGAAGTTTTCCCGCAGGCCTTTCGGGAGGACCGGCACTGGGCCGGCATCGCGACTGCACTGGGGGTGATCCTGGCATTTTCGCTCGGCAGTCTATCGGGCGGCTAGACAGACGCGCGGTCAGCGATAAGGGTGCGGGTATGGGAGAGACACAGATCGCCGCCAAGCTTGCCGAACCATTTGGCAGCTATTCGCAAATCATCGCCGACAATGCCGCTGAGCTGGGCGAAAAAATCGCCATTCGGGACGATGATGCCGAGATCACCTGGGCGCAGTTCGGCGAGAAGGTAGAACGGATCGCTGCTCGGCTGTTGGAAGAAGGGCTGGAGCGCGGGCAATCGGTAGCGATCCTTGGGTATTCGTCCATACCCTACGCGCTCGTATTTCTTGCGGCTGTGCGGGCTGGCGGAGTAGCGGCTCCACTGACTACCAGCGCCAGTCCCGATCAGCTGGCCGGAATGGCGAAGGATTCCGGCGCTACCCATATCTTCATGGATCGCGCGAAGTTGAACGAGTTGGGCGACGGCTGCTTTGCGGACATGACGCGTATCGTGCTGGACGAGGACCTCGACACGTGGATGGCGCCCCAAGGCGCCAAGGCCGCTTCCTTCGATCCTGAACCTGCCGACGCCTTCAACATTATCTATTCAAGCGGCACCACCGGCGTTCCCAAGGGTATCGTCCATTCTCACCAGATGCGGTGGCGCCAATTCGCTTCAACGGCATCGAGCTGGCTGGAGAACGGGATGCGGGTGTGCACCTTCGCATCCACGCCGCTCTATTCGAACACTACGATGGTTGCGTTCCTGCCACCCCTGCTCGCTGGCGGCACCGTACGGGTAACGCGCAAATTCGACGCGCTGCGATGGCTTCAGTTCGCAGAGCAAGACGGCACGACTGCCACCATGCTGGTGCCGGTACAGTACCGCCGCCTGATGCAGGAGCCACGCTTCGACGAATTCGACCTCTCTTCGCTACAGCTCAAATACTGCACCTCTGCGCCGTTCCCGGCCGAACTGAAGCGTGAAGTGCTTGATCGCATGCCTGGCGCGTTGGTGGAAATCTATTCCATGACCGAAGGCGGCGTCGTGTGTCTTCTGGAAGCGCACAAATTTCCCGACAAGCTTCATACTGTCGGTCGCCCCGCTCCGGGCAGCGAACTCAAGGTGCTCGACGATGAAGATAAGCCCGTAGCACCCGGTGAGGCGGGAAATCTCATCGGCAGAAGCCAGACGATGATGACGGGATACAAAAACCAGCCCGCGAAAACACAGGAAGGATACTGGACCGACCCTGAGACAGGTGACCTGTGGCAGCGGATGGGCGATATCGGGCGGATAGATGCCGAAGGTTTTGTCGAATTGGTGGGCCGCGCAAAGGACATGATCATTTCCGGCGGGTTCAATATCTTTCCCGTCGACCTGGAGGATGAACTGGCCAAGGAAGCCGATGTCGTCGAAGCGGCCGTCATCGGCGTACCCAGCGAACGCTGGGGCGAAACGCCGGTTGGCTTCATCACGTTGAAGGAAAGCGCCCGCGACTGCGATACGATTCGCGACGCGGTCAATTCCCGGTTGGGAAAGACGCAGCGGCTGGCTCAGCTACACGTTATCGATGAAATGCCGCGCAGCCACATCGGAAAGCTTCTCAAGACGGAACTTCGCGAGGAAGCGGTACGGCGCGGTTTGCCCGCGTGACGCTCGCGGTGGCTGCGGCTTTCGAGACGCGGCGCCAACTTCTTGGGGGGAGGGAGAGGAATGTCGGCGGCCGCGTCTCTACTCGCTGCCATATCGCCTCGCAGACCCGGTAGGCATGTTGCCGACCGCTCTTGGCGAGGAAGGCCAGAAACGCGGCTGCTTGGACTGCCGTCGTATCTGTAATTCGTCCGAAACGGCTCCTCATGGGTCGCCGTCTGGCTGTGAGGGTTGTAATAATCTTTCACGTCCTTGAACTAAAGTGTGAAAACTTGGATGGGTGTTGCGTTTTGCGCAACCCATTTCGGGCACGTCCCTTGGTTATTTCTGTGGTCGCCGAAGACGTGAGAATCCAATAGGTTGCATGGAAGTGCACATTTTGCCGCGGATCGCCGCAGCAGGGTGATCAATGGCGCCTGTGCCCGACCAGCCTCTTGTTGGCCATGGGGACAATTTCCCGAGCGTAAGAGCCAATGCTGGACAGCGGGCGCGCGCTGCCTTTAACGGACCGCATGCAGCCAGAGCACCTCCCCGATTCCATACTCATTGTCGACTTCGGCAGCCAGGTCACCCAGCTTATCGCACGCCGCGTGCGCGAAGCGGGGGTCTATTCCGAGATCGCGCCGTTCACGCAGGCCGAGGAAGCCTTTCATCGCCTGCAACCCAAGGGGATCATCCTTTCCGGTTCGCCTGCGAGCGTTTGCGACGAGGACAGCCCGCGCGCACCGCAGATCCTGTTCGATAGCGGACTGCCGATCCTTGGCATCTGCTACGGCCAGCAGGTGATGAGTCAGCAACTTGGCGGCGAAGTGCGTCCCGGCCACGAAACCGGCGATGGCGGAGAGTTCGGCCGAGCCTATCTGACCGTGACCGAGGAGTGCGCGCTTTTCGACGGCCTATGGAAGAACGGCGAACGTCATCAGGTCTGGATGAGCCATGGTGACAAGGTCACGCGCTTTGCGCCCGGTTTCAAGATCGTCGCGACAAGCGATGGGGCACCGTTTGCGGTCATCGCCGACGAAGAGCGCAAATATTACGGCACGCAGTTCCACCCCGAGGTGGTGCATACCCCTGACGGCGGGAAACTATTGGCCAATTTCGTGCGCCATGTCTGCGGCCTCGCCGGCGACTGGACGATGGCCGAATTCCGCAAGACCAAGATCGAAGAAATTCGCGCGCAGGTTGGTGATGGCAAGGTTATCTGCGGCCTGTCTGGCGGCGTCGATTCCGCGGTTGCCGCAGTGCTCATTCATGAGGCGATTGGCGATCAACTGACCTGCGTCTTCGTCGACCACGGGCTGATGCGCATGAACGAGGCCGAGCAGGTCGTGACCCTGTTCCGAGACCATTACAATATCCCGCTCGTTCATGTGAATGCCGAAGAGATGTTCCTAGGTGGGCTGGAGGGCCAGACCGACCCGGAAAAGAAGCGCAAGTTCATCGGCGGGGCCTTCATCGATCTGTTCGAAGCCGAAGCGAAGAAGATCGGCGGAGCGGATTTCCTTGCGCAGGGAACGCTCTATCCAGACGTGATCGAAAGCGTCAGCTTCACCGGCGGGCCGAGCGTCACGATCAAAAGCCATCACAATGTCGGCGGCTTGCCCGAACGCATGAACATGAAGCTGGTCGAACCCTTGCGCGAACTGTTCAAGGACGAAGTGCGGGAACTGGGCCGCGAGCTGGGGCTGCCGGAGATTTTCGTCGGTCGCCATCCGTTCCCCGGGCCCGGCCTCGCCATCCGCATTCCCGGTGAAGTCACCAAGGAACGCTGCGACATCCTGCGCAAGGCGGATGCGATCTACCTCGAAGAGATCCGCAACGCCGGGCTTTACGACGCGATCTGGCAGGCCTTTGCGGTGCTGCTGCCCGTCAAGACCGTCGGTGTAATGGGTGACGGCCGCACCTATGACAGTGTGTGCGGCTTACGCGCCGTAACCAGCACCGACGGGATGACGGCCGACATCTTTCCCTTCGATGCCAGCTTCCTCAGCCGCGTTGCAACGCGCATCATCAACGAGGTGCAGGGCATCAACCGAGTGGTCTACGACTATACCAGCAAGCCGCCGGGTACGATCGAATGGGAGTGAATTGGAACTCCCGCTAGGGTCCGATCCCCGCACGGACGTCATACGGCGGCTTCAGGCGCTGCTTGTCCAACGGTTCGGACGTATCGAACGCGCGGCCGCCGCGTGGCGGCAACCGGAATGGGTACTGGTCCAGGGTGTGATCGGTGCGCAGACGAAATCGGAGATTTCGAACGCTGCCACTGATCGCCTGTTAAAGCGGTTCAAGAGCTGGGAAAAGGTTGCGACCGCTGCGCTGGACGAGTTGCAAGCCGAACTCACGACGCAGACTTATCCCGGCGTCGCAGCCGAACGGCTGAAGGCCAGCCTGTCGGCGATTGTAGCCTCGCGCGGCAAGGTCGATCTTTCGCATCTTGGTGAAATGAAAACTCACGAAGCCATGAACTGGCTGGAGCAGCTACCCGGTGTGGGGCGCAAGATCGCTGCCGGGGTCATGAATGCATCCACACTTGACCGGCGCGCCATCGTTCTCGACGGTCATCACAAGCGTATCCTTCAGCGAATGGGCCTTGTCCCGCCGAAAGCAAACACGGAACGCGCCTTCGACGCGATCATGCCTGTAATGCCGGAAGAATGGTCCGGCGCTGACTATGATGAACACCACTTGCTGATGAAGAAGCTGGGCCAGACATGGTGCCGCCCGTCGATGCCGGATTGCGCCACCTGTCCGGCCCTGGCCCTCTGCAAGACCGGCCTGGCAAACACATGATTGCTGCATCGTCCCGCTTGCTGCAGAAAGGCAGTCGATGAAGCGCCTGGCCTCGATCCTGTTATGGTCCGCGATTGCGGCAGCGTTCATCGGGCCGGGCACGGTCACGGCTGCCGCCAGCGCCGGTGCCGCTGCCGGTACGGCGCTGCTATGGGCAGTGGTGTTCTCCGGTATTGCCACATTTACTCTTCAGGAATTCGCTGGCCGGCTGAGCGTAGCTACGGGCGATGATCTGGCGACTATCCTGCGGCGTCGGTACCCCACCGGTTTTGCACGCATCGCCACCCTTATCCTGATTGGTGGTGCAATCCTGCTGGGGTGCGCTGCCTATGAAGCTGGCAATATACTGGGCGGGGCAGCGGGCGCGATGCTGGCGTTACCTTGGTCCAAGGAAGCTGTTACGCTCATCCTGGCCGCGATCGCTGCGGCCCTCCTGCTTTCGGGATCGCCGCAAGGTGTGGCCCGGACGATGGCGATTTTCGTCGCGCTCATGGGCGCGGGATTTCTCGCCGTGGCGATCTCGCTGGCTCCCCCGCTTGCGTCGCTCTTTGTCGGACTTGTGCCCACACCGGGCTTCGGCGACGACAGTGTCGCATTGCTTGGGGTACTTGCCTTGGTCGGCACCACGGTGGTGCCGTACAATCTCTTTCTCGGCGCTGCTTTGGCCCGGGGGCAGGGGTTGAACGAAATGCGCTTCGGACTGGGCGTGGCCGTCGGCCTCGGCCTGCTGATTACCGCTGGCATTCTCGTGGTAGGGACTTCGCTCACCGGCGAATTTTCTTTCGATGCACTGGGCGACGTTCTGGCAGTTGAACTTGGCGGTTGGGTGCGGACCGGTTTCGGGATCGGCCTGCTCGCTGCTGGCGTCTCGTCGGCAGTGACTGCACCGCTGGCCGCCGCGCTGACGGCGCGGGGCCTGTTCGGCGCGCCAGACGACGCCCGGTGGCAGGCATCCGGATGGCGTTTTCGTTCAGTGTGGCTGGTCATCCTGATCATCGGCGTGGGGTTCGGGCTGGCCGACATCCGGCCGACACCCGCAATCCTTGCCGCGCAGGCGTTCAACGGCGTGTTGCTACCGCTGGTCGCTCTATTCCTGCTTGCAGCGATGAACGATGGGGCTTTGTTAGGCGAGAACGCCAACGGACCTGTGGCCAATGCGTTCGGCCTGCTTGTCGTCGGGGTTGCCACCATGCTGGGACTGACCGCGCTTGTGCGCGCAGCCGGTACCGCCTTCGGCTTCGAATTGCCCGAGCCGGGCCTGATGCTCCCGGCCTTTGCTGTGGTCGGCGTATTCGTAGCGAGGGCGGTTATCCGGGCGGCGGGCCAAAAAGCGTTACGCGAGGCCTGACCGGGCGATCAACCTTCGGTGTCGACCTTTTTGTAAGGGACGAACTCGTCGAGCAGCAGGATTCCTGACAGAAAGCCATTGACCCGATCGACCAGCTTCACCTGATCGGTACGGCACAGGCTCGATCCGCTGAACCGGTCGATGACCATGATGTCGCGATCATCGATACTGTCGGGATTGCGCGTATAATTGACCCATACGGTGTCGCCATCGCGATAGGTCAGGGCCGTGCCGTCGATCTGGCTGAGATTGCGACTGCCCAAGGTGCGGATACAGCTTTGCGGCTCGCCTGCAACGCGACCGTCAAGCAGCTTGGCCAGCTTCTCTTCGCCGCGTGTCATCTGGGCGTTTTCATCCGCCAGAACGGGCGAGGAGAGCATTCCGAAAGCGGCAGTGGCTAAGGCGATGTGCTTGAACATGTCGAATCTCCTGAAGGATGTTCGGATACTAGACCCTCGTGACTGAACCTTCGATGAGTCGAACGCTTGGCGGGGTCAGGCCGTTCCGCCCACGGTAATGCCATCGATAAGCAGGGTGGGTTGCCCAACGCCGGCGGGCACGCTCTGGCCTCCCTTGCCGCAGACGCCGATGCCTTCATCGAGAGCCATATCGTTGCCGATACCGCGCACCTTGGTCAGCACAGTCGGCCCGTCACCGATCAGGGTGGCACCCTTTATCGGGGCAATCACTTTGCCCTTTTCGACCTTATAGGCTTCCGTACAGGCGAAGACGAACTTGCCGGATACAATATCGACCTGTCCGCCGCCGAAGCTGGTTGCGTAAATTCCGTCGTCCATACGGCTCAGAAGTTCTTCTGGATTGTCCGTTCCGCTTTGCATGAAGGTATTGGTCATACGCGGCATGGGCGCGTGTTCGTAGGACTGGCGGCGCCCATTACCGGTCGCCTCCACGCCCATCAGCCGTGCGTTGAGCCGGTCCTGCATGTAGCCTTTGAGAATGCCATCCTCGATCAGGACGGTTTCGCGCGTGGGGGTTCCTTCATCATCGATGCTGAGTGAACCCCGGCGGTTTGCGATGCTGCCATCGTCGATGACGGTGACGCCGGGCGCCGCCACGCGTTCGCCGATGCGGCCGGAAAAGGCGCTCGTGCCCTTGCGGTTGAAATCTCCCTCGAGCCCATGTCCTACAGCTTCATGCAGCAGCACACCCGGCCAGCCGGGCCCGAGCAATACAGTCTTCTCGCCCGCAGGGGCCTCGATGCTCTCCAGATTTACCAGTGCTTGGCGCACAGCTTCATCGACCGCGTTCATCCACCGGCCTTCATCGAACAGCGTGTCGTAGAGATAACGTCCGCCGAAGCCGAAACTACCGGTTTCGCGGCGCCCGTTCGCTTCGGCAACGATGCTGACGTTTAGTCGCACGAGGGGGCGAATATCGCGCGCCGTGAAGCCATCGGCGCGGATGATGTCGATCGCGCTCCAACTGGCCGACATGCCCGCAGTAACTTGCGCTACGCGCGGATCCTTCGCCCGTGCAACAGCGTCGATCTTCTCGAGCAAGGCCACCTTCTCGGCGAAGGGCACCAGATCCAGTGGGCTGGCATCGGTGTAAAGATGGCGATTGGTTCGTTCCGGCGGGGCGGAATGCGGAGATTTGGTCGCGTCCAGCAATTGCAGCGTCTCGCCTGCGCGGGCGATCGCTGCGGCACTGATTTCGTTCGCATGGGCAAAGCCGGTTGTCTCGCCGGAAACGCCGCGCAGGCCGAACCCCGAATCTCGACTGTAATCAGCAGTCTTCAGGCGACCATCGTCAAAGGCGAAGCTCTCGGTCGCCATGAACTGGAGATAAAGCTCGCCATCGTCGCAAGGTGCCAGCAGCCGTGCTGTCAGTGCCTTGGCTTCCTCGGGGTCGAGCTGGTTGTAAATAAGGGCGTGGGGATCGTTCGCTGGCGTCATACCATCCTATGTAGGGATGGCTGCAGCCAAAGGCGAGGGGCCACTGCCAGCCTTACGGGTGCCCGGGATCGGCGCCTTCGGATATGTCCATCAACTGCGACTGATCGACGCCATCTGCTGGTCCGCCGATCAGCACGAAGCGCCGGTCGCAATAGCCGCAATCGACATAACCATGCTCGTCGATCTCGAGATAGACTTTCGGGTGACCGAGTGCGGCGGGCTTGTAATTCACGCCGGTACGGATGTCGGTTGCGCCATCGCACCACACGCGCCGCGTGGTGACCTTGGACAATTCGGGAGGAGGCAGGCTCATGAACAATGCCGATAATATGTGCATCGCGCCTACGCAAGCATTCGCCGCTTGTCGCATTGGCGCGCTGCACCTAGGTCGGCTGCATGACTACTCCCCCAGCGATACGCATCGACGACCTCGTCAAGGAATATGCACCTGCCGGCCCGGGCGAAAAGCCCAAACTTGCGCTGAAGGGGGTAAGCTTCGACGTCCCGCAAGGTGGCATTTTCGGATTGCTGGGTCCTAATGGCGCAGGCAAATCCACCCTTATCAATATTCTCGCAGGTTTGGTCAGGAAGACCCGCGGCAGCGCCGAAATCTGGGGCTTCGATATCGGCGATAACCCGCGCAATGCGAAGCGATCCATCGGGATCGTTCCGCAGGAAATCGTGTTCGACCCATTTTTCACGCCTTTCGAAGTGCTGGAAAACCAGGGCGGCTTTTACGGCATCCCCAAATCGGAGCGGCGCAGCGAGGAACTGCTGAAAGCGGTGCATCTTTGGGACAAGCGCGATGCCTATGCACGCACGCTATCTGGCGGGATGAAGCGCAGGCTTCTGATCGCAAAGGCGATGGTTCATTCGCCTCCGATCCTCGTGCTCGACGAACCGACTGCGGGAGTCGACGTCGAATTGCGCCGCCAGCTCTGGGAATTGGTGACCGATCTCAACCGGCAAGGTGTGACGGTCGTTCTGACTACGCACTATCTCGAAGAAGCTGAGCAGCTTTGCGATCGCATCGCGATCATCAACCATGGTGAACTGATCGCCGAAAAACCGACGAGAGAATTGGTGGGAATGGCGCGGGAAAAAGTCGTGTCAATCACGGTGGACAAGGATCTGGGCGGTCCGATCATGGAAGAGGCTTTTACAAAAGCCGAAGTAATCGAACCGCGCAGGCTGGAAATCACTTACGATCGCGACAAGGCGAGCGCTGGGCAGGTGCTGGCTCTGGTCCAGTCGCATGGCTACGCCATCGAAGATGTCACCACGCGCGAGGCAGATCTGGAAGACGTCTTCGTCCAGTTGACCGGCGCGGGGTGATAACAACCGCTACATGAAGGCGCGGGGCCCCAGGCCTGCATCCTTTACCCGCTGAAGTTCCCAGTGATGTGGCTCGATCTCTTCCATCGGTGCCTTGCAATTACGGCAGCGCCCTACCTGCTGGCCTGCTGCGCGCTTTACATTCGTGCGATCTACGCTGTGCTTTCCGACAGCGCAGGCAATACGTCCCAGTCCCATTTACGACCCTCTGCGTCCCTTGTGATATTCCCCTATCGATTCGTGCCTTAAGGCGGCCGTGACGCTGCGTTAACCGTGCTGCGCCGAATCGTGGCTGGTATGCTGCGAGTTTGAAATATGCGCGGCGAATCGAGCAGTTTCACTGTATTTCGCCGAAGTCTGTTTTTCTTGCCGCCCGCATTCTGGCCAGTCATGACGTTGTGATGACAGTGATTCCTCATGACGTCCTAGTGATCGGTTCAGGCGCCGCCGGCCTGACCGCGGCACTGGCCCTGGCCGAAACGAAAAAGGTGCTCGTTCTGGCGAAGGGGCGGCTCGACAGCGGTTCGACTGCTTGGGCGCAAGGAGGCATCGCCGCCGTTCTCGATGCGGGCGATACGTTCGAAAACCACGTTCGCGATACGATGATCGCGGGGGCGGGCCTCAATAATCGTGAAACGGTGGAATTTGTGATCGAGCGGGCACCCGCCTCGATCGACCGGTTGAGCGAACTGGGTGTTCCTTTCAACCGCGAAGCGGGCGATCTTCATCTTACTCGGGAAGGCGGGCACTCGCATCGCCGCATCGTCCACGTAAACGACGCGACGGGGTGGGCCGTGCAGGCAGCATTGCTCAAGGCGGCGGAGGAGAATCCGAACATTACGCTACTGCCCGGCCAAAGCTGCGTGGACCTGATTACAGGACGCAATCAGGTCGACTATTCCGGATCGGGTAGGGTGTGGGGGGCCTATGCGCTCGACGAGGAATCCGGCGAGGTCGTGTCACATGTCGCCCGCGCAACGGTGCTGGCGGCAGGCGGCGCGGGGCGTGTCTATCTGTTCAGTACGGCTCCACGGGGCGCGACTGGCGATGGTATCGCCATGGCCTGGCGGGTGGGCGCGCGCGTTTCCAACATGGAGATGATGCAGTTCCACCCGACGTGCCTCTACAATCTCGACGTCAAGAATTTCCTGATTACCGAAGCCGTGCGCGGTGAAGGCGGGCGTTTGCTGAACCCGATCACGGGCGAGCGGTACATGAAGAAATATGACCCTGAGCGGATGGAGCTTGCCCCGCGCGATATCGTGGCGCGGGCCAACGACGATCAGATCAAACGTCACGGCCTCGATTACGTCCATCTCGACATCAGCCACGAGCCGCCCGAGTTCGTGATGGAGCATTTCCCCACCATCCACGAAAAGCTGCTCGGGCTGGGGATCGACATGACCAAGGGACCGATCCCCGTCGTCCCGGCTCAGCATTATACCTGCGGCGGCGTTAAGATCGGGCTCGATGCCAAGACCGATCTGCCGGGCCTGTGGGCGGCTGGCGAATGCACGGAAAGCGGGCTGCACGGCGCCAATCGTCTTGCGTCGAATTCGCTGCTCGAATGTTTCGTGTTCGGCGAGGCGGCGGCCAAGGACATCCTCGAATGCTGGGACAAGTTAGACGACCCGCCGGAAATCCTCTCTTGGGATGAAAGCCGGGTGACCGATTCCGACGAGGAAGTGGTGATCAAGCAGAACTGGACGGAGATTCGCCGGTTCATGTGGAACTACGTCGGTATCGTACGCACCACCAAGCGGCTCGAACGTGCGGCGCACCGCATCCGCCTCCTGCGCGACGAGGTCGAAGATTATTACGGCCATTTCCGTGTGACGACCGATCTCATCGAACTGAGAAATCTGCTCGAATGCGCGGACCTCATCGTGAGCAGCGCATTGAAGCGGCACGAAAGCCGCGGGCTTCACTTTATTCTCGATTATCCCGAAACCAACCCGATCGGGCGCGACACGGTACTGGTCCCATAGGGCGATGCCCTAGTCGGCAAGGCCCCGGTCGGGGCGCATGGGAGGAAACCCCCGGCCGAACTGGTCGACGGGTATCTCGTCCCGCGCATGCTGCAACGTGCCGAGCATGAAGTATTTCACCGTGGCCTCGCCGATCGGGCGGGCAAACCTGATCCCGATTTCTTCGCCTTCCGCCCACATGACTTCGCCTTCAACCGCCACCCCTTCGAGCAGGGTAACCGTCACGGCTTCGCCGACCTCCGCATTGACGCGGGTTCCGGTGATCTTGCAGCCTTCGCGTGAGAGGTTGAGCATTCTGCCGCGCGCAGCAACGCCGTTGATGGAAACCATCACGTCGTCGTCGGTCTTGGAGCGATTGCCCCTACGCTTTTCCATCCCGGTGCCCCCGCGGATTGAGATCCCGCAATAGCAGAGCCAGACAGTTCGCGCCTTGTATTGTAGGAAGGCGACATAAGCGAAATAAAAGTGTCATTCTACCGTGACCCAAGCGCCGTATCATGCGGCTTATGGCACGCGCTCATTATTCTTATGTCGCACACTTCCCATGGACAACGCGTTGCTTTTCGGTTGAACCTGCGATTCTGTGAACCACGGGAGAGGCGCGTGCCGAAGGCGACAGCGAACGGGATCGAAATCCACTACGAGGAAACCGGCAATCCGGCCGATCCAGCGATGCTGCTGATCATGGGGTTCGGCGCGCAGCTCACCCTGTGGCCCGACGAACTGGTGGAAAGACTCGCCAGTCACGGCTTCCGGGTAATTCGATATGACAATCGCGACATCGGCCTCAGCCAGAAATTCGATGGGGTAAAGGCACCCGGCCTGATCAAGCTGACCTTGATGTCCAAGATCGGCCTCACGCCCAAGGTTCCCTATACTTTGGCCGACATGGCCGACGATGGCGCCGGTCTGCTGGACGCGCTCGGAATCGACAAGGCGCATATCGTCGGCGCGAGCATGGGCGGAATGATCGCGCAGCATCTTGTGCATCGCCATGCGGATAGGTGCCTTTCGCTGACATCCGTTTTTTCGACCAGCGGCAATCCCAAACTGCCGCCCGCCAGGCCGGAGGCGATGAAGGCGTTGGTGACCCGTCCCGACAGCACGGATGAAGACGTGCTCGTCGATCACGGGGTGATGCTGGCGCGAACCATCGGATCGCCCGGCTACCCGACGGCGGAAGACCGCCTGCGCGATCGCACGCGCGCCAGCATTCGCCGCAGCTTCTACCCTGAAGGGCCCACGCGCCATCTCTCGGCTATCGTGGCGGATGGGGACCGGCGGCCTATGCTGAGGGATATCGCCGTGCCCACCCTCGTGCTGCATGGCGAAGACGATCCGCTTGTGCCGTGCGAAGGCGGCAGGGACACCGCCGCCTGCATTCCGGGCTCGAAGCTGAAGACCATTCGCGGATGGGGTCATGACCTGCCTCTGGAACTGGTCGATGAGGTGGCCGATGCCATCGCCGGCCACGCCAAATCTGCGACAGGCTGACCCACTTCCTCACAAGCTGGCGCAGGTAATGGTCCTAAGGAACCTCGCAGCGAGCGGGACAGCGTTGGGTTGCAAAATTGCGCGCCGGGATTCGAATGATTCTCAACCCGGCACGATGATTTTTGCCCGCAAAATTTTTTTCCCGGATTCATTTTCGGGCTTGCGTGTTCGCCAAGTCCAGCTTGATCCACGCGTCGCGGCGTTGCACCTGGATAAAGCACTTCGCCAACAGGCTGCCGACCTTCTTAAAAGTTCATTTACGGTCTTGCACACGAGTCCCGTCTGATTCAGTATCTAGTAGTCGGGATACCGGGGGTACCCACAAGACCTAGCTATCGGCGGTTTGTTCCCTTATAGGGAGAAGCCGCTTTCACGCCGGGGCTGTGGGGAAAAGCGGGATAAGTTTTTACCCTCGAACCGCACAAAATTGCTAGGTGGGAAGACAGTCCCGCCGACTCGAACACAAGCGGAACATGCGCAGCCCGGTCATGGGCGGGCGGTACACTCAAACGGCGGGGCAGACGATGGATTTCAAGAGCGGGAACGACACGGCGATGGCACTGGATCTGGATACGCACGACACTGTCGACGAGCCCACCACCAAGAAGAAGGCGGTCGCCATGGACAAGTCCGACAACGGTAGCGAACAGCTGGTTCAGGAAGCCGCGGGCGAAGCTCTTGCCGGCGCGGTTGCGGCCGTTGCTGCGCAGGCGACCAAGGAAGACAGCAAGAAGGTTCTCGATCGCCGTTTCGACGTGCAGATCGATGAAAGCCGCGATGCGCTGCTGACCGAATTCGGCAAGGAAACCCTGACCGACCGCTATCTGCTTCCGGGTGAGAAATATCAGGATCTGTTCGCCCGTGTCGCGGACTATTTCGCCGACGATGGCGATCATGCGCAGCGGCTCTACAACTACATTTCGAACCTGTGGTTCATGCCCGCAACGCCCGTGCTGTCGAATGGCGGCACCACGCGCGGCCTGCCGATCAGCTGCTACCTCAATTCGGTGTCAGACAGCCTCGACGGTATCGTCAACACATGGAACGAAAACGTCTGGCTCGCCTCTAAAGGCGGCGGCATCGGCACGTACTGGGGGAATGTTCGCGGTATCGGCGAACCTGTCGGCCTCAACGGCAAGACCAGCGGCATCATTCCCTTCGTGCGTGTAATGGATTCGCTGACTCTCGCGATCAGCCAGGGTAGCCTGCGCCGCGGTTCGGCCGCTTGCTACATCGATGTCACTCACCCCGAGATCGAGGAATTCCTCGAAATCCGCAAACCCAGCGGGGACTTCAACCGCAAGGCGCTGAACCTGCATCACGGTGTGCTCGTAACCGATGCCTTCATGGAAGCGGTGCGCAATGGCGAGGAATTCGACCTCGTATCTCCGCGCGACGGATCGGTCCGCAAGACCGTGGATGCCCGCAGCCTGTTCCAGAAGCTGGTCGAAACCCGTCTCGCCACGGGCGAACCCTATATCGTCTTCTCCGACACGGTGAACCGGATGATGCCCAAGCATCACCGCGAACTGGGCCTCAAGGTTTCGACGTCGAACCTGTGCGCCGAAATCACCCTGCCGACCGGCATCGACCATCTCGGCAACGATCGTACTGCGGTGTGCTGCCTGTCCTCGCTCAACCTCGAAAAGTGGGACGAGTGGAACGGTGACAAGCAGTTCATCGAAGACGTCATGCGCTTCCTCGACAACGTCCTGCAGGACTATATCGATCGCGCGCCGGACGAGATGGCCCGCGCCAAATATTCCGCCATGCGCGAACGCAGCGTCGGCATGGGCGTAATGGGCTTCCACTCTTTCCTGCAGAGCAAGGGCATCGGTTTCGAAAGCCCGATGGCGAAGGTCTGGAACCTCAAGATGTTCAAACACATCAGCGCCAAGGCGGAAGAAGCCTCGCTGGTGCTCGCCCAGGAACGCGGTCCGTGCCCGGACGCGGCCGAAACCGGTGCGATGGAACGCTTCAGCTGCAAGATGGCGATTGCGCCGACCGCGTCGATTTCCATCATTTGCGGCGGCACCAGCGCCTGCATCGAACCGATCCCGGCCAACATCTACACGCACAAGACGCTGTCCGGCTCTTTCATCGTCAAGAATCCCTATCTGGAAAAGATTCTCGACAAGAAGAGCAAGAACTCGACCAATATCTGGAACTCGATCCTGGAACGTGGCGGCAGCGTCCAGCACCTCGATTTCCTGACGGCGGAGGAAAAGGCCGCGTTCAAGACCAGCTTTGAAATCGATCAGCGCTGGCTGCTCGAATTCGCGGCCGATCGCGCACCCTATATCGATCAGGCGCAATCGCTGAACCTGTTCATCCCGGCCGATGTCGACAAGTGGGACCTGATGATGCTGCACTTCCAGGCATGGGAAAAGGGCATCAAATCGCTCTATTACCTGCGGTCGAAGAGCGTGCAGCGCGCCGGATTTGCTGGCGGCGTGGAAGCCGACAATACGGCCGATGCCGCCAAGTACGAACTGGCTGCCGGCGGCGAACAGACCGATTACGAGGAATGCCTCGCCTGTCAGTAAGGTGATGGACTGACCAGATCTGCGGCCCCGCGAGTGTTCGGCACTTGCGGGGCCGTTTCTTCTTCGGAACCTATTCGCGCGCTCAAGCGCTCCTTTCAGGGTTCGAGGAGATTTCGATGGCAGCGCGCGCATATTGGCAGGGACAGATCAGGCTCGCGCTGGTTTCGATACCGGTCGAAATCTATTCCGCCACCAAATCGGGTGCGCGCATCAGCTTCAATCAGATCCACGAGCCCAGCGGCAAACGTATTTCCTATGAAAAGGTCGTCCCTGGCATCGGCCCGGTCGATCGCGACGAAATCATCAAGGGCTATGAAGTTTCCAAGGGTAATTACGTCCTCTTGGACGATGAAGAGATCGAAGCGGTCAAGATAGAAAGCAAGCGCACGCTGGAACTCGTCCAGTTCGTCGACGCGTGCGAGATCGACCCGCTCTATTTCGAGAAACCTTATTATGTCGTCCCGAATGATGAACTCGCCGAAGAAGCCTTCATCGTCCTACGCGAAGCGTTGCGAAAATCGAAGAAGGTGGCGCTGGGTCAGCTATCCGTGCGCGGCAGCGAAAAACTGGTCGCCATCAAGCCATGCGGCAAGGGTCTGCTTCTCGAAACGCTCCGCTATGCCAATGAAGTCCGGCAGGGACAGTCCTTCTTCGATGACATCGGCGATGCAAAGCCGAAGAAGGAACTGCTCGACCTCGCCAATACGCTGATCGAACAGAAAAGCGCGCCTTTCGATGCAGGCGAATTCGAAGATCACTATGTCGAGGCGCTCCGCAAGCTGATCGACAAGAAGGCGAAATCGAAAAGCAAAAAGGCCATCATAGAAGATGTCGACGAGCCCGAAGCCGCCGATGGCTCCAATGTGATCGACCTGATGGCGGCCCTCAAGAAGTCTGTCGGGAAGGAACAGCCCAAGAAGACGACGCGCCGCAAGAAGTCGGCCTGATCGATGGCCGCGCGCACGGATCCGCTGGCGGAATATAATGCCAGGCGCGATTTCAAGGCGACGCCCGAACCGGCCGGCCAGCGCAAGGGCGGAAAAGGGGGCAACCTCTTCATCGTTCAAAAGCACGACGCGACACGGCTTCACTGGGATCTTCGGCTCGAAGTCGATGGCGTCCTGAAAAGCTGGGCGGTGACCAAGGGGCCATCGCCAGACCCCGATGTCAAACGGCTGGCCGTCAGGACCGAAGATCATCCCCTGTCCTACGCCGAGTTTGAAGGTGTGATCCCCAAAGGCGAATATGGCGGCGGAACCGTCATGCTGTGGGACCGGGGGCAATGGCAGCCTGTAGAGGGCAAAACTGCCAAGGATCTCGATAAAGGGCACCTTCACTTCACCCTCGACGGCGAGCGTATGAAGGGCGAATGGCTGTTGATCCGGCTGAAGAAAAAGCCCGGCGAGAAGCGCGAGAACTGGTTATTGCGCAAATTGCAGGACGATCACGCCGAAGATGGTGACGCGCTCGTCCAGCGCGAACTGACCAGCGTTCTGACCGGGCGTGCAATGGCGGAAATTGCGGCGGACAAGAACGGCGAATATCCGCTGGCGGGCAAGAAGGACGATGCCTTCCTGGCGCAGATGGAAAAGGCGTCTGCGCATAATGCACGAAAGGCCAAGCCGAAGAAGCGCAAGTCGGCGCCGATACCAAAATATCGCAAGCCACAGCTTGCAACGCTCGTCGACGATGTCCCGGCCGGAAATGGCTGGATGCACGAAATCAAGTTCGACGGCTATCGCGCGTTGATTGCCGCAAAGGGCAAGACTGTTCGCGTTTACACGCGCAACGGAAAGGACTGGACCGACAAGTTCGGCCCCCTCGTTGACACTATCGCCGCACTCGATTTGCCGGCCTGCCTTATCGACGGCGAAATCGTCGCCCATAATGCCAAGGGCAATCCCGATTTTTCCAGCCTGCAGAAAGTGCTGAAGCGCGGCAAGGGAGCGCAGACCGCAGCGGACAGTCTCGCTCTCTATGCCTTCGACCTGCCCTCTCTGGACGGCGAGGATCTGACCGGCCTGCCCAACATAGAGCGCAAAGAACGGCTCGAAGCGCTGCTCGATACCGCGGAACCCCCGATCCACGTTGCGCAGCATGTGCTGGGGGCAGGTGAAAAGCTCTACCGGACCATGTGCAATGCCGGGCAGGAAGGCATCATCTCCAAGACCGTCGACGGCTCCTATTCCGGGCGTCGCAGCAAATCCTGGGTCAAGGTGAAATGCACGCGGCGGCAGGAATTCGTCGTGGTCGGGTGGAAGAAGTCTTCGGCCAAGGGCCGGCCCTTCGCCTCGCTGCTGCTCGCTCAGAACGAGGGTGGTGAACTCGTCTACAAGGGGAATGTCGGTACGGGCTTTTCCGCAGACGATCTCGATGATCTGGCCGCGAAACTGAAACGGATCGAACGCAAGACCAGCCCCGTCGAAACAGACAAGGCGAGCGCGCGCGGGGTTACCTGGGTTACGCCCAAGCTGGTCGCCGAGATCGCCTTTGCCGAATTCACTGCGGACGGGAATGTCCGGCACGGCAGCTTTCTTGGCCTGCGCAGCGACAAGGATGCCGCCAGCGTCGAACCCGAACAGGCGAAAGCCTCTCCCGCGCCTGCCGCGAAGGTGGAAATTTCCAGCCGCGATCGGGTCGTCTTTCCGGATAGCGGCCAGACCAAGGGGCAATTGGCCGATTACTATGCGGCAGTTGCATCGATCATGCTGCCCTTCGCTGCCAATCGGCCCATCAGCCTCGTGCGATGCCCGCAGGGCCGCGCGAAGAAATGCTTCTTCCAGAAACACGATAGCGGCAGTTTCGGTGATGGGGTGCATCACGTCGCCATCCGCGAAAAAGACGGCGGCCACGAAGACTATCTCTACATCGACGATCCCCAGGGGCTGCTCCAGTGCGTGCAGATGGGGACAATCGAATTCCACGGCTGGGCTGCGCGGTCGGGCGATGTGGAGGGTCCCGACCGGATGATCTTCGACCTCGATCCGGACGAGGGTCTCGGTTTTGACGAGGTCAAGCAGGCCGCACGCGACATTCGCGACCGGCTGGCCGATCTGGGGCTGACCAGTTTCGCCATGCTGTCGGGTGGGAAAGGCGTGCATGTCGTGGTTCCGTTGACCACCGGGCACGACTGGGACCAGCACAAGGATTTCGCACGCCGCTTTGCCGAAGCGCTCAGCCTTGCAGAGCCCGATCGCTTCATCGCCACGATGAGCAAGGCGAAGCGCAAGGGGAAGATCTTCATCGACTGGCTGCGCAACCAGCGCGGATCGACAGCGATCCTGCCCTATTCCGCCCGCGCCCGGTCCGGTGCGCCGGTGGCCATCCCGCTCGCCTGGAACGAGCTCAAGGGGATGAAGGACGCTCACCCCTATTCCATCGACGATGCGAAAAAACTGCTCGATCGCGCGCAGTCGAAATCGCTGCATGGCTGGGGCTTTGCCGACCAGCGCCTGCCGGATGTCTGACCCTGCGGCGAATGCCTATGTTTCGACCATCGTGCGGTTCCGCCCGTCCGCCTTGGCGCGGTAAAGGGCGGCATCCGCCGCGGACAGCATGCGGGCCAGATTGGGCGCCTCGGGCCCCTGATGCAGCGCGATCCCGATGCTGGAAGTGCAGGTGGCGGTCGACGTTGCGCCATGGTCTTCGATCTCGATCCGTTCGATCGCGACGCGCAGTTCCTCTGCAATGGCCTGGGCCCGGCCCGCATCGTCGGCGCGCAGCAGGAAGATGAATTCCTCCCCGCCGAAGCGCGCGGCGAGCCCGCCGTGGCGGCTGGCGGCGTGGCGCAGGACTTCTGCCACCGCCCGCAGGCAGGCATCGCCGGCCTGATGGCCCCACCGGTCGTTGAACGCCTTGAAATGATCGAGGTCGAGCATGAACAGCGCCGGGCCCGCCTGTCCCGCCGTGGCGGGCATGGAGTAATGTTCGGCAAAGGCCTGCTCCGCCCGGCGGCGATTGGCGAGGCCGGTCAGCGGGTCTTCCATCGACAGTTCGGTCAGCCGGGCATTGCTCCCTTCCAACGTCGCCGCGCGGCTGCCCGCCTCCAGCGTCAGCAGCAGATTGCGCCGCTCGAGCCAGTGGACGCGGTGAGCGATGATCGTCGCGGTTGCGGCGGTGACGATGGTGATCGCCGCGAAGGCGCTCGTCTTCACGATATCGTGCTGGCTCATGTAGAGAAAACCGCCCACCGCCAGCACGTAAAGCAGGATGAAAGCGACCAGCGCCGGCCCGCGGAACGGCAGCACCGGCAGCGCCAGCGCGAGCAGGGTCACCACACCCAGCGCCAGCAGCGCATCGCCGGGCGAGGGGACGAACAGGCTGGCGAACGCCATGCTCAGCCCGAATGCGATCAGCGCCAGCGCGATCATCACCTTCTGCAGCCCCACCAGCCGCCGCGGCAGCAGCAGGGCGATCCCGCTCAATGGAAGGACCAGGCCGAGCCGCACGGCCGCCACCTGTCCCAGGTTCTGCGGCGCCACCAGCAGGTCCGTCGCCAGCGACAGCACGGCCACCACCATGATCACCACCAGCAGGAACCGCCCTTCGCGGTAATGCGTGTCGGCCAGGGCGTCTTTCAACGCGGCGCGCAGGCGATCGTCCCACGCAGATGGTGGGTTGTCGCCGGCAAGCGCGGCATGCGCTGCCTTGCCAAGGTTGAAATCGTGCGCCCGGTTCATTGTTGATTACGTACTTACCCGAATACCGCCTGCGCGCAATGATTTGGCTCGATTTTGGACCCGTCCCACAAGAAAGCCCCGCTCCGACTAAAACCGGGCGGGGCTTCATCCGATCCGCTGATGGGATCGCCATGTCGCGGGATCAGGCGCGTTCTGCGGCCTTTGTCCCCAGACCTGCGGGAATGCGTGCGCTTTCCTTCAGGTATATGCGGTTGTCGTCGATCTTCTCGACATCGTCCATCGACAGGAAGTGGTGGATGTCATCGCTGCTGTCCGATTTGGTCAGCTTGATGGCATCGCCTTCGACTTCATCGACCGTGCCGACATGAATGCCCTTGCAATCGGCGACTTCCATGTGTTCCTTGATGCGTAGCTTCTCAAACATTGAAAACCCTTTTATTTTGTGTGACTTACACTGAACCAACGGGTGGCAGCGCATAAAAGGTCCACGGTCCGTCCGGCGTGAGGCACGCCCTGTTGGATCGCCCCTCCAGACCGCCTGTTTTCTGAACGATCGGCGCCGCGATGCATTGGGAAGGGGAAGCATCAAGGAGACATTTCGATGAATGACGACCGGCTATGGGAATTCGAACGCACGCTGTGGACCGGCGGGGCCGAGGCTTATGAAACGCAGGTGGCAGAGGATGTGGTGATGTCCCTCCCGGCAGCGCCCTTCCTCTACGATCGCGGCGCCGCGGTGGAGGCGGTAAAGAACACGCCCCGCTGGGACGAGGTCGAATTTGCCGACACCCGGGTGGAACGCCATCAGGAAGGGCTGATCGTGATCGCCTATCGCGCCCGGGCGAAGGGCGGCGAACGCACCTACGATGCGCTGTGCACCAGCACGTTGCTGCGCCTCGATCATGAAGAATGGGTGGTCATCCAGCACCAGCAGACCCCGCTGGGTGTCGAAGTGGCCGATCCCAACGGCTGAGCCCGCACCGCGCCGTCCGCAGTCCCTGAAACATCCCAAAAAATTGGCGCCCCACCCCTCGCAGGAAGGGCAGGGCGCCGGGGGCTGCGGACATCGCCCGCAAAAGGGGAAAACCGAACGATGTCGCTATCCCCGTGATTGTCCTGCCGACCGGTGGCTCCGGAGACAGGACCGTCTGATTATCTAACCGGCCTCAAGCCCGCAGGTTCCTGCGATTCGTCACACCTGCAAGAGAATTCATGGCCAGCTTATCCCCGCCGAATCGACAAGGCTTGCCTTCGAATCCGCTCTCTGATTCACTATATGAGTCGTTCACGCGAATACGGAGACCCACAAGATGTCGTTGCTCGAAGCCCGCAAGACCTACAAGCCCTTCGAGTACCCCTGGGCCTACGAGTTCTGGAAACGCCAGCAGCAGGTGCACTGGCTGCCCGAAGAAGTGCCCCTGGGCGAGGATTGCCGCGACTGGGCGCAGAAGCTTTCCGATCACGAACGCAACCTGCTCACGCAGATCTTCCGCTTCTTCACGCAGGCCGATGTCGAAGTGCAGGATTGCTATCACGACAAATACGGCCGCGTGTTCAAGCCCACCGAAATCAAGATGATGCTGACCGCGTTTTCCAACATGGAAACGGTCCACATCGCCGCCTATTCGCACCTGCTCGACACCATCGGCATGCCTGAAAGCGAATATGGCATGTTCCTCGAATACGAGGAAATGAAGGACAAGCACGACTACCTTCAGGAATTCGGCGTCGATACGGATGAAGATATCGCCCGCACGCTCGCCATGTTCGGCGGCTTTACCGAAGGGCTGCAGCTCTTCGCCAGCTTCGCCATGCTGATGAACTTTCCGCGCTTCAACAAGATGAAGGGCATGGGCCAGATCGTCAGCTGGTCGGTCCGCGATGAAAGCCTGCACTGCGAAGGCATCACCCGCCTGTTCCACGAATTCGTGCGCGAGCGGGACTGCCTGACCAAGGCGGTCAAGGAAGACATCATGGACATGTGCCAGAAAACGGTGCGCCTGGAAGACAACTTCATCGATCTCGCCTTCGAAGACGGCCCCGTGCCCGGCATGACGGCAAAGGAAATCAAGCGCTACATCCGCTACATCGCGGACTGGCGCCTCAGCCAGCTCAACCTCCAGCCGATCTACATGATCGAAGATCACCCGCTGCCCTGGCTCGCCCCGCTGCTGAACGGCGTGGAGCACGCCAACTTCTTCGAAACCCGCGCGACGGAATATTCGAAGGGCGCGACCAAGGGCGATTGGAACACGGTGTGGTCCAGCTTCGACAAGCGCAAGAAAGCCAAGGCTGCGAACGAACAGGAAGCCGAAGCCGACGACGGCCCGGGCCTGTTCGGCGATGCCGGAGTGCAGGCGGCGGAGTGATTTGATTGGCCACCAAATCTGAAAAGCCAATGTTTATTGCCGACTGCCCCAGATGCGGTCACAGCAAGACCACGTTTGACATACTAGCGGACTCATACCGCCGAGAATACGATTATCGCGTTGAATACGAGTGTTATATGCGCTGCAGAAGTTGCGCAAAGCCCTCAAACGCTTTGCTGCGGGCGCAAGATCAGAGAGCGGCTGCTCCGACAACACACGGCGGTCTGTACGTAAATCTCATTTATACACTCAAGCACTGGGTATTTGAGATTCCTAACAGTCGGAAAGTTCCGGACTATGTAGAGCCAGACGTGGCTCGAATTTTCTCTGAAGGTGCAGATTGCCTCGCCATTGGTGCGTTTGATGCGAGCGGTGCGATGTTTCGCAAGGTGCTGGACGCCGCGACTAGGCAAAAGACTCCGAGGCCGGATTCAGAAGTCGCCGTCAAGCCAAGCAGTTGGAAAATCTACAAGGACCTGCGCTTGCGGCTAGACTGGCTTTTTGAAAGTGGTCTTCTGGATCGCTCTCTTGAGGATCTCTCGAGTTGCATACACCAAGACGGAAACGATGCGGCACATGACCTTTGCGGAATTGGGAAAGATGAGGCTGAGGACCTAGCGGATTTTGCGGATCAAGTGCTGAGAATAATCTACACTCTGCCGGGCCAAATCGCGATGAACAAGGAGAGGCGCGATCAACGCCGAGATCTAGCTTCGAACCACTAAGTTACGAAGTTAGATGATGAATTTTCGAGATTTGCTGCTAGTGCACTACTGCATAGCTACCGCCCCGCCGCTTCAGCTATTCGTGCCATTGCACATTAATCGCCGAGGGCCGGGAAGAAGTGGAATGGGTCGTAGTGGAGGTTCGCGTCGATCCAATAGCGTGTATTTTCGACACTAGTCCCATGACGACCTACCGAGGCCTACCCTGGGCCCCTCCCACAAGCGGGAGGGAGCTACCGAGCCAGTTTACATTCTCCCTCAACACCACCCATCCCTGAACCCGCCCCAATAACCACGCGCACCGCCCTCGCGTTGCATATAGTCCGCCAGCCGGTCCTCGCTGCCGTCAGGGCCTAGGCGCACTACGCTGCGTAGGGCGCGGCCATAGCGGTCGGTGGGTTCGTCCAGCCGGGCGGTCATGCGAAAAGGTCCGCGGTTGAGCCAGCCTTGCAGCGCACTGGTCGATGCTTCGGCCTGCACCGCCTCTGCCGGGCATTCCGCATCCCGCTCCGCCGTGTCCACGCCCACCACGCGGACGCTGGTATCGCCCAGCTTGAACGTGTCGCCATCCACCACGCAATAATATCCGCGGCCCGGTCCGCAGCGGGTGAAGCGTCCCTCGATCACCTGTGGTTCGCTCGACAGGAAGGCAGGGGCGGGCATCACGCCGGGCAGGGCGACAATATAGGCCATGCTCGCCAGCACGATCAGCAGGATTGCCGGGCGCATGGAAACCCACGCCGCGCGCCAGCTCGTGCGCCGCTTCGCAAACCGCGCCGGGCGGACCCTGCGCCCGCGCGCGGGTCTGCGCCGTTTCGGATTGAAGCGAATAATCCTGCCCATCCGCGCCCTCATAGCGCCGCGCGGTGCCCTCGCGCTAGCAGGCAGACTCGCCCGCGCATGTCCGCATTTTTCCTAGCAAAACGGTAACTTGGCTCATTCCGGCCCCCTACTGTCGCAAGCGCGGAAACCGAATGACGGCGCATCGCTTGGTCAGGTGCAGCTCGGATTTTCCGCAACTGCAGTTTCCAAAGGAATTTTCCATGGACAACAACGAAAAGAAACCCGGTCAGCCCCAGCAGGGCGGCAAGGGTTCGAACGACGACAGCAAGCAGCCGCAGCAGCAGGGCGACAAGTCCAGGCAGGCCGGCGGCGACAAGTCGGACGACAAGTCGCGCCAGAACAAATAGGCGCACTCACAGCGCTACTGACCCGGCGCAATGCAGCGGCCGCTCCTCACGGGGCGGCCGCTGTCGTTTGGGGTAGGCACAACCAGTCCCCCTCCCGCTCGCGGGAGGGGTTAGGGGTGGGCGAGGCAAAGCACATCTGGGCGAGGCCAGGATATACCATCGCACCGGCAACCCACCCAGCTGCGACTAGGCTCGCTACGCTCGCCAAGTCTCGCATCCCTCCCGCTTGCGGGTGGGAGCTACCGGCGCAAACCCTCAATTGTCATCCGGATCGCGCGCGCAACCGCTTCGGCATCCTCCATCACATCCTCATTGGTGAAATGCAGTACGATATAACCCCTGCCGCGCAGATCGGCATCGCGCCGCGCGTCGCGTCCGGGCTGCACATCGTGACTGTACCCGTCGAGTTCCACCACCAGCCTGAGCTCGCGGCAGAGGAAATCGGCATACCACGGCCCCACTGGCATCTGCCGGCTGAACTTCGCGCCCAGTTGTGCCTTGGCAAGATATTCCCACAACCGCCGCTCCGCCGGCGTCGCCGCATTGCGCAACGCGCGTGCTCGGGCGGTATTGCGGGGCGTCCATTCTGGCATGGCATTCCTGTTGCCCACCCCTGACCCCTCCCGCAAGCGGGAGGGGAGAAATAGGACAACACAATCCCCTTCCCACAAGCGGGAGGGGGGAAAGTGACTCCAATCTCGATGCTTTTCCGTCCCCCTCCCGCCTGCGGGAGGGGTTAGGGGTGGGCGAGGAGCCACAACACCACACATCCATTTTCCTACACGCGCGAAATCTGCTCCATCATGCCGGATGAAAACATATCCTCCCAAGCAGCCCCGCGCCCTTCCGCCCCGGCGGCGGCGCATTCCCGCCTTTCACCCAGTGCCGCTCAGCCCGCGCAGCGATGGCTGGACGCATGAACGCCAGGCGCATTTCATCGGCGTCCTTGCCGAAACCCGCTCCGTTCTGGCCGCCTGCCGCCGTATCTCCATGGGCCGCGAAAGCGCCTATCGCCTGCGAAAGCGGCCCGGTGCGGCGGGCTTCGCCGCGGCGTGGGATGCGGCGTTGGGCAAGCCGCACGAGCCCGTGGATCTCTCGTCTGCCAAGTCCACAGGGCTCGATGCGGGAACGCGTTTTCAGTCGGGCCGCCTGCAGGTGGTCATGGACGCCGGCAAATTCGTCGGAATCCGCCGGAAACCGGACCATTCGGCCCATCTCCAGCATCTCGCCCGGCTCGACCGCGCCTGTGCCCACATCGACTGGAAGTGAGGAAAGTCACACTTTCTAAAACCCGAATGGGCGGTCCACGAAAGGCCACACTCGCGCGGCCCGCCGCCGCCTTTCCCGGCTGTCTACCAGCCCCAGGCAGGCGGGGGCGGGCTCACCGGATCGCTGGCGTCGAATTCGACGCGGAACAGGCGGGTCGGGTCGTTGGCGCGGGTCAGCTGATAGGCGAAAGCCGCATCGCTCGCGCTCGCCGGGTCTACCTCGACGCGCCAGACATTGGTCAGCGACACGTCCAGCCCCTCGCGGGTGAACAGCGCGATGCTTTCCTCGTCCACGGGGAAGTCCTGCGCCCCCGTGCTGCCAGCCCCGTCGGTGGCGCCGCCATAGAACGTCACCGCGTCCGCCTCGCCATCGGCATGGCGGTGATCGTGCTTGAGGGTGAAGCGCGTGTCGGCGCCCGAGCCTGTGCGGGTGAGGATCCAGGTGCGGCTGCGGTTCCATCCGCCGTGGGCGTCCTCGTCCGCCACGTGGAAGGCGATGGCGATCCTCTCGTCGCTGCAGTCGGCCCAATGCGCGATCATGGGTTTGCCAGCCCACTCGGCATCGCGCGCATCCTGCGTGGCGAGGCTGCCCGCATAGGCATTGCCGCAATGGCTCGACAGCGCGTTCCAATAGGCCTTCTGCGGGCTGGCGGGCGCATCGGGCACGCTCGCACAGGCGGCGAGCAGGGAAGGAAGGGCGAGCGCGGCTATCGCGGGCAAGGGGATCTGCATGGCCGCGACCCTAGCCGCGGATGGCGCGCATGCAAAAGGGGCGGCGGGATAATCCCACCGCCCCCGTGCGGCCGGCTCTCGGAACTAGGAGGGGTTTGTCCGATGCGGCCTGAAGGGTTGCGAAGCTTACGCTTCCGGTTCGTCCACCTCGGCATCGGCCGCAACGTCGGCTTCGGTGTCGGTCACCGGCGCATCGGCTTCGACGCTGGCGTCGGCATCGACATCGGCTTCGGTATCGACCGTGTCATCGACCGTGTCGGTTGTCGTGTCGACGGTATCGGTGGTCGTTTCCATGGTGTGGTCCATCGTATGGTCCATCGTATCCGTGGTCGAATCGACCGTGCTGTCCATGCTGTCGATGGCTTCTTCGGTGGTCTGGACCGGCGGCGTCGTCTGGACGGTGGCGCTGGTGGTCGCATCGACATCGCCCGTTGCGGGCGAAACGATCTGGGCGCTGGCGGCGGTGGCGCCGGTCGTGGCGAGAAGGGCGGCTGCAAGAACTGTAAGCTTGGTCATAAATCTGGTCCCGTGGATTAGGATAGGGACCTCAATTACGGTTGCCGCGGACCCCGGCTCCCGCGGTTGCGCCGAAATGTGGCGGAATCTTGGCAGGGCGAGCCGGTTCATCTGCGGTTTAGCCCGCGTTCCCCTTTCGCCCCCGTTTTTGGGGCCGCTATTCCTTTGCCTCCGCCGCCTCGCGCCGCTAATCGCCACGCGATGACCCAGACACCCGACATCCACGCCAAGGCCGAAACCCTGATCGAGGCGCTGCCCTATTTCCAGCGCTATGCGGGCCGCAGCTTCGTCGTGAAATATGGCGGCAATGCCATGGGCGACGAACGCGCCGCGCGCGAATTCGCCGAAGACGTGGTGCTGCTCAAGGCAGTCGGTATCAATCCCGTCGTCGTCCACGGCGGCGGACCGCAGATCGGTGCCATGCTGGAAAAGCTGGGCGTGGAAACCCGCTTCGTGGATGGCCTGCGCGTCACCGACAAGCAGACCGCGGATGTTGCCGAAATGGTTCTGTCCGGCGCGATCAACAAGGCGATCGTGGGCTCCATCGCCCGCGCCGGCGGCAAGGCGATCGGCATTTCGGGCAAGGATGGCGGTCTCGTCACTGCCACCAAGCTGCAACGGACACACCGCGATCCTGACAGCAATATCGAAAAAGTGCTCGACCTCGGCTTCGTCGGCGAACCGTCGCGGGTCGATACCACGATCATCGAAACCGCAAACGGGGCGGGCATGATCCCGGTCGTCGCGCCGATCGGCGTCGGCGAAGATGGGCATACCTACAACATCAATGCCGATACCATGGCAGGCGCACTGGCTGCTGCCCTCGGCGCGGCAAGGCTGCTGTTGCTGACCGATGTTTCCGGGGTTCTCGACAAGCAGGGCAATCTGCTCACCGATCTTACCCCCGCCGACATCGCGGATCTGCGCGCCGACGGGACCATATCGGGCGGCATGATCCCGAAGCTGGAAACCTGCGTCCAGGCCGTCGAATCCGGCTGCGAGGCGGCAGTCGTGCTCGATGGCCGCGTGCCGCACGCCATGCTGCTAGAATTCTTCACCGCCCGCGGCGCCGGTACGCTGGTCGCGAAAGGTCGGTAACCCGCTTGTCGGGGGTGGCGCGCTCCGTATTGCTCTTGTAGGACGCGCAACACGGCACAATTCCACGGGAACGCTCGACGAAATGCAGGCACTCAGCACCGTTTACCAGATCATCGCGATGCTCACCAACATCCTGGTGATGCTGATCATCATCCAGTTCATCATCGGGCTCCTGTTCGCCTTCAACGTGGTGAACCGGTCGAACGATTTCCTCGCCAGCTTCTACATGGCGATCAACCGGTTCCTCGAACCGGTCTTGCGGCCGATCCGGAACATTCTTCCCAATACCGGCGCGATCGACTTCTCGCCGCTCGTCCTGATCATCCTGCTGAACGTCGTCCTGATCGTTCTCGGAAATGTGATCCACGGCTGATGACTGCCGAGGTTATCGACGGGAAAGCCTTCGCCGCGCAATTGCGCGAACGTGTCGGCGTGCAGGCTGCTAAGTTCGAAGAGCAGACGGGCCGTAAGGCGGGGCTCGCCGTCGTGCTGGTCGGGGAAGACCCTGCAAGCCAGGTCTATGTGCGCAGCAAGCACAAGGCGACCGTTGCGGCCAACATGGAAAGCTTCGAACATCGTCTGCCCGCGGACACATCCGACGCCGACCTGCTCGCACTGGTGGAGCGGCTGAATAACGATACAGCGGTCGACGGGATACTCGTCCAACTGCCCTTGCCCGGCCACCTCGATGAACAGGCAGTCATTGCCGCTATCAGCCCGGACAAGGACGTCGACGGGTTTCATGTCATCAATGCCGGCCGGCTGGCCGTTGGGCAGACCGGGTTCGTGCCCTGCACACCACTGGGCTGCATGATGCTGCTTGCCGATCGGCTGGGCGACCTGTCCGGCCGCGAAGCAGTGGTGATCGGACGCTCGAACATCGTCGGCAAGCCCATGGCCCAATTGCTGCTCGATGCGAATGCTACCGTGACCATCGCCCATAGCCGGACCAAGGATCTGCCCGGCGTGGTTCGCCGCGCGGACATCGTTGTCGCCGCCGTCGGTAGACCCGAGATGGTCAAGGGCGACTGGCTCAAGGGCGGGGCGACAATTATCGATGTCGGCATCAATCGACTTCCGCCAGAGCCCGGATCTGACAAAGGCCGGCTGGTGGGCGATGTCGATTATGCGGCGGCACAGAATGTCGCATCCGCAATTACCCCCGTCCCGGGAGGAGTGGGGCCGATGACCATTGCAGTGCTGCTGCGCAACACGCTGGTTGCCGCTCATCGCAATGAAGGGCTGGACCTCCCGGAAGGCGCATTGTGAGAATTGCGGCGGTCCTGCTTGCTCTGGGTCTTGCCGGCTGCGCCGGTGGTTCCGGAGATTACTATTCGCGGCTGCTGAAGCCGGTCGCCAATCCCTCAAGGGTTGTCGCCGCCGAACTCGCCTTTGCAAGAGCGGCGCAGGACAAAGGGCAGTGGACCGCGTTTCGCGATTTTGCACATGACGAAGCCGTTATGTTCGTGCCGGAACCCGTGATTGCGCGTGACTGGCTGAAGGGGCGCGAGAACCCTGCGCAGGCGGTGAAGTGGCAGCCTCACCACGTATGGTCGAGTTGCGATGGATCGCTGGCAGTGACACGCGGTGCGTGGCAACGCGCCGATGGTACCAACGGCTATTTCACGACGGTCTGGCAACGCCGTGCCGATGGTGAATATCGCTGGAAACTGGATCAGGGCGATACGCTCGAAACGCCGCTGGAAGCGCCTGAATTCGTGCGTACGGATATCGCCGATTGTCCCGACAGGGGCATGGCAGCGGAACTGCGCAATCAGGCCGAGCAGTCACGCCCGGCAGGAGGCGGCACCTATTTCGATCAGGTAAGTGGCGACAGCAGCCTGTTTCTTACCTTCGTCGTATCGCCCGATCTGTCACGGCACTGGAAGCTGATGTTGTACAAGGACGGTTCGATGATCGATGCCATGGCCGGTAGCGTCAGCGCGCCGCGGGACGAATGACATGACAGCATTGTTCTTCTCTGCCTTCATCACGCTCTTCGTCGTGATCGATCCTCCGGGCTGCGCCCCGATCTATGCCGGACTGACCAAGGGCGCGACCGCTGCCGAGCGCCGGAATATGGCCATTCGCGCCAGCGGCATCGCCTTGGTGATCCTGCTGGTCTTTGCGCTTTTCGGCGAAGATCTCCTGGGGGCTCTGCATATCGAGCTCGACAGCTTTCGTATTGCAGGCGGACTGATGCTCTTCTGGATCGCCTTCGAGATGGTCTTTGAAAAGCGCACGCAGCGGCGCGAGGATCGGGCTCAGAAGGTTGCCGCGACGCCCGAAGTAGAAGACGTTTCGGTCTTTCCCATGGCGATACCCATGCTGGCCGGACCGGGCGCCATTGCCGCCATCATGCTGTTGATGAACGAAGCGCGCGGGTTGCAGCAGGATCTGGTCGTGCTGGCTGCGCTTGCCGCAGTTCTGGCCATTACCATGATCGCGCTGATGGCCGCCGGACCGATTATGCGATTGTTCGGCGACAAGGTGGAGGCGGCGATTACCCGCGTGCTGGGCGTGCTGCTATCGGCCCTGGCGGCGCAATATGTCATTGACGGCTTGCGCAACAGCTTCAGTATCTGAAGCCCTATTGCAAGGTGACGATTTCGTCTCCGTCATCGCGCAGGGCGAAGAACTGCATGAGCTGGATCATCAACTCGCAGCGCTGGGCGAGGTTGGGAGCTTCGAGAAGCGCCTGCTTGCTGGCCGCGTCGAACGGTGCGATCTGGGCCACGCCGTTGATCAGTGTTTCGTCGTCGAGCCGCTCGACCGAATCCCAGTCCACCGAATAACCCTGCATGTCCGCAAAACGCCGAGCCTCGAATTCGAAACCGGCCCGTTCGACGCTGGACAGGACCTCGTCCTCGGCATCGTCGATTATTTCCGCCTCGATTTGCCGGAAACTGGTCCGAACATCCAGTTCGCGCACAAGGCGAAACCGCGTCTCACCATCGAGAACGATGTTATAACGGCCGTCCTCCAGCGCTTCGACATCGCCGATCCGCCCCAGGCAGCCGATATCGTAAAGCGGGGCGCCATCTTTCGACTGCTGTGGCTGGATCATCCCGATCAGGCGATCTTTAGCAAGCGCACTCCCGACAAGATCGCGATAGCGCGGCTCGAAGATGTGAAGCGGCAATTGCAGGCCGGGAAACAGGATAGCGCCTGGCAGCGGGAAAATGGGGATGCGGATGATCGACCCCCTATCCAAAAAGGATCTTGGAAAGGCGGCGCCGGGTGGCGACTACCCAGGGATCCTCCAGCCCGACCGCTTCGAAAATCTGCAGCAGCTTTGTTCTGGAAGCGCCATCGTTCCATTCCCGGTCGGTTTCGAACATGGCAAGCAGTTCATCGGCCGCCGCATCGCGATGACCTGCTGCAAAGGCTGCTTCTGCGTAATCAAAGCGGGCCTGCATGTCCCCGTCTGCAGCGGCTTCCTTCAGGGCTGTGAGTTCACCTTCGTCAACTCTGTTGCCCGCCAGTTCCAGTGCGCTTCTGGCCTGCTCGATCTGCGGATCGGTAGCGATCGCAGGATTGGTCTCGGCCGCCGATAAAGCCGCCTGAGCCTGTTCCACATGTCCTGCCTGGACCAGCGAACGAACGAGGCCCGCATGGGCTGCCGCATTGTCGGGAGCCATCTGCAGAACCTGGTCGAAAATACCGGCTGCCCGCTCGGCATCTCCATCGGCCAGGATCTGTTCGGCCATCGTGACGAATTGGGAAACGTCCTGCTCCGGCTTGGCGTCCTGCGCGGCACCCGCTTCTATCGGCAATTGCGACAGGATCTGATCCAGTGTCTGCTTCATCTGCGTTTCGCTACGTGCGTTGGTCAGGTCGGCGACCGGCTGCCCCTGAAACAGCGCGTACACGGTCGGTATGGACTGCACCTGGAACTGGGCGGCGATGAACTTTTCTTCATCGACATCGATTTTCTTCAGCACCACGCCCTTGTCGGCATACTCACCGGCAACCTTTTCGAGCATCGGAGCCAGAGCCTTGCACGGCCCACACCATTCAGCGTGGAAATCGAGGATCACGAGCTTGGTCATCGACGGTTCGACGACTTCGGTCTTGAAGCGTTCGACCGCCTTCTGCTCATCCATGCTCAGGCCCATGCTCGCCACGTAAGTCCACCTTTCAACTGAAAACCTATCCGCCCCATGTGGGCATTGCGGAGCAAATGTGAAGAAGGAGATGCCACCCTGCAAGCTGCGCAAAAAATCTGCAAATTTCGGCTTGCGGGACTCGTGGACCGCTGCTAGTTGGCCGCCTCCCCACCGGGCCATACGGTTTCGGTAGCGCCAGTGAGCGGGCGTAGCTCAGGGGTAGAGCACAACCTTGCCAAGGTTGGGGTCGGGCGTTCGAATCGCCTCGCCCGCTCCATTTTTCTTTAGAAAATTGAACCGCTTAAGCGGATCGCAAGTTGGCGAATTCTGCTTCCCCGCTCTGTCGGTTGCTCCGGGGAAGCGCGGGGGAAGCACAAATCGGAGTTTCGTGGCGCACTCTGGCGTTTGCATTGCGACACACTGAACCTCCCGATTCCAAGGTGCAAGGATTGGTTTGGCGTGTGTCCAGCTTGGAGTGCGATCAGTGAAGGTGTCCAATCTGATTGCCCAATTCGCTTGTAATTTGAAGCGGCGGAATTTGGGCCGTTTCCGGAATGTCGGCTGTGAAGCTCCGGACAGGGCAAAGCTGACGGTCCGTTGGGTTTCTGCCTCGGCCAGTAGCCTCTCTTATTTTACACCAGACATGCCCCGCCACATTGCCGGCAAAATTCGCCGGTCATTTGTGCGGCGTCGATGCGATTTACACGGATGCCCTTCTGCAATATCCAGCAGTATATGAGCAAACGCGACCCTAACCTTGTCACTTCCGGCCTATCGGGTAGCCAATCGAAAGATGGGGTTTCTGTCGAGGTGAACATTTTTCGTCTGGAGGACGAAGGTCAATGGACCCTCGAAGTCGTCAATGAGAAGGGTACCTCGATCGTTTGGGATGACCAGTTCGCAGATGATGACGCGGCATTCAGGGCGTTCGAGCAGGTAGTCGCTGATGAAGGTATGGCGACCTTTCTTGATAGCGCCAATGTCATCCCATTTCCCGGCCAGTGAAAGTGACCAGAATTCCCGTGAACCAATCCGACGTATGAATCGTCTGACCGGCTTGGTTTCGGGCGCCGGTAGTTTAGCTGCCATATCGTGGCGAGTTCTGGGCCGATTTCGGCCTGTCTGGTTGAGGACACCGGAAATGGGAAAGCCGACATTCGGGCGAAACAATGGGTAGGCCGCAACCCCCGACAATGAGGAAACGCGGCACCCCTTGCGAGCCTCCAATTCCTGCCAACCATTCACATTGTGGCGGAAGTCATTACACTTCGTCCTGCAAGTGCAGCTTGGAGTGGTCGATGGAGATAGAACTGGTTTCCGACGCGCCGGGCTCATTCTCACAAGATGAACAGCATCGCTTCCGAGTGCTGGTTGAAGCTGGAGGCGAGGTAGATACCGTCGTTCTCCGTCGGAATGTGCAGAGCGCGAAGTCACTCGTGTTTGCTCGGAGCGGAGGACGGCTGCTTGGCGTTGCAGCACTCAAGGTTCCGCAGCCATCTTATCGGAAGAAAATCGCGCAAAGTTCCGGCTTCAGCTTGCAGTCCGACCTCTACCCATTCGAACTCGGCTACATCTTTGTGCATGAAGCAGCGCGCGGCAAAGGGTTGGCACATAGACTGGTGGCGGGGGCGGTGGATCAAGTCCGTGGAACGAAGGTCTTCGCAACTGTCCGAGCAGATAATCTCGCTATGCTGAGGACGCTGCACCGCGCTGCATTTTTGCACGTCGGCGAAGAATACCCTGGTCGAAACAAAGGTACTACAATTCGGCTGCTTGTTCGGAACAGCTAACGCGTAACATCTACCAATCCAATCAAGCGCAGCATGCATGACGATAAGGCTTTATGACGGCCTCAGATATCGTGCTCCAAATGATCGTCTGATCGAGGTCGGAGCTTCGATCCGTCAGAAGCGCGACCGCTACCGCCCTTCCGTAGTCCGGACTAAGCCAAGTCTGGCATTCGATAAGTATTTTGGCAGGCAGATGCACGCGGGCATGATCACGAGCGCCGCCGTGAAGGCGCACCTGCCTGGCGGTTTCCGCTGGTCCAGTTTCGAAATCCAACCAATGCACCCCATCTCCAAACCCGGTGCTTAACGCTTTTGAACTGGCTTCCTTTGCTGCGAACCCTCGAGCAGCCGACACCGCCAAGTCCGTTGATCTCACTAACTCGGCCTGCTCGGCTTCGGTGAAGATTTCGTCTAGCCAAGGATTCCCGAGCCGGCTCACGGATCGCCGAATTGGTGCGATCCTGCAAATGTCTAGGCCAATACCAAGGAGCAACCGGCGCTACCAAAGCGCTCGGATGGCGATCGTTAGAACAGCGAAGATGATAATCCAGCACACGATTGTCGCGGCCGCGCCCCTCACGCGCAATCCAAGAAAGTCGAGATGTGCCTGTGGGTCGAGAGCGCGAGCGCAGCAAGCCAACGCCAATGCTGTCGTGATAGCAAACGGCAAGCCAAATAGCGCTGGCGCATGATCAACTAGCGCTTGCGGGCTTTGCGAATCGCCTAACACGCAGAGGGCCTTCCAGCCCAATGCGATGGACCCGATGAGGCTTGCAACTGCCAAGCAGGTGTACACGATCTTCGAGGTACGTAACCTGTTCGCCATCGTCCGTTGCGGGCCTTCGCTCATCCCAAAAGCCCCATCAAATCCCCAATCGGCCGTTGCTCGACTTGAACAGCGAGGGTCGGCACCTCGAGATTCCATTTGGGCGGGAAGGTTGGCTGCGGCATTGGCCCCAGGGTCTTGCGATAGACCTGCTTGATGCGCGTACGACCCGAGAGACCTTTAACATCGGGATGCACGATACGTGCGTACTTGGATATTTCGCAAAAGAGGTTCTGGCAGTCAATTGGCTGCAGCTTCCTCCCGAATAAACTCTGAAACTTAATGTCGGCCTTATCGAACGCTCGATCCTGCTGCTCGCAGACCCAGAAGATTACCTCCTCCGCTGACTTCTGTTTCGTGTCTATAAAGCATTTGGCGATCCCATCGAGCGCCCCCGGCCCCGCAATAACGAAATCACCTTCATCATGGTCGAGCATCTCAGAATAGTTGAGGTCGATGGCATATTGAAACGCAAGAAATGGGCCCAGCCCTGGGTAAGCGAGCAAAAGCTCATAGATTGCTCGAAGGTTCGGCGCCTGACGCACTCGCTCCGGTAATCTATCCTCGATCATCTTCTCCAGCAGCGCGAGATGGTTGGCGTGCTTGCGTGCATGTCCAAGCTTTGGTGCAGGCATGATATAGGCTGGTGAGTAAAGTTTGAGCCCAGCAGCCATCGCGCGATCGAGCGTATGCTCAATCTCGTTCAGATCGCTCCCTTCCCATGTCAGAGGCCCTAGGACGCCTTCTATTAGATCCCAGGTCTCTATCCGGTTAAACAGCTTGAAGAGGAGAGTTCGGAAGAAGATTTCCCGCGGCGTGCGCGGGCGATCCTCACGATATTGGACTTCCCGAATCAGGTACTGGCTGACCCGGTCGCTCGCGCGGTATGCATTCGTGAACCGATGTGTCGCGAGAACCGGATCGTCGGTCCAAGGACCTATCGGATCGACAAGGCGCCGAAAGTAAATTGCCTGCCTCTCAGCAGCGAAGCGCCAGTAGGTGTCAAAAACGAGTGTTGTTTCCATGTCAATCCGTGCGCGACTGCGGCTTAGCCCGGCGCATGAATGGCAAGCCGTCCGGCCGCCAACACCGATAGTGAGTCCTCCGACTGCCTAGAACAAATCGGAGCACCCGGAAACGGAGTTTTGCGATTATGGGGCCGGAGGAGCGGCAGATGGATTTGTTGGTGTCGGGTTCGGCGCCGGGGTTGCGGCGGGAGCTTGAGTGAAGGCTGGCGATGGCGATGGAGCAGCGCTCGATACCGCCGCATTCGGGGCAGTCGCTGGCCGTGAGAGAGAACACTCCTTCAAGCCGAAGGTGATCATCGCGCCGATAACGAGCGCGCTTGCCCACTTCATGACCGCTTGATCGCGCTCGACGGTTGCGACCCGCTCGCTAAGCTTCTTATCGTTTTCGTCGATCTTGGATTTAAGCCCGGCGAACGATTCGACCCCGGTGGCTATAGGACCGAGGAGATCGGACGGAATCTCCTTGAAGCCCATCTTTTTCTGAAGGACGCTGGGCCGATCGAGACTGGCGTACCAGATCAGGAAACATTCCTCGCCGCGTGAGAGGTGGACCGCTCCCGGGCCAGCATTGAACACCGAGAAGAGCAGTTTGCCCTCATAGTTGGGATCAACATGGAATCCTGACACGTTCACCAGCCCGCGAAATTTGTAGCTCGCGCGGATCGATATGAAAGCGATCGCATGTAGCGGCACGCGGATGATCTCTTCAGTCAGAATGAAACCGAATTGGCCTGCCGGGATCGTGAAACTCTCGCCTACTCCCAGCGGTCTCTTCGGCTTGTTGCGAGGGTCGTTTGGTTCACCCGTCGGCGACACGTAAACGTCGCCACCGACACGAAGCCGGTATGCAGCGCGATCGATGCGCTTCACATCATAGCCGTCGATCAGGCCGCAGAGTTCATCCTTCAGCCGCTCGCCGCCCCAGAACACTAGGCTTCCCCTCCCGCGCCTTCGCGCGTGAAGTTGTCGAAAATTGAACGCGCTTCCACAGCTCGGATTCGTTCACGATAGGCGGTAGCGAGGTCTATGTCGCGCGCCGCTGCCTCCGCCAGAACTGCGGAAAAGAGGCTGAGATTGCACTGATGCATGCCGCTACGAAACTGCAAATCCTCAAGATGATCCCACGCTTCGCACAGCTTCGCGAGTTGCCCGCTATGTTTGCAATACTGCCGCATCATCCAGAGTGGATCGTCGTCGCGACCAAGCTTTCCCGCCAGTGCGTTTCCTAGCTCAAGCAGCGAGCGGTCTGGGTTCGAAGCCGTAAGCTCACGCCCCAAATCCTGGTTGAGCGTGTTAGCGACAGCAAGGCAGATGATGAAGGCGTCCGTAAGTGTTCGCTGGAAACGCGCCTCATCGCCATCATCGACAGCCGATAGAAAATACGCGGTGTATTTCGCGCCATGCAGCGCCATGTGTTTCATGCGTTGCGCCAAGGGAAGGATCACAATGTCCTTGTGATAGGCTTCGTCGTGCTTGAGCTGAGCCCACTGAAGGGTCAGCAAGTGATCGGATACGCTCATCATAGTCCTCGTTAGGCCGCCAAGGCCGATTTGTCGTAGATCGCACGGCAGCGGCCGATCAAAGCTTTCGCTTCTGCTTTCGTCCAATTGCCACCAGACCCTTCACCAGACCCGGTATCGAGGCGAGCGAAGGTCGAATTGACGGTCAGCGGGCCGACCTTCAAGCCGGCCTCATGTGCGAGGAAGAACTGCAGCCGCCCTAGTCCGACAAGATTCCCAAGAAGCCGACGCACATAATAATGTGATCGATAGGTGGCGTTGAACCGAATCTGCCCATCGTGAACCTTGATGCTGAGATGGCTGAGGCATGGCCCCCCGTAGAGGCGGCCACGATCAGTTGCCGGATCGTAGATCTGGATCTCGTCTTCCATGGGGCTACCCGGCCCCAGCTCAAAAGACGCGCGGTACTTTCCGTGCTTTTTGATCTTGATCAACATGTCTTCGAGCGGATTGAAAATGTTTCCGTTCACATCGCGCTGGCGCAGAATCCGATAGGCATAGGAACCCCAGTTGCCGTCGCTTCGGGCCTTCTGGATTGCTTTAAGCTTTTCCGGGAAAGGCCCAAATAAGCCAGCCTTTCCTGCTCTCTGATACTCGTCAAAGGGGAAGATAGTCTCGGCGACGGTGTGAATTCCGAAAGCACCGTGCGACTTAAGGAACGCGTCTACCTCATCATGCACCCGGCGATCCTCTATCGAAAGCACTGTCGGTTGCGCGATATGAAGGATCACGTCGAAATCTTCTGACTTCTTCAGGCCGTTCAAGTGCTCTGCAGCGGCGAGCCAGACTGCAGGAGAAGTTTCACCTTTGATCAGTTCCATGAGGCTTTCCTAGATCAAGCTAGCGGTTTCGTGGAGTTGGCGGTCAAGGTAGGACTGGGAAAGCCATGCATAGCCATCAAGCCCCCAGCCGGGGCCCCAACTGTTGCGAACAAGGACGGCTTCCTGACCAGCCTGATCGTGACCATGGCCGACGGCCAAGACCGCATGCCCGCCGCGCTCGGTGTCGGGCGTTATATCGGGAACGATCCCCAACGCGTCGGGCCGAAAGAATGCGTCAGTTATCACCAGCCCGAGGATCACCGGCACCTTCTTGTCGAGCGTCGCTGCCAAATCGGTAGAAGCCGGTTTGCCAGGCACCATCGTCGTCTTGAACAGCGGGTTGGAGAAACTTGGCGGCGCCCAAGGAACAGCCTGGATCGGCGAGTAAGGCCAAGCTGGCTCGATCGGTTGCCCTTCCTGAGCAAGCGCCTGGGCCGTTGCTGCCATAGTTGTGCCAGCATTAGGGTTCTGACCCGGAGTCCGTGCTACCGCATGGAAAAACAGATACTCGACCGACAGGTGCTCGCCGGTGTTCGCGCCATGCTCATGAGCAGCTGAGCTTGCAAATGCAAGACACGACTGCCGCCGCCCTTGCTCACGAACGGGCAACAACAAAGAACGCAAGTCGGCAGACGCGGTGATCAAGATTGCCCCCCGAACCGGCGGCGGGCAGCGCGCGACATTCCGCCTGCCTCTGGACCTTCGAGCGCGAGCTCAATCGAAAAGGTGGTGTCGTCCGGTAAAGCCCCGGCCCAAGGCTGGGCCTCGTGCATCGTGACGTCGCCAATCCCGCTCTCAGGTGGCCTGACGATCAAGGTTCTGCGCGATGACGCACCATAATGAAGTGGTTCACGGGAGAAGCCTGATTGATCGGAGAGAACAGAGTACCCTGCCTCGCGAAGGGCTTCGATCTGCCACTGGTGTCCACTGCCTGCAGCCTCATCGAGCTCGATCCGTAACAGGTCATCGGGGTTACCAATCAGTCGCGCGCCGTTGTCCCGTTCCGTCAGCCGCCAGACATCGGACCAGCTGCTTCCCGGCCGATGCTCCTCGCCGAGGCGATGTTTAATCTTGGCCACTGGGGCATTCCGCAGACGGGTGACGTCCGCATAGTTCAGGATCTGGTGGCTCAAAAGCCCCCAGCAAGCGGCTTCATAGCTTGTGCCCATCCGTAGAGCGAGTTGATAGACGACATCCGGATCATGGAGGTGCGAAGCAACCGTCCAACCTTGTGCGCGAATGTGGTGCCGATAAAGCCACCTCGGCAGCATCATCTCAGCGGCAAACGCGTCCGCCGCCACCTCTTGAAGATCGCGGTCATCGTCATCGGGCTGCGGCCCTCGTTCCAGAATCTCTCGATCAACGCTGCCGGCATGCTCCAAAACGACGTGGCCCAACTCATGGGCAGCAGTGAAACGCTGAATATGCAATCCGCGGCGGGTCGTTACCATGATGCCGCGCAAGGGGGCAGGCAGACATAGCCCCAAAGCGGAATTCAGCGGCTTGAATACCAACGGGATGCCGAGATCTCCGATCACTTCGAAGATATCGATAAGACCGCCGGCCTCGGTCACGCGCTCCTTGAGATCGAGTTCGCGATGAACTCGCTTGGCCGCCGCGACAGCATCGAGACGGACCGCCGCTGCGGCCGACCTAGCCACGATCTTCGCCTCGAGGCCCGCGCATCTGGAGAAATTCCGCGAAGCGAAGAAGTTCAGCGCGATCGTCCGAAGATAACTCGGTCGCTGCGCGTGCCAACGCCTGAACACTCTCCGGAAGCGGCGGTCTCTCGGCAGAGCCGGTTAGGGCTTCGATAGATTGACCGTAAACTTCAGAAAACCGCCCCAGCTCGACTGCGTCAACTTTTCGGCGGCCATTCTCAATCAACGACAGTGCCGTCCGAGAAATACCAATCGCGTCAGCAGCTTCCTCCTGCTTCAGCTCCAGATATTCGCGGGCTTGTCGCAACCGCTCTCCGATCGCACGCCATTTGTCGACTTCTTCACTCATTGTTGACCTTTCATGCCGGCTTTAATGCTTTGGACGGCTTCGCTTTTTTTACCTTGATGTCGCCGGTAAAGACCCGTTCGAGTTTGGGTAGGAGATCAGCCATCATCTCATCGCAACTTGCATAGCCCCCAGGCTTGATGATTTCAGGCGGCAGTTCAATGTCGAGCACCTTCTTGGTGATAACAGTGGCGTCCACGACCCGCTTGGAATCGATGGCGGGGCAGGTCCCCATGATGGAACCTCCGCTACCAGAGGGCGCTGCCGCTGCAATCGAGCCATCGATCGACTCCGTTTCTTCCTCGAACCATGCTTCCAGCTCGGATACGAGCTCCTTCGCTTTTGAGGCGAAAATCGCTTTTAGCTCTTCTTTGGTAGCCGCCATGATACCCTCATGTTCGAATTTCGAACACAATATGAATTGTCTGTGCGAAATGTCAACATAGAGAAAAGGCGACGATGTTCCATAGGCGACGATGTTCCATAGGAGACGATGTTCCATAGGAGATGCGAAGCAGAATCGACGCTTATCGCATCCCGCAGAGAAGCGCGGCGTGCATCCAATGCGCAGTGTCATCGAGAAATAAACGAAAGTCCGGTCTAAAGAACAAGCTAAGCTGCAGGTTGCGACCGGTCTTAGGGCGCATTCGTACCGATTGCTTTTCTATAGAACGGACCAGCGGCTCCTGGCTGACACGTTGTGGCACGCAGATATATTGTGCCAGCCATTGTTAAACGTGCGAGCTTATACCAATGCGCGGTGAGGCTGACTCACGTCAGGGATTCCCAAAAGGCTGAAATTCTGATTCGAGGTTGCAAGCGGATGGAGGCTTGCGATGGCAGCGGCGATTGGAGTTCGGACTGACTACACCTCGGCAGATTTGCGAGGATTTTCTCGACGATGTGGTGATGCGGAGCAGGTTCGCCGGCTGTTGGCGTTGGCGCTGATCGTAGAAGGCGGGAGCAGGAGCGAGGCGGCGAAGGTTGCTGGGGTGACGCTGCAGATCGTGCGCGACTGGGTCCTGCGGTTTAACGAGGGCGGCCCTGAAGGGCTGGCGACGCGCAAGGCGCCGGGACGCGCCTCGATCTTGAACGACGAGCAGCGAGCCCAGCTTGCGGCGGTTGTCGAGGCGGGACCGATCCCGGCGGCGCATGGCGTGGTGCGCTGGCGGCTTGCCGACCTGGCCCAATGGATATGGGACGAGTTCGGCCTGTCGGTCACCCGCCACACCCTCGGGCGCGAGCTTCGCGCGATGGGCTATCGCAAGCTCTCGGCGCGGCCCCGCCACCGCGGCCAAAAGCCCGACGACATTGACGTTTTTAAAAAGAGTTCGCTTCCCGTCTGGCGCAAATCAAACGCAGGCTCCCGAAAGGAATGCCTGTAGAGTTGTGGTGGCAAGACGAAGCACGGATCGGCCAGCAGACCAAGCTCACCCGGCGCTGGGCGAAGCGCGGAACCCGGCCCTCTGCGCCCAAGGATCAGCGGCGGGCCTCAGCTTGGATCTTCGGTGCGATCTGCCCTGCCGAGGGCAAGGGTGCCGGCATCGTCATGCCCCCTTGCAACAGCGAGGCCATGAGTATGCACCTCGAAGAAATTGCCTTCCACGTCGCGCCGGGAGCGCATGCCGTTCTGTTGCTCGATCAGGCCGGATGGCACGGCTCGGCGGAATTGGTCGTGCCCGACAACATCACCCTCTTGCCGCTTCCGCCCCGATGCCCCGAGCTCAACCCTGTCGAAAACGTCTGGCAGTTCATGCGGGACAACTGGCTCTCGAACCGCGTCTTCTCATCCTACGATGACATTGTCGATCACTGTTGCTTCGCCTGGAACACGCTCGTCGATCAGCCCTGGCGCATCATGTCCATCGGACTGCGTCAATGGGCTCACAGGTTCTGATCAATGCACTCTGGTATTAGGCCTAGCGTCGCGGATAGCTTGGACACCAGAATGGACGTTGGTCCGGAAAATGAGAGATTATGACCGACGACCCGTTTGAATTGCCCTTTGGTGATGAATTTGATCCAGACTCACCAGCCGCAGCAATGGCGCGACTTCGCGACCGGCTTTATTCGATTCACCCTCAAGCATCGGTGATTATCACGGGATATGCAGCTCTTGAGCTAGAGGTAGACCAGATCTTGCGGAGGTTTGTTGTGAGGCCAGGAAAGCTGCCACGCTTAAGCATGGACCACCAGCTGGGCCTTCTACGTGCAATGCTAGACGATCCATGGCTGGACTTGGCACTCGACGCAATCGGCGCTTTTGGCGCCGTCCGAAACAGTGTGGCCCACGGCGACCCTGCCGCCGTGATAGACAAATCTATTCGAAATCTGGGAAAAAAAAGCAAAGAGATCGGACTGCCGCTGGAATCCTATCCAAATCTCGGCGTCTTAGCTATGCATTTGGCATCTTCCGTGCACGTCGGAACAGAGTTCTATGAGTGTGTTGTCAGGGACCGGCAATGAGTCCGTAAGGTCCGTGGCGCGAGCTATTTCGCGAATTCTGGAATGATCTGATGGTTGCCTATGGCGATTCATCGATCTTTTGCCGGAGTTCGAGCGCGCCGCCCATCTGCCGCCGCGACCCTTAGTCACCGGCCCGCCCTCAGCGCAGCTCTGGCGGACGGGTTCGCCGCAGCCCTCGCGTCATTGATCAGCACGATCTGATCGAACGGCGGCTTTCGAGAACAGTTGCGGGTCGGCTGGATGACTGGGATTGGGGCGCGTAGCTGCCATAGCCAGAGAGCCTAGGATCGCTGCGAAAGCGCAATCACCAATCTGGCGGCCAGCGCTTCTTCTGCGTTTGCACGCCGCGCTTTGATCTTCGAGACCAGCTGACGTTTGGAATGATCTGGCATGCTCACGATTGCGGCAAGCACCACAGCTTTCAGCAAGTCAGGATGCGCCGTAATCATATAGCGGTCCCCGGTACCTGATCGGCAGGACGACGTAGCCGCTCAACCAGCGAGCGCAGGCTGGCTGTGAGCACGAGGGTTGCGCTCCCCATCTTGATGATCTCGATCTCGTCTCTGGAAATGAGCACATAGAGTGTGCTGCGTCCGATCCCGAGATAGCGACAGGCTTCGGGTACGCGCATGGCGATCGGTTCGATGGCCTGGGGC
>NZ_JBSXOM010000026.1:0-40052 GCF_056859455.1 Qipengyuania sp. L-5Y | reverse complement strand
ATCGCGTAAGGGAATGGCGTTTGCGAGAGTTGCCGCGAGATCAGGATATCCGAAAAGGCTTCTACGGCTGAAGTGAAATGCTCCAGATTTCGAGCAGCCGGAACGAGATTGTGCGCATACTTGTCGCCCGCAAGTAGCTCCGGAAAAAGTGGAGTGGCGGCGGCATTTGTTGGATTTCCGATAGTCCGCTTAGCGGTGTGCCTTCGGCGAAGCGGACAGTGTCCAAACGGCCGAGAAACTGTCATAAGGTGCCCATCACATCGCTGTGGGCAAATCCGAAAACCCGGCATTCTGCGGATTTTCGCTAATGGCGCGCCCGGCAGGACTCGAACCTGCAACTCCAAGCTTAGAAGGCTCGTGCTCTATCCAGTTGAACTACGGGCGCGCTCGCGGTTCCCCATAACGTCACTTTCGCGCCGGGCCAATCGGCACTAATCGTCTTTCATGGAAAAAACGCGATTGGCCTCGTCCCAGACACAGTTCCGCTATTACGACCTCGTGATGGCGGCATTCGTTACGATCCTGCTGCTGTCGAACCTCATCGGCGCATCGAAGCCGAGTTATGTGACGCTGCCCCTGATTGGCGAATGGTCGTTCGGGGCAGGCGTATTGTTCTTTCCGGTCAGCTATATCATCGGCGACGTGCTCACCGAGGTATACGGATATGCCCGCGCCCGCAGGGTCATCTGGACAGGTTTTGCAGCGCTATTGTTCATGGCCTTCATGGCCTGGGTCGTGGTGCAATTGCCTCCTGCTGCTGGCTGGCCGGGGCAGGCGGCATATGAATTCGTGTTCGGCAACAGCTGGCGGATCGTGCTCGCATCCATGACCGCTTTCTGGGCTGGCGAGTTCGCCAACAGCTATGTGCTCGCGAAAATGAAGATCTGGACGCGCGGTCGCCACCTGTGGATGCGCACGATCGGCTCGACCGTAGTCGGCCAAGGGCTCGACAGTCTGATCTTCTATCCCTTGGCTTTCTGGGGTCTGGCGGGCTGGCCCGTTGAACTGCTGTGGCAGGTTGTCCTGTCCCAATGGGCCATCAAGACAGCATGGGAAGCCCTCCTCACTCCCGTGACCTATGCAGTTGTCAGTTCTCTCAAAAAAGCAGAGGGCGTGGAAGTCTTCGATACCGATACCGATTTTTCTCCGTTCTCTGCTTCAAGGAACTGATAGCGACGAAAAAGGGGCGACCCGCAGGCCGCCCCTCCCCTCTCCCCCAATTTATGGGTGGTCTTAGAACTTCGCGCCAACCGCGATGCCGTAGCGCCGCGGATCAAGCGTAAAGATGTTGGTGAAATTACCCGATGAAGCATCCGTCACATACAACCCGGTGACGGAATTGCTGTTGAAGATGTTCTGGACGAAGCCGCGAACGAACCAGCCATTATCGCTTCCATTCAACTGGATCGATGCATTCGCCTGGACGAATGGTTTGATGCGGTTGACCCGACCGTTGAACACATTGCCAAACTGCTCGCCGGTAAGCGCGAGGTCAAACCGCGGCACGAGGGACATGCCGTCCCCGAATTCAGCAGTATATTGAACACCGACCGAGGCCTTGTATTCGGGCGCCTGCGGCAATCTGTTCCCACGCAGATTAACCTCTACGCCCGGGCTTAAGACATTGATGGGTCCGAGCGCCGCGAAGGCGGGATTGGCAGCCTGAGCGCTCAGCACACTACAGATGCTGAACGCGCCGTTGGACGCTATGCCGCCATCTGCCGGAAATGGTCCAGGCCCCTGAAGGCCGAGCCCGCCATTGACCAGGCCAACGAACGTATTAGCACCAGCACCCGTTACGGCACACAGGGAGCCGTTCGAGATGTCCTTGATGATGACGGCCAGCGGATCGCCGCCCCCTGGATCGCGGGGATTGCTGAAGAACTGGTCACCGGCCACCTTCGCGTTGAGGTAGCTGAGGTTCATGTTGATCACCCAATTGTAACTCGGGCGCAAAATGCTTTCGAGTTCGAGCCCCCAGATGTTGGCATCGATCGTATCGTTGACGGACGTCCGAGCGACGATACGGCTGAGTTGCAGGTCCTTGTACTTATAATAGAAGCCCGTGAGATTGAGCTGCGCCGCCCCATCGAGGAAGGTGTTCTTCGAGCCGATTTCGAAAGCGTCGATCTTTTCCGAACCGAAACTTTCTGACACGGCAAAGACCGGCGAGAGCGGCGGGTTAATGCCGCCCGATTTATACCCCCGCGAATATGAGAAGTAGAGGCTGTTGTCGGGCGAGATCGCATAATCGAGCACCGCGCGTCCGGTAATCGCATCGAAACTGACGTCCCGCTGTTGCAGTAGCTGGTTACCGTCCATCCCGGCATCGGCATCGAAGCTTCCGACGAAGGGCGAGGTAAACGGATCACCATTCCCGAACGGATTCAGAAAGTTCGCCAGAGTTGTGCGTGCCGATACCGACTTCGTATCGTCATTGTAACGAATACCTCCGGTAAGGGTCAGGCTGTCGGTTATGTCGAAATAGACTTCACCAAAGATCCCGAAGCTCTTCAGTTTGAAGTCGGTCGTATTGTTGCGATACATCGACGTGGCGAGGTAGGACGGCGGGGCACCTGCCGCGAAGGCGGAAAACGTCCCGAGTATCCCGGTCGCATAATCGAGACCGAAGGAGTTTACGTAATAACTGTTCTCGCTGACATCGGTCTGCGCATAAATCCCGCCAACAAGGAAGTTGAACGGCCCGTCGAAATCGCTCGACAGGATCGCTTCGCCGAACCACGCTGTCTGGTACTGGACTGACCGGTCGAATGCCAAAGGCGCATCAGAGCAAATCGAATTGCCTTCGTAAGCTCCCAGATTACCATCGTCATTGTCCGACGTGCACAGCTGACCATTGGGACCATTTGGAATGAGGGCTGCGGCGATTGGCGCAAAATAAGCGCTCGATCCGGGAATGAAAGCAGGGGCCGGCGCCGGCAGGCCAGTCGGCAGACCATTGGCAGCGAAGAACGCCAGCGTATTGAGCCCGGTAGCATAGCCCGACCGGTCGAGAACGCCGAGGTTGTAATCCTGGCGCGAGTCGACCGTCGTTTCCTGATAGATGCCGGTCAGCGACAGGTTCATCGAACCGAAGCCTTGGCTCAGATGGCCCTGCAACTGCAGTTCATCGGCAAAGTATTCAGGATCGAAGGATGTGTTCACGGTACGAACGTCATTCGGTTCGTCGAAGTTCGCATAACCATCAGTGCCGTATACGCTGCCGAGGGCAAGCGCTTCCGGAATGCCCTGAATGCGGAAGAGTTCGACCGACGACAGTACGGTCGCGAGTGTAGAGTTCGCGTTAGTCTTGTCGAAATCAAGGCGATTGTTGAGGCAGCCTAGCACACCTGTCGGATCGCGTTGGCAGGCCTGCTTCTGGATCCGCAGACGGTCGTCCTTCTCACGGAAATAGAACGCCATCAGATCGAGAGTGGTCGACGCGGTCGGCTCGAAGCGCAATGAACCGCGAACCGCGTACATGTCGCGTCCATCGATATCGCTGTTATCGTAAAGGTTGGTCGTATAACCGTCCCGGTTCAGATAGAACCCGGCAGCTCGCAGTGCGAGCGTGTCGCCGATCGGCACGTTGATCATGCCACGGGTTTTGATGCTGTTGTAATTTCCGTATTCGAAGTCGCCCGCCGCGGCGAACGTGCCGAGTTCCGGCTTGGCGGTGACTACGTTTACGACGCCCGAAGTGGCATTGCGGCCGAACAGTGTACCCTGCGGTCCGCGAAGCACTTCAACCCGCTCAAGATCGAAATATTCGGTTTCGAAGAGTCGGGTACCGAAGAGCGGCGAGCCATTGGTGTGGATGGCTGTCGCGCTGTCACAGGTAACGCCAACGCAAAGGTCGCCGATACCGCGAATGGTAAAACTTGAACTGGTGAAGTTCGATTTCGTGAAAGAGACGTTGGGCAGCGTAAGCTGCAAGTCGCTCGCGTTCTCGATCTGCTGGGCTTCCAGAGCTTCGGCATCGAAGGCGCTGACGGCGATGGGTACTTCTTGTAGCGACTGGTTTTGGCGCTGGGCGGTTACGATAATGACATTCGGACCGATACGGCGGCTATCCAGATCGTCATCTGGTGTTTCCTGTGCGAAAGCCGGAAACGAAATCGCGCTCGCGCAAATTCCCGCGAGCAGGGAAGCCCTTACCCTCATAAACCCTCTCCTCTCCACATGGCCGTCTATTGCGGCCTATGATCCCATAGTTATCACACATTCGTATGCACGCAAGCGATTGCGCACGATTATTGCGCACATGCCCACATATTTTTTCGAGTGTTGTTTTGGTGATTGGAGTGGCGATGCGCTTACGTTACGGAATGCTTGATTCCGCACGATGCCAACAGCCGATTTTTCAGACCAGCGTCGCGCTCTCGGCTATCTGGGTGATACCGCGCCTGCCGGCTTCGTCGCGACCGAGTTGCACGAATACGTCGATCACGCTTGCCGAATAGGCGATCGTATCGCTTCGAGTGAGGCCGATTCCCGTCTGCATGACCATCAGCGACAATTGCTCCAGCGCGCCGCGCAGACTGTTCGCGTGAATGGTCGAAAAGCTTCCCGGGTGCCCGGTGTTGATCGCTCGCAGGAAGCTCACGCTCTCGGCACCGCGAAGTTCGCCCAGAACGATGCGGTCGGGACGAAGGCGCAGCGCAGCCTGGAGCAGTTCGTTGGCAGTCACCTTGGCTTCGCCCAGCTCACCCTTCACGGCCACCAGACCGATACCGTTCTTGCCCGGCAATTTGAGCTCCGGGGTATCCTCCACGAGTACCACGCGCTCGTGTTTCGGGATCTCGCCCAGCATGGCGTTGAGGAATGTGGTCTTGCCGGTACTCGTGCCACCCGAAACCAGAATGGTACGGCGCTGCCGGATCGCTTCGCGCAGAAAGGCGATCGGTTCGGCCTGCGCATCGGGCATGGGCCCCCGCTGCGACGGTGCGAGCGGTCCCGTGTCGTAAGCATCGAGAGGAAGGTCGAGGCGGCGGTGGCGGCGGATCGCCATCGCCCAGTGCTTGCGCGCGGCGGGCGGACCGCAGAACTGAACGCGCGCGCCGCCGGGCAGAGTCGCGCCAAGCAAGGGGTGTTCGCGGTTGATCCCTTGGTGACTGACGCGGGCGACCTGTTCGGCGAGGCGCTGGATCAGCCGGTCGTCGATCTCGGGGCGAACGATGCGCTGCATGCCCCCGACACTGGCATCTTCCACCCAAACCTCGCCCGGGCCGTTCACCAGGATTTCGGTTACCGTATCCCGTTCAAGCCATTCCCGGAACGGCGCAAGGTAAGCGTCGAGATAGACGCTCCGTTCCCCGTGCAAATCGACGGGCGGCGCGTCCTCTTCCGGGTTGTCGTCCGGATGGAAGGGATGGATATCGGCGCTCACGATCGTGTCCGGCTCAGCTTACTGCCGAGAAGTCCAGATCACGCGCTGTGAATATCCGAATGGGTTCGCCCTGCCGGACGCGCACAGTCGGCCCACGCTGTCCGTCCTGCTGTGCCGCTGTTGCCGCTGCGGAGGAACTTGCGCCGCCGATCAGGACGCCTGCAGCACCGCCAGTGGCCAGCGATCCCACGCCCCCCACGACGGACAGCAACATTGCCGAACCGAAGCGTTTGAAAAAACTGGCGCCCGAAACCTTGCCGGCGAGGCCGGTGGTTCCGTCGAAGCCTACAGCCGGCGAGGCGAGATTGACCGATGCCCCGTCGGGACGGATCAATCGTGTCCAGATGACATAAGCGCGCCTCTGGCCGTTCTGCAGTCCCGATTGATACTGCCCGATCAATCGGCTGGATCGCGGTACGAGCACTTTGGTGCCATCGAAGCTGCGCACATCCTGGCTGACAACCGCCCGGACATATCCCGGCACATTGGTGTCGATCGCGGTTTCGAGGATAGCGGGGATCAGCGTACCCTGCGTGACGGTTGTCGTTGGATTGACCATTGCCCTGGCCTGGGCGGGTGCCCCGCCCACGCCGCCGATCCGGCTGGCGAAATCGTTTGCCGAACCGCCGGAGGTCCCCGCAGCCGCCGTTTCGCCAGCGACAGCGGGCTCCGCAGCCGCCAGCGTAGCGGGGGAGTTGCCCGCGTCGTAGACAACCGTCGGATTGGAATAGGGATTGCTGGCCAGACCGGGTTCGGGCTGCGCTGCCAGCACAGGTTGAGGTGCCGGGTCGGGCCGCGGTGTGGCAGCAAGCTGCTCGTTCGGCTGATTTGTCGCTGCGGCAGGGGCTGCTGCGGGCGGAGGCGGCGCTTGCACGGCCGCTGCCTGACCGCCTATCCCTTCCGGTGGGGCAACACGGGCGGAATTCATACTCCACAGCGTGACAAGGCCAAGGCCCGCTACCACTGCAATACCTGCAACGAGACCGAGCGCATCGGATTTGCCCGCTGGCCGGGCGACTGCAGGAAACGAATTGCGCTGCGCAAGATCGATGATCTCTGCATCGGTGTCGTCCCGCGGATCGACATCGTTGGCAATATTTTCATTGCCCGGCTTCTTTTCGGGCAGTCGCATGGCAAGGCGCATCGGTTACTTCCCTTTCGAAGCGAGGGCCGGGCTGACGCTCGCTGTGGCTGCAGGCCGTTCGGGCCCGGTATTCGTGAGCTGGGCACTATCTTCGCCCGCTCGCAGAACGAGCGTGCGCGGAACACCGTCGACAACGATGGTATCGCCGCGAACGGTAAAGTTGACGGGCCCTTCGACACCCTTGCTGTTAACGACCAGAATTGCCGGCACGTCTTTTCCAACCGGCCAGGTCAGGAACGTCGCTGTGCCGTCGTCATAGGTGTTCTCTGGCAGCAACTCGGGATCGCCCGAAGCACGCCAGGCGAAATTGAGATCTGCCGGATCAACCACAGCATAAGGGTCATTCGCCGCCTGCTGCTCCACGGCATTTGGGGCTGCGGCCAGCTGCACTTGCTCTTCCTCGGGCTCGTCCGGGTAAGCGAAGCGCATGAGGTAGAGCGGCTTTGCGTTAGGGGTGGCAACAAGATCGAAAAGATAGGTTCGCTTGCTCGTCACGACCGTGAGATTGGTCGAGGCACGCGGTTCGAGCGGTTTCACAAACAGGATGTTGGCCCGTTTGTTCGGGGTTACCTGCCATGTCGCACTGTCGCCAATGGCGACATTCTCGATGACCTCGTCATCGTTGAACATGATGCTCGCCTGCACCGATACGCGGCCATCGATCCGAACCACTTTTGCTTCGTCATACATCACTTCGACGAGGCGGGAATCCTGCGCCGCAACGGGCGCGGCGATCAGAGCGAGAGCGAGCGCGGGAATGATCGCGCGGGTCATGCGTGTTTCTCCATCGAACGGTCGAGGGCTTTTGGTGTGGCGGATTTGAACCTGCTGCCGATGCCGGAACCGCGCGCGCGAGCCTTGCTGGCGATCGCTTGCTGACCGGATCCTGAAGACGTCGCGTAAACCTTGGTAACGCGAGAACCTCCGCTGCCACCGGACGCCCCGCTATCGTTCGCCGCATAGGCAGTGGGGACTGCGGACACGTCTATCCTGCGGGCCTGCGAACTGGCCTGATTGGCAGCCTGTGCCTGGGCAAGTGCGGCAGCGCTCGGTGCGGCTGCTTGTGAATGCTGTGCGACCGGAGGTTTCTCGTCCTTTTCGGATACCAGCCCGAAAACCGTCCAGCTGGACACCATCGCCCCGGCGACCTTCAGCACCAGTATCATCAACGCTACGTGGACAGCGCCGATCATGAAGAAGCCCATGGCTGCTTGTGGATCGACTTGCCCGGGCGTGGCCGTCAACGCACCGAGTATGGGAACAGCCAGTTCGAGCATGACGCTACCGCCCAGCACCGCAAAAAGCGGGGCCAGCGCGCACATCGTGAGCCCTTTTATCCAGCCCGTGAAGAGACCGCGTGTGCCATTGAACAGCGCCATCACGACGAAAAGCGGGCCCAAGGCGACGAGGACACCGAGTGCAATCTTGGTCGTTACCAGCAGGCCGACCGTACCCAGCATGAACAGCATCGCACCGAGCCACATCATTCCTTCGGGCGAGAATGCTGAGAAGTCCTCGCTACCCCCGCTTGCTTCCTGAATGGCGATGAACACCACATCGATCTTTTGGGCGAACACATCGGTGGCAGAGCCACTGGTTCCGGTAAGAAGGCCTGCGAGATAGTCCGGCGTCAACACCGCAAGGTTCCAGACCACGCTCTGGTACGCAATCCAGCTGGTTGCGAAGGTCAGCACAAGGCCGAGCGTCATCATGCGGGGGACGAGCGAACGCACGCCGATATTGGCGCGCCCGGTGAGCAGGGCGAATGCGAAGAGCGCAATGAACAGGGTGAGAACGAGGGTCAGCACCATGCTCAGCTGTCCACCCGAAGCGAACAATCGGTTGAAGGCGGCCGCACTTGCCTCGCCCGCCACGCAATCCACACCGCGCAGCGCGGCGGCTACGCCATTGCCGACCTGTTCGGCAGCCTGCTGGCAATTGGCGCTCATTCCGCGGCCAGACCGAGGGCTTCGATCCCGGCATCTCCATGATCATTCGCCCCGCCCGGCCATTTCGTGCCGGTCAGTGCAGGGAACCATTCGCGCGGCGCATCGCCCAGCGCTTCGCGCAGCAGATCGAGCCGGCGGACGGAACTCTCGCGGCCTGAAAGCAGTGTCAGCACTTCGGGCGCGCCCGACAGGTCGAGCCGGACCACCACACTCGCATCGGGCTGGCGCACAAGAAAGCAGCGGCTGTGTGCCGGCAACGTACGGATCAGAGCAAGCTCGTGTTCGGTCAGGCCGAAGCCATCGCAATAATCCTCTGGCCGCGCGCGGCTATTGGGCATGAACACCATGGTCGCGGTCTGCTCGACCAATGCGGTGGAAATGCGGCTTTCGAGCGCGTCGCGGGCCGATTGGGTGGCGAAACCGACCAGCGCGTTGCGTTTGCGCAACGTCTTGAGCCAGTCTCGGATGCGTGCCGCAAAGACTTCGTCATCGAGCGCTTTCCAGCCTTCGTCGATGAGGATCATGGTCGGCTTGCCGTCCAACCTCTCCTCGATCCGGTGGAACAGGTACATCATGGTGGGCGTGCGTAGGCGCGGATTTTCGAGCAGCGCCGTCATGTCGAAACCAAGAACGCGGGCGGTCAAATCCAGCCGGTCTTCGGCATTGTCGAACATCCAGGCATGTTCGCCTTCGCCGATCCAGGCTCCCAGCCGATCCGCCAGATCGCCCGGTTGCGGACGACGACTGCCGGAAAGCAGTTCCTTGAAGTGGCGCAAGCGGCGCAGCGACGCATCGTTGGCATAGGTGGCATCCACCGCTGCGGCGATGGTCTGTTCCTCTTCGGGACCTTCGGCCTTCAGCAGCACGCCAAGCCAATCGCGCAGGAAAGCCTTGTTGCCTGCCGTGTCCGGCAGAGCGAGAGGATTGAAGCCGGTCGGTTCGCCGGCACGGATGCTGTCGTACCGGCCCCCAATACCGCGCACGAACAGTTCGGCGCCGCGATCCTTGTCGAACAGGATCGTGCGCGGGCTGAATTTCTGCGCCTGCGCAGCGAGGAAATTCATGACCACCGTCTTGCCCGACCCCGAAGGACCGATGACCGAAAAATTCCCCAGATCGCCGTGGTGGAAGTTGAAGAAGAACGGCGTCGCGCTGGTCGTTTCCAGCAGCGTTACGGCTTCGCCCCAATGGTTGCCCTGCGCCTGACCGAGAGCAAAGCCATGCATGCTGCCAAAGCTCGCCATATTGGCGCTGGATATAAGCGCGCGGCGCACCAGATAGCTCTCGTTGCCCGGGAACTGCCCCCAGAAGGCGGGTTCGAGATTGGTGTCCTCGCGTACGGCTATCGCACCGGTATCGGCAAGAGCTGCGGCGCAGGCTGCCATGGCATCGTCCAGTCGACCGAGATCGCGTTCCTTGACCATGACGGTGAGGTGATGGTCGCCAAACCCGACCGCGCCATTGCCAAGGGCATCGCGCGCAGCCAGCATATCGGCGCGTTCTGCAGCCGCTTCTTCATCCGCACTTTTCAACCGGCGAATGGCCAGATCCATGCGTTCGCGGGCAGTCTGCCTTTCGGTCGGGGCATAACTTTCACTCACCACCATTTCGAACGGCAAGCGCAACAGGCTGTCGAGTAGACCCGGGCTCGTCGCTTCGGGATAATCCTTGAGCCCGAGCACTGCAGCGAAGTCGGGCGAACCGGATCCGCGCATCTCGATCGCATCGAGACCGAAGCTGACGCGGCGGTATGGCAGCATGTACCCGACATCGACATCGTCCGCCGGTTTGCGCACCGGGCGCATCTCGCCATTATACAGCGCGCTCAGCAGCTCGAGCATTTCCGAATTGATATTGCCCTGCGGCCCGACGTAATCGGCCAGCGGCGTCGCTCCGTACGCCTGCAATGCGGCGACCAGACCTTGCGACGCAGCGCGCAGGCTTCGCAGATCCTTGGGATCGGCCTCCAGCCTGTCGCCATCCTTGCGGCGAAATTTCTTGCCGACCCGTTCCACAAGCCCCGCCTTGCCGCGGGCAGGACGACGGATGAGCGTAATGAACTGATCGTTCACGAACAGCTGTCCCGAACCGAGCCTCTGGTTCCAGCGTTCATCGATATGACGACTGATCGGATCGGGAAATTCAGCTTCAAGCTCAACGGACACGCGGCGACGGATGACGTGGTGATACAATACGAACCGCGCATCGAGGGTCGAACGCAATACAACCTCGCGTGTGGCGGCATGCGCGTTCAACGCTTCACTGTCCTCTGTCTCGAACAGTAGGCCCGGGACCTGGATCGCGGTCATGACCGATCCGTCTCGCAACAGCAGCGTGTTTTCGTCGATCAGGCGAACATAGGGCAGACGGTCGCCGGCTCGCGCTTCCTTTGCGCTCCAGGCAGCAGCGCCCTTCCATTTGTCGTTACGCGGCATAGGAATTGCACCCCCAGCGCTTGTAATTCTTCACCCGCGGGCATTTGCTGACCTTCGTAATCCAGAGGTCGAAAATACGCGGCTCGCGCAGGCAGGCGAAATAGCCGATGCCATGCATCACAGCGAAGACCAGCAGCGCAAGCCAGCTGCCGGTGATCAGAAAAGCTTCGGTCGTCACCATCCCGTTGATGATGAAATAGTTGTACGTCACGCCCGCGAACATCTGCGGGCGCGTCAACGCGCGGTGAACGGGATGGCGGACGAGCGCGGTCATCCTAGCTGGCCGCGCCCTGAATACCGGCGACAATCGACGCTGCACCGAACAGGATGAAGACGCCGATGATGACGGTGGCGCCGAAACGCCAGTTAAGGCGGCCGGTCAGCATCATGAACCCGACGGCAGCAACAGCCATGACTGCCACGGCCGTGGCGACATTGCCGAGCAACGTGCCCTGCAACCAGCCGAGTGCTGCCACAATGGGGCCCGATCCGGCCGGATCGGCAGCCTGCGCAAACGCTGCGCTCGGCGTCAACAGGGTGGCAAGAGCTGCCGGAACGATGAACTTGCGACTCAAGTAACTACTCCCGTGAGTGGTCAGAAAGACGGCCCATGATGGCCGCCACATAATGCTGGGTTTCGCGAATGCGCGGAATGCCGTTGGCGCGGATAACGCGTCCGGGCCCGGCATTATAGGCCGCCAGTGCCTTTTCCAGATCGCCGTCGAACCGGTCGAGTTGTTCGCGCAGGTAACGCGCCCCACCTTCGAGATTGGCGAATGGATCGTTCGGGTCGACACCCAGGTCGCGTGCAGTGCCCGGCATCAATTGCGCGAGCCCGCGCGCGCCGACAGGCGACACCGCATTCGCGCGCCAGCGGCTTTCCTGCCAGACGAGAGCTTCTATCAGTGTCGGGCTGAGATCGAAGCGCGCTGCAAGCTCGGCGACTTTGGCCTGATAACCTTGGGGAACAAGGCGCGCATGCTGGCCGGGATCGGCCACCGCAATATCGGGAACGAAAATATCTGCCGGAACTTCTGAAATGGGTTCCGCAGAGATGAGTTCGGTTGGCGCAGCAGGAAGCGCGGTGCTTCCGCCGGCTACCCAGCGCGCTCCGTCCGCGTTAATCTCCATGACATCCGCCTTCACCGGGAAAGCGATCAGCGCCGCGCAGGACAAACCTGTCACCAGCGCCAAGCGTGCTAGAATCATTGCACCCTCCGTCCGGCCCCCATGCGCATACTACATGACAGGCGAGTGACACAAAACTGAATATCCGGGAATGTGTCGGCGGGACGAAAGAATAAAGGCCCGCGCTCCCGGGAGCGCGGGCCTAAACAGCTTTTCGACTTCTGTAAAAGTTAGCGTAACGACAGGGCGTAATAACGGGCGAACTCGCCTTTATCGAGCATCGCCAGCGCCTTGCGCGCGAGATGTCGCGAATCGACCCAGGCACCGCCAGCGGTCTGCAGTTCGACACTGTCGCGGGCCATAGCGGCGGTTTTAAACTCTGCCCGCGCGGCTTCGTATTCGCCTGTCCGCGCAAGCGCGATGCCATGATTGATCAACCGGGCGGGATCGTTTTCTGCCAGCTCATCGCAGTTCTCGATAGCTATGCGGGCAGCGGCATTCTCGTTCGAAACCAGCTCTTCATACCCGACATCGTAATCGGCCTGCGGGCCTGCGACAGCTTCGACAGGGCCCTGCGCCAAAAGGGCCAGCGCAATGCTCGTGATAATTGCCATGACAGCTCTCCCTACTCTCTTTGCCCGAGCAGGAATGCCCCACGGCATGGACAATCGCAACAAAACTGTAACATTGTCATATTTCTGCAATCATCATGGCAGCCGCCGCTTTTTCGCAGCGTGCTCCGATGCGTCGCATTATCTGTTGAAACTGCAACATAACGGTCATCTACCGACACAAACTGTCACACAGCGTCCGTAGCGGACGAGTCGCGATCAAGAGTTCGCAACTCGATTCTTCCGGTTTTTGAGGGGACCGCTACCCGTGACAAATTTTCACCGTTCGCTCGTACTCGGCTGCTCGGCTCTGGCTCTGGCCAGCTGCGGCGCCGACGAAATCGTCTCGCCCGGCACTGGCGGTGACATCATCATCAACCCGCCTGCCACGCCTGCGCCCACCCCGGCACCGACGCCGGCCCCGACCTCGGGCACGGTAACCGCTGCTGCAGGTTGCCCCACCATTTCGGACCCTGTCGGCCTCACCGATAGTGGCACGATTTCTGGTCCGACTGGCGAATATCGTGTGTGTACTCTGCCCGCCGTTTTTGCCGCATCTTCGACGTTGCCGTACATCGAAGGTCTGCTTTATCGTATAAACGGTCGCGTTGATGTCGGTACCGACGGTGGCCCGGTGGCTACCGGTGCGGATACTGAAGTCGAGTTGACCATCGAGCCGGGCGCCATTCTATTCTCGTCCTCTGCTGGCTGGCTCAACGTCAATCGCGGAAACACCATCCAGGCGAATGGTACTGCCGAGCGGCCCATCATCTTCACCAGCCGCGACAACGTACAGGGTTTGAACGCGGCCAATGCTTCCGGTCAGTGGGGCGGCGTCGTTCTTTCTGGTCGCGCACCGGTGACCGATTGTATCGCTCCAGGCGCCACTCCCGGGACCACAGCCTGCGAACGCCAGGTCGAAGGTGCGGCACAACCCGCTTTATTCGGCGGTGCAACTACCAATGACAGTTCGGGAAGCCTGACCTTTGTCCAAATCCGTTATTCCGGCTTCGTTTTGTCCGGCGATAATGAATTGCAGTCGCTTACGACCGGTGGCGTCGGCTCCGGAACCACGCTCAATAACATCATGAGCTATAACAGCTCGGACGACGGTGTCGAATTCTTCGGCGGCGTTATGAATGTTTCGAACCTGATCGTCGTCGGCGCGGAAGACGACAGCCTCGACACCGACACCGGCGTGAAGGCCAATATGCAGAACGTGATCGCCATCCAGCGCCCTGGTTTCGGTGACACGATCATCGAAGCGGACTCCTCCAATGGCCTCGAAGAAGACACACCGCGTCAGAATGTGAAGATCTCGAACGCGACCTTCATTGCCAACAGCGGTGTTGGCGATCAGGCCATTCGCATTCGCGGCTTTGCCGATTATACCATCGTCAACTCGGTTCTCATCGATCAGTCGGGCAACACGCCGTGCCTGCGGGTCGACAACCCCGAAACGCTCAACCGCGCTGCCAATGCTGGCATCGACGAAGCCGGCCCGGTCGTCTTCAATTCGTTCGTCCTCGACTGCGCAACGGATTTCCGCTCCGGATCTGGCGGTGTCACCGCAGCAGACGTTCAGACCCGCTTCAATGCCGGTTCGAACAACAATGCGGGCTTCACCAACACGCTTTCGATGACCTTCATCAACGGCGCGAACGAAAACGGTGTTGCGGTATTCGATCCGACTTCGCTTGGTGCCTTCTTCACGCTTCCGACCAATATCGGCGCCGTTTATCCCGGTAACGACACCTGGTTCCAGGGTTGGACCTGCAACTCGGCAACGGTGACCTTCGACACCGCGGTGTCCGATTGCACCAGCCTGCCAATCTACTGATCTGAACACATGGCGGCCGGGCAAACGCAGTTGAGCGTCCCCGGCCGCCTTCGCTTTTCAAATGGGGCGATCGCTGCGCTCCACTCCAGTTTCAAAGGCCTGAATATGAGGGGGTCTCGAACCATGTCGACCGGCAAGCAGCTTACTGCGCTGCTCCTGTTCACCACCGCGCTCACCCTGCCCGCAGCGGCATTCGCTCAGGATGCGGGTGTCGGCACCGGTGCCGAAGGCGTACCCGCAGATGAAGATGCCGCTACCGATGCCCTTCAGGCACAGCAAGCCCAGGGCATCGACAACACGCCGCAGGAAGAAGAGTTCGAAGAACCCGATATTTCGGTGCCCGGCGGTTCTATCGTTGTTACCGGTCGCCGCAGGCAGGACGTCACCCGCGCGTCCTCGCAGGTCGTGTCCGTGCTCGACAGTGCCAGCATCGCCCGCTCCGGCGAAGGCGACATTGCGGGCGCCCTTACCCGCGTGACAGGTCTTTCCACCGTGGGGAACGGTCTCGTCTTCGTTCGCGGCCTTGGCGATCGTTATTCGCTCGCCCTGCTCAATGGTCTTCCCCTGCCCTCGCCGCAGCCGCTGAGCCGTGTCGTCCCGCTCGACATCTTCCCGACCAGCGTCATCGCGTCCAGCCTCGTGCAGAAAACCTACTCGGCCAACTTCCCAGGCGAATTCGGCGGCGGCGTAATCAATCTCACGACCCGCGCGGTACCGGACGAAAGCTTCGTCAAGGTCAGCGCCGGCATCTCCGGCGACACCGAAACCACATTTGGGACCGGATACAGCTATTACGGCTCGGATTATGACTGGTTCGGTTTCGACGACGGTCGCCGCGAACCTGGTCCCAACCTGCAGTCCTTCCTTAACAGTGGCCTCCAGATTACCGACCCGCAGGTCGATCAGCAGGCGATCCTGCTCGAACTGGGCGATCCCAATCAGATCCTCCTCCAGAGCACCGATGAACTGCCGGTCAACTGGTCGGCGGGCATCACGGCAGGCACGAGCTTCGACGTTTTTGCCGACGGAAGGTTCGGCATCATCGCCACCGCCTCGCTCAGCAACAAATGGCGCAACCGCTTCATCACCCGCCAGGTCGCGGTGAACGGCGCGCTCGATCTCGATCAGGACGGCACGCAGTTCCAGACCGACCAGCGCATTCTCGCAAATGCGATGCTCGGCCTCGGTCTCGAGGTGGGCGAGCACCGGTTCCGCCTGACAAATCTCTTTATCCGGGACTCGCTCAAGCGCGCATCGCTGGCACAGATCAACGATCTGACCGACGATGATGACGACCTGTTCCAGAATACCGGCTGGTACGAACGCCAGCTGTTCGATACGCAGTTTGTCGGTGAACTCGAATTCGGCGATCTTTCGGTCGATCTGCGGGCCGGTTATGCGCAAACGCAGCGCGAAGCGCCCAATGAATGGGAATTCGTCTATACCCGCGACCTTACCCCCACGACCCAGCTCGACGAAATCTATCTGAACCTTCAGAACGGCGGCCAGCGCGGGCGCACCACGGTGGCCTTTTCCGATCTGACTGAAGATCTCTATTACGGCGGTCTCGATCTCAGCTATCAGTTCGCCGACTGGGTTACGCTGACGGTTGGCGGTGCCTATACCGACACGACCCGCCTCTCGCGCCGCCGGGAATTCGATATCCGCGCCACGGGCGCCTATCCGCTCGTTTTCGGCGCATTCCGCCCCGATAATCTGCTTGGCGATGCCCTGATCAATCTAGGCTACGATACGGCGGCGCAGGCTGCTGGCGGCATCGGCCCCTTCGGCTATCAGATCATCGACACGACCGCATCGGACCCGGCCTTTTCCGCCGGGCTGGAGATCAAGGCGGGGTACGTGCAGGCCAATCTGACGCAATCCGATGCCCTGTCGCTCGACCTTGGCATCCGCTACGAAGACGCCACGCAGGAAGTCATACCGCTCGGGCTCGACGGGCGTCCGAACGGCTCGGCCAATGCCACCCTGCTGAACAACGATTACTTCCTCCCAGGCGCCACGCTGACATGGGAAGTGATGGATAGCGTCCAATTGCGTCTCAACGCGTCCAAGACCATTGCCCGCCCGCAGTTCCGCGAACTGATCCTGCAAAGCTATTACGATCCGGAAACGAACCGGCAGTTCACCGGTAACCCCGGCCTGATCGACAGCCGGCTCACCAATTACGAAGCCCGCCTCGAGCATTATTGGGGATCGAACAGCCGGGCCAGCGTGGCAGGCTTCTACAAGGATATCGAAAACCCGATCGAAATCTTTTCGAGCTTCAACGACAACGCGGTCGTCAGCCGCTTCGCCAACGCCCCGTCGGCCAAGCTCTACGGTGCCGAAGTCGAGTTGCAGTGGAACAAGGACCTCTACGACCTCGGCGAATGGTGGGACAGCAAGCGCTTCGTCGCCATCGCCAACTACACCTACACCAAATCCGACATCAGCGTTCAGGATGGCGATCTCGTCAACATCCCGGAACTCGGCGGGCTTCAGCCGGCGTCGAACTTCTTCGAAGACGGCACGGCGCTGACCGGCCAGTCCGATCACATCGCCAATGTGCAGCTCGGCCTCGAGGATCTCGACCGCGTCAGCCAGCTCACCGTGCTGTTCAATTACGGCAGTAAGCGCGTGATAAGCCGCAGCACCCTCTCGCGTCCGGACATCATCGAAGACCCGGGCCTGACGATCGACCTCGTCGCTCGGCAGGGTTTCCAGCTGGCAGGCGCCGAGCTGGAACTGAAACTAGAAGCGCGCAACCTGACGGGACGCGATCATTTCGAATACCAGACGGCCGGCGACGCCCGGATCGAGAACAACAGCTACCGCGTGGGCCGCAACTTCGCAGTCTCGCTTTCGGCTGAATTCTAAGCTGCTGCCAACACTTGGCCGGGGCCGCTTTCGGGCGGCCCCTCGTCATCCTCAAGTCGATCGTCCCGGGTCGTAACCGCGTCCCTCTTTCCGATCAGCGCGTTTGCGCCCAGCCCGACCGGCTGCAGGCTGACACCCAGCAGCGCCACCGAAACCAGCGCCACGATCAATGGCGCGCTCCCCCGCGCCAGCGGATAGATCTGCGTAAGATCGCCGGCATCGTAAGACGCCATCAGAAGGAACTGATAACCCACATGCAGACCTATTCCCGCCAGTATCAGCATGTAGCTGGAAGGGTCCGGCACCGACTATAAAACCAATGCTGCGCCCAACTACATTACGGGCTGCATTATTCCTTCCGTCGCACCCTCCGCCCCTTCTATCGCTAAAAGCCGGGAGCCGCGAGCTGGAATGTCGGAATTTCCGTTTGGACTGTGACGCTTTGAAAGGGTCTTCATGCGCATAGCCCAAATCGCTCCGCTTGCGGAAAGTTGCCCCCCAAAATTATACGGTGGAACCGAAAGGATCGTGCACTTCCTGACCGAAGAACTGGTCAGCATGGGGCATGATGTCACCCTTTTCGCCTCGGGCGATTCCCGGACCAGCGCCGAGTTGGTGCCGTGCGTCCCTCAGGCGCTCAGGCTGGTCGACGGGGCGCAGAACCTCGTGCCGCATCATCTCAGCATGGTGGAACGCGTGCGGCGGCGGCTCAGCGATTTCGACATCGTACATTTTCACATCGACCTGTTTCACTATCCCGCCATCCTCACCTGGGACACGCCGACGGTCACGACGTTGCATGGGCGGCTGGACATTCCGGACCTGCAGACCTGCTATCGTACATTCTCGCAGGTTCCTCTCGTTTCCATCTCGCAGAACCAGCGTATGCCGATGCCCCCGGTAAACTGGATCGACACCGTCTATCACGGTCTCCCGGACCAGATGCTGCCCTACGACAAGGACGGCGGCGATTATCTGGTATTCCTCGGTCGTATTTCGCCGGAAAAGCGACCCGACCGGGCGATCGAGATAGCGGTGCGAAGCGGTCGGCCGCTCAAGATGGCGGCCAAGATCGACGCGGTGGACCAGGCCTATTGGGACGCGGAAATCCGCCCTCTGGTCGAAGCGCACGACAACATCGAATATATCGGCGAAGTGAACGAAGCGCAGAAGGCGGAATTGCTGGGCGGCGCAGGCGCGCTGCTGTTCCCGATCGACTGGCCCGAACCCTTCGGTCTGGTGATGATCGAAGCCATGTCCTGCGGCACGCCCGTTATCGCCTGGAGAAACGGCTCGGTACCCGAAGTGATGCAGGACAAGGTGAGCGGCCGGATCGTCGACACGATGGATGACGCCGTTGCAGCCGTGGACGAGGTGTTCGCTTTCGACCGGGCGAAGGTTCGGGACTATTTCGAACGACGCTTCACGGTCCGCCGCATGGCCGACGATTACGTGCAGATGTTCGAACAGCAGATCGCCAGGCACCAGAATTTGCGCGCCACCAATACCGTCGATGTCTTTCCGGATGCGCTGCGTCACGGTTCCTTCCGCGCAGCACCGCCGCCTGCGCTCGATACGGCTGCCTGAAGTGAAAAGGAGGGCAGATAAATCTTGTTAGAAAACGGTACGGTCGTTCTCGATGGGCAGCACCAGGTGCAATCATCGACGTCGATTCAGGAACAGGAACTTCGCGCCGTCAAGCACGGCGATTCCTTCGCGCTATTCGATACCCACGGCGACGTAGTCGGCGCCGAAGCCACGCCCGAAGGGGTCTACTTTCGCGATACGCGGCAACTTTCTTTCTGGCGCCTCACGATCTGCGGCACCTATCCCATGCTTCTGGGATCGGCGCTGGATGACCGGGTCGACGCCCTGATCGTCGATCTGACCAATTCCAGCCTGACCAACCGAACCGGCCAACGCATACCCAATGACGTCCTGCATTTCGGGCGGGTCAAGTTTCTGCACGAAGGCAGCGCGTTCGAACGGCTTTCGGTACGAAACTTTGACCAGTGTGCGCACAGTTTCAGCATCGAACTGACCCTGGGCGCGGATTTTCGCGACATGTTCGAAGTGCGCGGCGACAAGCGCGAGCGGCGCGGAACCCATGCCCAACCCCGCTGCACCCCGGATGGAGTCGAATATCGTTATACCGGGCTCGACGATATCGAGCGTCGGACCGCTATCAGTTTCGCTCCGAAGCCGGATTTCATCAGCGACCACAAGGTGCGTTTCGATGTGAGCCTTGCGCCGGGCGAGCGGAAGGTTTTTTACACCCAGATCGCCTTTACCGACCATGAGAACGAAAATCCCACGCGCGCATATCTCGAAGGTTACCGGGCACTGCGCCGGGGGCGCCGCGATGCGCTGGTCGGACGTCCCTCGATCGTCTCTTCCAATACCTCTTTCGATGCGATGATGGCGCGCAGCATCGCAGATGTGACGACGCTGACCACCCAGACGCCGCAGGGGCCTGCGGCATATGCCGGCATTCCATGGTATTGCACCCTGTTCGGGCGGGATTCCCTCGTGACCGCGCTGGAAATGCTCTGGTACGATCCTTCCCTGGCTCGTGGGACCCTGCTCCGGCTGGCCGAATTGCAGGCAGTTGCAGATGACCCGGCAGCCGATGCGGAGCCGGGTAAAATCCTGCACGAAACCAGGCTCAACGAAATGGCCAATACCGGCGAAGTTCCCTTTCGCCATTATTACGGCAGCGTCGATTCCACCCCCTTGTTCATCTTCCTTGCGGGCGAGTATTTTCGCCGCACGGGCGACAGGGAAAGCATCGAAACGCTGTGGCCCCACCTCGAGTCAGCTTGCGCATGGATCGAAAATGCAGGCGATCGCGATGGTGACGGCTTCTTCGAATATGGCCGTCGAAACCAGAATGGCTTGCGCAACCAGGGCTGGAAGGACAGCCACGATGCGATCTCTCATGCCGATGGAAGGCTGGCCGAAGGGCCGATCGCGCTCGTCGAAATGCAGGCCTATGTCTATGGCGCCTGGCGGGCCATGGCCGACATCTCGAAGGCCCGTGGCGACCGTGCGGCGGCAAGGGAATGGCGCGCAAAAGCATCCGATCTGAAGCAGCGCTTCAATGCCACATTTTTCGATGAGGAGCTTGGATGCTATATCCTTGCGCTCGATGGCGACAAGCAACCATGCCGCGTCGTGTCCTCCAATGCGGGCCATGCTCTCCTGACCGGTATTGCCACGCAGCGCCACGCGGAAGCGGTGGCGGCGCGTCTACTGGAGCCTGATTGCTTCTCCGGTTGGGGCATCAGGACGCTCGCGCGCGGGGAAAGCCGCTACAATCCGATAAGTTATCACAACGGTTCGATCTGGCCGCATGACAACGCCCTGATCGCAGCGGGTTTTTCCCGTTACGGCTTGCAGGATGCGGTCGCCAGGGTCTTCGGTGCCCTGTTCGAAGCGACCTTCTATTTCGACCAGCAGCGCTTTCCCGAACTGTTCTGCGGCTTCGGTCGCCGCCATGGCCGCGGCCCCACGCTCTACCCCGTGGCTTGCGCACCGCAGGCCTGGGCAAGCGGCGCGCCGATGTACATGATCCAGGCTGCGCTCGGGCTTAACGTTTGCGCGCCTGACGCAGTCCGGTTCGACAAGCCGAGCCTGCCCGCCTTTTTGTCCAACCTGTCGCTCGACGGGCTGGCCTGCGGCGAAGCGAGCGTCGATCTGGACGTCCAGCAGATCGGTCCGGCGACCAGCGTCTTCGTTCGCCGCGCAGGTAAGAACGTTAAAGTGGCAATTTGAATTTAATCGGTCAAAGCTGGTTCTTCAAAGCGCAGTCGGCGGGCAGTCTTCCCGTCGTCGCTCCGGAAATGCCTCACGTCGCTGGCTCACCAGCCCGCTTCATTCGTAGCTGTCGTAAACATAGCCCAGCGAACGGACGGTGCGTACCCGCTCGCCTGCCCCGACGATCCGCAGGGCGCGGCGCAGGCGACCGATCCAGACGTCCACGGTGCGCTCGTCGATCGGCGGTTCCTGTTTGCCGAGGGCTTCGATCAGATCGGTGCGGGTCAGCACGCGGTCGGGATGCTGGGCGAAGAAATGCAGAAGGCGGAATTCGTTCGGCCGCAGGTTCAGTGGTTGTCCCGCCCAGCGCGCCTGCAGGGCTGCAAGATCGACTAGTAGCGCGCCCAGTTCCAGCCGTTCGTTGATCCGCGGCTGCCCGATACCGCCCTGCAACGCCATGACCCGGTCCAGGATCGTTGTGCGATCGACCGGGCCGACCAGATAATCGTCCGCCCCGGCGCGCAGGGCGCGGCGTTTGTCGTCTGCATCATCCTGTTCGAGCACGATGGTGATATGCGCTTCGTCGAGACGCGGGTCTCCGCGCAGACGGCGACACATCTCCAGACCCGAAAGGTCTTCCATCACCCAGTCGACGAAAGCGCAGACCGGCCCTTCGACCAGCCGTCTCGGGCCATCGGAATACAGGCGGGCGAAAGCATAGCGCATCTCGCCATTTTCGAAATCGGGGAGCTCCCCTGCAATCGGATCGGTCAGGAAAATATTGATCGTGCGCACGCGGTTTTCATCCCACCCTGTCGGGGGTGCGATGGCGCACTCATGTGACTAGTTTGTGACCCGTTCGGCGCGATTGTAACACTTTGCGCCGGTTACGCTTCCTACGTGCCCGCGACCGATAGCGACCAGTTGCGCGGGACCGTGGTTTCGACGCCGACGGGGCTCTTGGGCAGATATGGCGCTTCAAGCCGCGCGACCTCGTCTTCGGTCAGGCCCAGATCCATGGCCGCAACTGCGGCGGCGATGTGTCCCGGCTTGGTCGCCCCGACGATCGGCGCCGTCACGCCCTTGGCGAAATGCCAGGCCAGCGCCACCGTCGCGCGAGAGACGCCGCGCTCCTCTGCAATTGCACCCACGGCCTCCACGATGGCGCGGTCCGCTTCTTCCTGCTGCCGGTACAGCGTCTTGCCGAAGCCGTCGGTTTCGCTGCGCACGGTGGTTTCGTCCCAGCTTCGCGCAAGCTTCCCGCGGGCCAGCGGGCTCCACGGAATGATGCCGACGCCCTGATCCGCGCATAGCGGCAGCATCTCGCGCTCTTCCTCGCGGTAGAGCAGATTGACGTGGTTCTGCATGGAGATGAAACGTGTCCAGCCATTCGCCCTGGCGACCTCCTGCGCCTTGGCGAATTGCCATGCCCACATGGACGACGCGCCGATATAGCGGGCCTTGCCCGCCTTCACGATGTCGTGGAGCGCCTCCATCGTTTCCTCGATCGGCGTGTCCTTGTCCCAGCGGTGGATCTGGAACAGGTCGACATAATCCATGTTCAACCGGGTCAGGCTGTCGTCGATTGCCTGCATCAGCGCCTTGCGCGAAAGGCCGCCGGCATTGGGCGCCTGCCGCCAGGGCATGAAGGCCTTGGTCGCCAGCACGATCTCGTCCCGCTTGGCAAATTCGGGCAGCAGCTTGCCGACCACTTCTTCCGATGCGCCGAGCGAATACATGTTCGCGGTATCGAAAAAATTGATCCCCGCTTCCATCGCCTCGCGAATGAAGGGACGCGACTGGTCCTGATCGAGCACCCAGTCCCCATGCCAGCCGCGGCTGGTATCGCCATAGCTCATGCAGCCGAGGCAGAGGCGCGAAACCTTGAGGCCCGAGGGGCCGAGATTGACGTATTCCATAATCTCTCTTCCTTTCAGGAAAGCGTCATGCCGCCATCCACGCGGATGGTCTGGCCGACGATGTAATCTGCAAGCGGCGAGGCGAGAAACAGTGCAGCGCCTGCCATGTCCTGCGGCGTGCCCATGCGGCCGGCGGGTATCCGCGCGACGGCACCTGCTACCCGCTCCTCGTTGTCGGTGGTGACCTTGGTGAGCTTGGTAGGCACCAGGCCGGGCGCGATACCGTTTACGCGAATGCCCTCGCCCGCCCATGCCTGCGCCAGACTGCCGACGAGGCTGACGGCTCCCGCCTTGCTCGCTGCATAGGCCGGGTTTCCGATCATCGCGTGATAGGCGCCCACCGAACTGACCACGATCAGCGATCCGCCGCGCTCGGCCAGCATGGGCCGCACCATGCGCGCGCAGTCCATCAGCGAATTGAGATTGACTGCCATCACCACGTCCCAGCCCTCGCGCTCGAACTCTTCGCGCCCGTACCGAACGGTACCCTGACACAGGACCACGACATCGAGTGTTCGGGGCAGTGTTCGGCTCAGATCATACGTATGATTGACATGCTTTGTGGCGTCGAAGCGATGGAAATGGAGGCCGCGAAGATCGCTGCCCTCCTCGGCCGCATACTCCTCCGCCGCGCGTGTGCCGGTGACATGGACATGCCCGCCGCGGCTTAGGAAGCCATGCGCAATGCCATTTCCGATACCACTCGACCCGCCGATGACGAGAATGGTTTTGCCCGTGAAATCAAGCGGTTCAGCCACTCTTCGCTCCTTAGATCGACCGGCTGATCACTTCCTTCATGATCTCGTTCGTGCCGCCGAAAATGCGCGTAACGCGCGCATCGCGCCACAGGCGGGCGATGGCGTATTCGTTCATGTACCCCGCCCCGCCATGCAGTTGCAGCGCCTTGTCGCAAGCCTCCCACTGCAAGTCCGTATGCCACAATTTCGCCGCGCTCGCCTCATCCGTCGTCAGCTCGCCGACGAGGTGTTTCCTGATCGCCCAGTCGAGATGCGCCCAGCCGACTTGCAGCTTGGCCTTGAGGTCTGCGAGGACGAATTTGGTGTTCTGGAATTCGAACACGGTCTTGCCGAAAGCTTTGCGATCCTTGGTGAATTTCACCGCTTCGTCGAAAGCGCGCTGTGCCGCCGCCTGTGCGCCGACAGCGATACCAAGGCGCTCCTGCGGAAGCTCTTCCATAAGGTGCACGAAGCCTCTTCCTTCGCCACCCAGTATATTGGTCATCGGCACGCGGCAGTCGTTGAAGAACAGCTCGGACGTATCCGCAGAATGCTGCCCGATCTTGTCGAGATTGCGCCCACGCTCGAAGCCCGGAGTGTCAGCGTCCACCAACACCAGCGTGGTGCCCCTCGCGCCCTGCGAGGGATCGGTCTTGGCGACGACGATGATCACATCGGCATTCTGCCCATTGGTGATATAAGTCTTGGACCCGTTGACGACCAGATGGTTGCCATCTTTGATCGCAGTCGTGCGAATGCCCTGCAGATCGCTCCCGGCCCCCGGTTCGGTCATGGCAATTGCGGAAATGACGTCGCCCGACACCATGCCAGGCAGATATTTGGCGCGCTGTTCATCCGTGCCGAGGCGTTCGATGTAATTGGCGGTGATGTCGTTCTGAAGGGTGAAGCCGGCCGAACTGCCGAGATAGGACAACTCCTCGCACAACACACAATTGAAGCCGAAATCGAGACCCAGGCCGCCATTCTCTTCCTTGACGGTCGGGCACAGCATCCCCGCCTCGCCCAAGGCCTTCCATGCTGAGCGGGGTACAATTCCCTCTTCCTCATGCTGGTCGAGATAGGGGGTCATGTGCTCCGCAAACACCTTGCGCACAGTATCGCGAAAGGCCTCGTGATCTTCGTTATACGCGGTGCGCTGGCTTGTATCGAGCATCGTCGTTCTCCCCTTCAGGCGGCCAGCAAGCCAGTGAGGCGCTGGCGGATCAGGCTCTCCGCTTCCGCCATGATGCCGTCGATCAGTTCCTTGCAGGTGGGAATATCGTCGATCAGTCCAGCCACCATGCCGCATGACCACGCGCCAGCGTCCATGTCTCCTTCGGTCATGATGCGCGGGTAGACCCCCGCCACTTCTTCGATGATGTCTTCGAATTTCAGATCCGCGCCCAGCTTCCGTTCTTTCTCCAGCAGCCGTTCGACAGCATCGTTGGTCATCACCCGCTCGGTATTGCGCAACGGCCGCATGACGAGGCGCGTGTCGAGCTCGCTCGCAGCAACAATCGCCTTTTTTACATTCTCATGCACCGGCGCTTCTTTCGTCGCGATGAAGCGCGTGCCCATGTTCATTCCGTCGGCACCCATGGCCAGGCTGGCGACGAGGCTGCGCGCATCGGCCATACCGCCACTGGCCACGAAGGGAATTTCCAGTTCGTCTGCCGCGCGCGGAAGCAGGATCATGTTCGGAATGTCGTCCTCGCCAGGGTGACCTCCGCATTCGAACCCGTCGACCGAAACAGCATCGCATCCGATCGACTGTGCCTTGAGGCTATGCCGCACGCTGGTGCATTTGTGGATCACCTTGACGCCTGCATCCTTGAAGAAGGGAAGCACCTGCTGCGGATTGTTGCCCGCGGTCTCGACGATTTTTACGCCGCCCTCGATGATGACCCGAACGAGCCCAGGGTAATCCGGGGCATTCACGGTGGGGAGAAATGTCAGATTCACACCGAAGGGCTTGTCCGTCATGTCTTTGCAGCGGGCTATTTCGTTGGCGAGCTTTTCGGGCGTGCCCTGTGTCAAACCCGTAATTATGCCGAGCCCACCGGCGTTCGAGACAGCCGCTGCCATCTCTGCCAAGCCAACGTAGTGCATCCCGCCCTGGATGATCGGGTGTTCGATTCCGAACATTTCAGTAATACGGGTTTTCATAGCCTGCATCTTCCCTAGTTGCTTTTCGCAACGGGTATCGGTGTGCAGCCGATGAGTCTAGCGCTTCGCCAAGGCTTCGAGAGCCTCGAGCAATTCCTTGCCGCTCGTCGTAAGGGAAAGCTCACCACCCAGCCTTTCGGCCAGGCCTTCCCTCTCCAGATCGTCACCGGTCGGCGAACGCATCACTCTTCCGTACTGGCCGCCGTGATAGATCAGCGGTTCGGCCTCACGCCGGTCGAAATCCACCACTTCGCCAAGAAAGATCGCATGATCGCCGCCTTCATATTCGAACCGCGCGCGGCAACCGAAACGTGCGGCATAGCCATTCAAGAGCGGCGCGCCTTCCGGCCCATCGGCACTATCCATGCCGGCGAACTTGTCTTCGCCCGGGCGCGCAAACCGGTCTGACATGGATTGCTGGTCTGCGGCAAGAACGTGAACCGCCCAGCTTTCGGCATCGCGAAATACCGGCAGTGAGCCCGACTTGAGCGACAGGCTCCACAGCACCATCGGGGGATCGAGGCTCACCGAATTAAAACTGTTCGCCGTCAGGCCGAAAGGCCGCCCTTCCGCGTCTCTCGCAGTCACGATCGTTACGCCGGTAACGAAGCTACCTAATGCGTCGCGGAAAGCCTTGGGTTCGAACATCGTCGCTCAGCTAACCTTGCACTGCCTCTTCGGCAACAGCTGAAGCCGATATCCGCGTAAATTCCATCCCATGAAAGCTGCAACATCTTTGCAACATTTCCGCCTTTTTCCAGCGCCGCCTTCCTAGAAGAATTGACCAAGTGAACGTTATCAAATAGGTGAACGTTCACATAAGAGTGTTTCGTGCGTGGCATGCGTACGAATTGGGAGGAGAATCAGCATGAATTTGAAGCGCAAGCCTTCGCTCGTCCAATTTCTGGCCGGCGCCTCGGTTGCCGCAATGGGCGCCAGCGCTCCGCTCGCCATGGCGCAGGATGCGACCGCTGGCGACGAAACTTCGGATGAAATTTCGCAAGACGAGGGCGATGTCATCATCGTTTCGGGCATTCGTGCCAGTTTGCAAGATGCGATGAATATCAAGCGCAATGCTGTCGGCGTGGTCGACGCGATCAGCGCTGAAGACATCGGTAAATTCCCCGATACGAACCTGGCTGAATCGCTCCAGCGCATCACCGGTGTTTCGATCGACCGTCAAAATGGCGAAGGTTCGCGAGTGACCGTCCGTGGTTTCGGACCGGATTTCAACCTCGTGCTTCTCAATGGTCGCCAGATGCCCGCCTCCACGCTGGGCGATTGCTGCTCTGCGCCGGCATCGCGTTCCTTCGATTTCGCGAACCTCGCATCTGAAGGCGTCGCGGGAGTGGAAGTTTACAAATCGGGGCGCGCGTCCCTGCCAACCGGCGGGATTGGCTCGGTCATCAATATCAAGACGCCGCGTCCTCTGGACCGTCCTGGCTTCCAGGGAAGCATCGGCGTCAAGGGTGTGCTGGACTACACGTTCGAGGACACGAAAATCACTCCGGAAGTTTCCGGCATCATCAGCAAGACCTTTGCAGACGATACAATCGGCGTTCTGGTGACCGGCTCATATCAGCGCCGCAAGGCGAGCCTGTCGCAATTCTCGGTCGGTGAATGGCGCGAAGGCTATCTCGCCACCGAAGGAAACTGGGGCTCGCTCGCGATGCCGGGCGACCCACGTTTCGATAACATCGAAAACCGTCCCGAAGGCGACGATATCTATCAGGTCCCGCAGAACGCGGCTTACGACTTTACCGACATCGATCGTGAACGCATCAACGGCCAGGCCGTGCTGCAATTCCAGCCATCCGACCAGTTCACGGCAACCCTCGACTATACATTCTCTCAGAACACCATCGATGCGCGTACCAGCAGTATCGGTGTATGGTTCAACCATGATCAAACCAGCAGTAGCTGGACCGACGGCCCGGTCGCTGGACCAAACTTCTATTCGGAAGTCTTCGCTCCGCCCGAGCCTGCCGTCGGCAATAACGGAAAAGATCTGGCAATCACCGGGGCTGTGGCGGCCAACCGCAACATCAATCATTCAATCGGCACCAATCTCGAATGGAATCATCCGAGCGGCATGCGGTGGGTGTTGGATGCGCACTATTCGACGGCTGAATCGAAGCCGACCTCCCCTTACGGCAGCAACGTCGCAGTGGGCACATCGATCTTCGGCGTGCAGAGCCAGACTGTCGATTTCACGACCGACCTGCCGGTGATCTCCGTTAACATGTATCCGGGATCGGAGATCGATGCCTCGAACATTCGTCCTTCCGGCAACGCATTCCGCAATGCCTATATGAAGGACCGGATCATCGAGGCGTCCCTGCGTGGTGGATATGACTTCGACGACAGCTTCATCGAAAGCCTCGACTTTGGAGTCACCTTCACCGATAACAAGGTTCGCACGGCTTACGGCTTCCTCCAGAATGAAACCTGGGGCGGAACGCTGAGCGCAGACGAAACGCCGGACGATTTCTTCACTCCGCGCAGCACGTCAGAAGACCTTCAAGGGATGAACGGCGCGGACAGTCCGAACATCATCCCTACCTATTACAATATCGCCACCGAACAACTGATCGATCTGCTCGAATCCAGCATCGGTATCTGTTCCGATCCGTTCGTAGGCGTTCCACTTGGGGAGGGATGTCTCGCCGAGTATTCGGTCGATCGTCGCCTGCGTGAAAAGACGCTCGCTCCGTTCGTCCAGTCGCTTCACACTTTCGACCTTATGGCGGACGAAGCGCATCTCCGTCTGGGATTGCGGTATGAAACAACCGACGTGAAGTCGTCGGCGCTCGTTCCCATTCCTACCGGTACCGAGCAGTCGTCTGAAAACGAAATCGCTGTTCGCTATGATGGCGGAGCAGCCGGGTTCACCACGTTTGCAGGCAAGTACAACAACTGGTTGCCTGCCGTCGATTTCGACATATCGCCGATCAACGATGTCGTGCTCCGGGCATCATATAGCCATACGATTACGCGGCCGGACTATGCCAGCCTGAATGGCGGGCTGACCGTGAACTCGCCGGCTCGTCCCAATGGTGGCAGCACCGGCGGTTCGGGCAACCCGAACCTGCTTCCGTACAAATCGAAGAACATCGACCTTTCGGCTGAATGGTTCTATGCCCCGGCAAGCTACGTTTCCGTGGGCTATTTCCGGAAAAGCGTCAGCAACTTCATCGCTAACGCGACAACGCAGACCACAGCCTTCGGTCTGACGAACCCCAGCCAGGGAGCCGTTGCTCAAGCAGCTCGCGCAGCTTTGGGCGACGACGCTACCTTTGCTGAAATTCTGGCTTATGCCGCTGCGAACAATCCAGAAGTGGTGACGTTCGACGCCGATGGCGACCCGGTTGGTCTGCTGGGCCAGCCTGGCGATCCGGAACTGGTGTTTACACTGACCCAGCCCTTCAACAGCGATCAGTCGGCGACTCTCGACGGTTTCGAATTCGCAGTGCAGCATAGCTTTTGGGAGACGGGCTTCGGCGTTATCCTGAACTATACGATCGTGAAGAGCGACACGGACTACGACAACACCCTGCGCTACACCGAGCCTCAGTTCGCTGTGACAGGCGTGTCGGATAGCGCCAACGCTGTCCTGTATTATGACAAGGGTGGCCTCCAGGCCCGCGTAGCTTACAACTGGCGCGACGAATTCCTGTCCGGATACGGCTTCGATCCGTTCTATGTCGAAGCCTACGGTCAAGTCGACGCCAGCGCGAGCTACGAGTTCAGCAATGGCGTGACGATTTTCGGTGAGGCGATCAACTTGCTCAATGAAGATCGCCGCGGTCATCGCCGCGCCGATCAGGCGGTTTACTTTGCCGCTCCGGGCCACGCCCGCTATACCGCTGGCCTGCGCTTTACGTGGTAATCGAAAGCGGAGGCGACGTCCTTCGTATTCGAATGTTAGGAGAGCCGCACTGCCAGCAAGCAGTGCGGCTCTTTTGGCACCGCAGATAAGCAAGGTTATGGACCAGATGGATGTCAGACGAATTTATTAATCTGGTGATTGTAGGCGGGGGAACGGCCGGATGGCTGTCCGCTTGCATCCTGGCTGCCAGGCGGCCGGAACTCGCAATTACTTTGATCGAAGCGCCGGACATCCCGACGGTCGGTGTGGGCGAGGGAAGCTGGCCAACGCTACGCGAGACATTGGCCGTTATCGGGATCGATGAGACCGAGTTCCTCACGGAATGCGACGCTTCGTTCAAGCAAGGCTCCCGCTTCGACGGATGGGTCGATGGCTCCGAGCGCGACTGCTATTACCATCCCTTCTCCGCCCCGCTTTCGGGCTCCATGCCGGACATTCTGACGGCCTGGAAGATGCAGAATGACGGGCAACCCTATGCCGAGGCGGTGAGCCCGCAAGGCGCAATCTGCAACCGCGACCTCGCCCCCCGGCAGCGAACTATGCCTCCCTTCGCCGGAGCGCTCAATTACGGCTACCACCTCGACGCAGGCAAGTTCGGCGCATTGCTTGCCAGTCACGCTGTAAAAAGGCTTGGTGTTCGTCATGTGCATGGGAAGGTGAAGCGTACCGAGCGGGGAGTAGATGGGCTATTTACTCGGTTGCTGCTTGATAATGGCTCAGCAATCGAGGGCGACTTCTTTATCGATTGCACCGGAATGGCCAGCAAGTTGATGGGCGAGGAACTCGGGATTGGCTGGGTCGACCGGTCCGACGTTTCGTTCAACGATCGCGCTCTTGCAGTTCAGGTCCCAGTCGTGCCTGATAGCGCGATCGCATCACAAACAATCGGCACGGCGCATCGGGCCGGTTGGTTATGGGATATCGGCTTGCCGACCCGCCGCGGTGTGGGCTGTGTCTACTCGTCTCGTTTTCTCTCAGATGACGAGGCCCAAGCCATTTTGATGAACTATGTCGGTGCCAAGATAGCCGGCGCCGAGCAGGCGGCTCTTACTCCGCGCGGGCTCAAGTTCTCCACCGGCTATCGCGAGAAGTTCTGGGCAGGCAACTGCTTGGCAATTGGTCTTTCGGCAGGGTTTATCGAACCGCTCGAAGCGTCGGCCATCGTACTGATCGAATTGTCGCTGAAAGCCTTGGCCGACGGCTATCCGCAAAGCCGCGCAGCGCTTCCCCGGCTCGCAGATCGCTTCAACAGCCTGTTCCGTTATCGCTGGGAGCGGATCGTGGACTTTCTCAAGCTCCACTATGTTCTCAGTACCCGGACGGAACCATATTGGCAGGCTCACCGCGATCCCGCTACCATACCCTCCTCCCTTGCTGCCCACCTCGATCTGTGGCGTGATCATGCGCCATCCAGCGGCGACTTCCCACAGATCGACGAGATTTTCTCAGCGGCGAGCCACCAATATGTGCTTTACGGCATGCGTTTCCCGCAGCCAGCGGACATCAGCAGTGCGCCGAGCAGCGAGGTACAACGACAGTTCGCGAAGGTCGCCGAACGTAGTCGTGCGCTAAGCGCGGCGCTGCCTTCCAACCGGGCCTATTTCAATGCACTGTGCTCATCGATGGACAAGAATTCGGCACGAGGGGTACCGACCAGACAATGACTAACCACGAAGTTCTGAACACTGCCGATCATGCGGAACTGCGCGTGCGTACCGAAGCAGGCAGTACGCTCGGCGATGCTGTCATGGTCGCTCTGGTTGTTCCTCAGGAGTTTCGGCAAGTTCAGGCGCATTATCCGATTGTGTTCCGCCGCGATGCGGAAAGCGACGAGTTCAGTGCGTTAGCCCTCTTCGGTTTTGAAAATGGCGAGAACCTGTTCCTTGGCGAGGATGCCTGGGACGCCCGGTACATCCCGCTATCAATCTCCGTCCGCCCTTTTCTCATAGGTCGCAGTCGGGATGAGGGCGGTGACGCGCAGGTTCACATCGATATGGACCATCCCCGCATAGCAATCGGCGAGGAAGGAACGCGGGTTTTCGACGAGCACGGACAGGCGACGCCTTTACTGGATGATATGTCGGAAAAGCTGGGTTTGCTCCACGCTGGCTATGAAACGTCCAAACACTTCTTTGAAGCGCTGGCGCGATATGACTTGCTCGAACCGTTCGTCTTTGAGGTGCCTCTTTCAAACGGATCGAAACAGTCGCTTGTCGGCTTCCACATGATAAATGAAGATAAGCTGCGTTCGATGGACGCCGATGCGCTTGGAGCACTTCAAGCCGACGGATATCTGATGCCGATATTCATGGCTGTCGCATCTCTCTCCAACCTGACCGAACTGGTCGTCCGGAAGAATGCAAAGGAGGATCGTGGCTGAAGCCGCTCCCTCTATTTTCGCGCAGATGGAGCACGTCGAGAGCCGCGAGGTGCCAGACGCTGCCGCGCTTTCGGCCCTGCTTGACGACGACCCGCAACCATTTGTCGTGCGAGGGCTGGTAAAGGATTGGCCTCTCGTAACGTGCGGGCTGAACTCTGCGCACGAGGCGCGGGAATACCTGCTCGAACGGGCCCGTCCCGTTCCGTTCATGGTCACGATCGGACAACCTGGGCGTGACGGTCGCCTGTTCTACGATGACGATTTCGAGATGAACTTCCGCACCGCACGTGGGAAGTTACCTGATATTTTCCGCGGCTTTGACGACAACGAAGGTCGCTCGGACGCTCCTGCGATCTATCTCACGTCGGTCGACATGAAGCTATTTTTCGACGGTCTCGTTGAAGACAACCTGTCGCCAGTCGATGACCGCGACCCGCTCCACAGCATTTGGATAGGCACCGCCACGAGAATTGCCGCCCACAACGACTTCCCGCGCAACCTTGCGTGTTGCGCAGTTGGTCGGCGACGGTTTACCATCTTTCCGCCTGAGCAGTTTGAGAACCTCTACGTCGGTCCACTTGAAAACACACCCGCAGGGCGGGCGGTCAGCATGGTGGATTTTCACGCGCCCGATTTCGATGCTCATCCTCGGTTCGCAGAAGCTTTAAGATATGCTCAAGTCGTCGAACTTGAACCTGGCGATGCAGTCTACATCCCCTCGATGTGGTGGCATCATGTAGAGGGCCTCGACCCATTCAATGTTCTGGTGAATTATTGGTGGCGCGATACGCCCGCGTTCCTGGGTCAGCCACAAGAGGCCCTTAACCACGCAATTCTCGCCATCCGGGATCTGCCACGCGAAGAACGGAATTTCTGGCGGAAGTTGTTCGATCATTATGTGTTCGAGAATCCCGCCGAAGTAACAGATCACATACCCGAACAAGCCCGAGGCATCTTGTCGCCGCTGACATCCAGAACAGCTGGTCAGATCCGGGCGTTTCTTTTGAGGACCCTCAATCGATGAGCAGCGACTATAAGCCCCGGCGCATTGTAGTGGCTGGCGGCGGCACCGCAGGCTGGATGACTGCGGCCGCGCTGGCAAAAACGATGGGAGAAGCGATTGATCTGACACTCGTCGAAAGCGATGCGATCGGAACAGTCGGAGTGGGCGAAGCAACCATCCCACCACTTATCAACTTCAACCGTCTGCTTGGCATCAACGAAGCCGAGTTCATGCGCGAGACGCAGGCGACGTTCAAACTCGGCATCGAGTTCGAGAACTGGAAGCGCGACGGCGAGAAATACTTCCATTCTTTCGGTTCAACAGGACGCGATCACTGGTCGGCTGGATTCCAGCATTTCTGGGGCGAAGGGCTGCTGCGCGGGCACGACTACAGTTATGATGACTATTGCCTCGAACTGTGCGCGGCATATGCCGGAAAGTTCGCGCATTTGCCCGACAACCGATTGAACTATGCCTATCACCTCAATGCGACCGCCTACGCCGCCTTCCTTCGCCGGATTGCCGAAGGTGCCGGCGCGAGCAGAGTTGAAGGAAAGATTGCGCACGTCGAACTCGACGGTGAAAGCGGGAATATCGCTGCGATCGGCTTGGAGAACGGACAGCGGTTGGAAGGCGATATTTTCGTCGACTGTACTGGTTTCCGAAGCTTGCTAATCGAAGGTGCGCTGCACGTTGGCTACGATGATTGGTCTCATCACCTGCCGTGCGACAGCGCGATTGCCGTGCAGACGGAATTATCTGCGTCTCCCGTGCCCTACACACGCGCTATCGCGCACGATGCGGGATGGCAGTGGCGCATTCCATTGCAGCACCGCGGCGGCAATGGAATTGTCTATTGTAGTCGATACTTGTCCAAAGATGCCGCACATGATCGACTGATGTCGACCCTCGAAGGCAAGGCGATCAGCGAACCTCGTGCAATCCCGTTCACCACCGGAGCCAGGCGCAAGCAGTGGCATCGCAATTGCATCGCCATCGGGCTTTCTTCAGGTTTTCTCGAACCGCTGGAATCGACGAGCATCCACTTGATCCAGCGTGCAGTGATCCGCCTCCTGCGCATGATGCCTGCCGGCGAGGTGAGTGAACGCGACATCGCCGAATTCAATGATCAGCAACTTACCGATATGATACAGGTCCGCGACTTCCTGATCCTGCATTACAAAGCCACCGACAGGCGCGACAGCACGTTCTGGCGTCAATGCGCAACGATGGACATTCCCGATAGCCTTACCCAGAAGATGGAACTGTTCCGCGAAACCGGGCGCGTGTTCCGCAAAAACGACGAGCTCTTTGTCGAGAACAGCTGGGTTCAGGTGATGCTCGGCCAAGGCATCCTGCCTCAGGCTTTTCATCCTGTGGCGAAGAAAATGAGCGACGAGGAACTTTCGAAGTTTCTCGAGATGCTCCGCACCAATGTTGCGCGTACGGTGCAAGGTCTCCCTGCCCATCACACCTATGTCGCGCAATTTTGCGGGGTAAAAGAGGTCGCTGCTGCCTGAAAGCAGCCTTCCAACTCACGCGGCGTCGTATTAGCCAGAAAATACTCGAGGGGTTACCGATAACATGGGCCGGCGGCGTCAATCAGTCACCATCAAACACGTTGCAGCGGATGCAGGAGTGTCCCTGCAGACGGTCAGTCGCGTCATCAATAACGAGCCAAATGTACGGCCTGCCATGAAGGCAAAGGTTCAGGCCAGTATCGAAAAGCTCGGCTATGTTCCGTCGATCGCCGCCCAGCGAATGAGCGGGTCGCGTTCCTATCTGATTCTGGCCATCAACGACCGAGACCGCACCATTGCGGACTGGAAAGCGCGTGACGGGCGGGACTGGGTGGACCAGATGCTGTTAGGCGGCATGCTGACTGCTGCAGAGCTCGGCTATCGAATGATTTTCGAACTGGTCGATACGCATAGCGACCATGTCGAACGCGAACTCGGCGCGGCCATTGCCGCCTTGCAGCCGGACGGGGTGATAGTCACGCCGCCGCACTCGGAGAACGCGCAGATCACAGGCTTGCTGGCGGAAAGCGGTATCCCGTTCGCCCGGATCGGCTCCAAGGAGGCTGGCCCCGGCATCGCCATGACCATGGGCGACGAACTGCTGGCCGGCAAGGCGACCGACCACCTGATCGAACTCGGTCATACGCGCATCGGCTTTATTTCCGGACCCGCCGAATACAGCCTGACGAACTGGCGTGTCGATGGCTGGCGCGAGGCTATGGCCAATGCCGAATTCGATTGCGATGGCCTTCTCGAACGAGGGGATTTCGGTTTCGAGAGCGGACTTGCCGCAGCGCGCGCTCTGCTCGATGGGGATATCAAGCCGACGGCAATTATCGCCAGTAGCGATCAGATGGCTCTGGCCACGCTCGAAGCCGCAAAGGAACGCGGGCTCAACGTACCCAAAGATCTTTCCGTCATAAGCTTCGACAACACGCCGATCGTTCGCTTCAGCAACCCACCGCTGACTGCGCTGGACCAACCGATTTCGGCCACCGCAGCGCGAGCGGTCGAGCTGTTGATCGACGTTAAGAAAAATGGCCATCCCTCCGAACCGGTGGTCCTCGAGGGTGAACTGGTCGTGCGCGGCTCCACTGCGCGCGTGGCTGCAGGTGCTCGTGCCTGAAGATTTCAAACAGGGACAGCCAGCTCGCTTCCTTTGGCTGTATGCCTTGGCAGCCGCTGGCGGAGCTGTGGCCTATGTGCCGTTTCTGACCATCATGCTCCCCCTGCGAATGAACGCCATTGCCGAAGGCCAGGAGATACAATCGCTTGCCTACGCCGCCTTTGCCGGGGCGATCGCGGCGAGCATCACCAACATCGCCTTCGGCTGGATCAGCGATCGAACCGGGGTGCGCCGCCCGTGGATAGCCGGCGGACTCGTCTTGTCCTCGCTCCTGCTGGTTTCGATGCAATTCATGCAAACCGTGCCAGCACTCGTGGCAATGATCGTCATTTGGCAATGCGCATTGAACATGATGCTCGCCCCCCTTGCCGCTTGGGCCGGGGACTGTGTTCCCGACCATCAAAAAGGGTTGCTCGGGGGTCTGCTCGCCCTGTCACCGGCCCTTGGGGCATTGTCCGGCGCATTGGTGACAGTTCCCGGTCTGGCCGCACAGGACACGCGCCTGGTGCTGGTCGCAATTCTCGTTGCCCTTATGGTCGGCCCAGCTCTACTCTTTGCCCGCCCCTTGCCCATGCCGCAACTCATGCAGAAGCCGGAGACAGAAGAGGCAGTCGCCTCGCAGCCGCACACTACGGTCGCCCGCATGTGGCTGGCCCGCCTGCTGGTGCAGATTGCCGAGGCGGCTCTCTTTGCGTTTCTGCTGTTCTGGTTCATCGCCATTGATGAGACGACTACCGACAATGACACGGCCACGATCTTCAGCCTCGTCCTCGGTATATCGGTGCCGCTTGCGATGTTTGTGGGTCGCTGGTCCGATCGTAGCCAACGGCCGATCTTGCCCCTGGTCCTTGGAGCCGGCGTAGGGAGCCTCGGCCTCCTGATCATGGCCTTTTCCGACAGCATGGCCGTAGCGGTCGTTGGCTATGTCGTATTCGGCCTCTCGACCAGCATCTTCCTTGCTCTGCATTCCAGCCAGACGCTGCGAGTACTTCCCAGACCGCGAACCCGCGGAAGGGATCTGGGCCTGTTCAATCTGACCAACACCGTGCCGTCCCTGATAATGCCCTGGCTCACTCTTGCTCTCGTACCGGTGTTCGGCTTCGCGGCTCTCTTCATGCTGCTTGCAGCGCTCTGTATGATCGCCTGCGTCCTGTTGATCACTCTTCCCCGCGCCTAGCTGCTTGACCTTCCATTCGGCCCGTGCCAGTTCCTCAATTGATAACGTTCCCAAACAAATCGGGATCGCGAGGGGATAGATTATGAAAGCGTTCTTGTGGGCCTCCGCTGCCTGTGTTGCTCTGGCTGGATGCACCGTGCCGCAATCCGGTGTTGAAAATCTTCCGGTGGCTCAAGCCACGGACACGAGCGAAGATGCCCGCATAGCAGACCTGATTTCGCGCATGAGCGTCGAACGCAAGGTTGCTCAGCTGATACAACCCCAGATCAACAGTTTCACCGCAGAAGACATGCGCCGCTATCGGTTCGGCAGCTATCTGAATGGCGGCAATGGCGGGCCTTATGGCAACGAATACGCCGAAGCGAGTGAATGGCTCAAACTCGCTGACGAGATGTATCTTGCCTCCGTCGAGCCGATGCCAGGCGGCGAACCTGTCATTCCGACCATGTGGGGCACCGATGCCGTTCATGGCCATACCAATATAATCCGCGCCACGATCTTCCCTCACAACATTGCGCTCGGCGCCACGCGCGATGCCGACCTCGTTCGCCGCGTCGGCGAAGCGACCGCAGTGGAAATCGAGGTCACCGGGATCGACTGGAACTTCTCTCCCACGATCGCCGTCGCTCAGGATGACCGGTGGGGTCGCACCTACGAAAGCTACTCCGAGGATCCGGCAATCGTCGCGCCCCTGGGCGCAGCGCTGGTCGAAGGCCTCCAGGGTCGCAAGGGCGACCCGAACCGTCTCGGCGCGGGGCATGTGATTGCTACGGCGAAACACTTTTTCGGTGATGGCGGCACCGATCAGGGTGTAGATCAGGGTGAAGTCACCGGCGATATCGAAGCGTTGAAGGGGATCCACGCCGCGCCCTACCCGGCAGCCATCGCTGCCGGTGTGGAAACGATCATGGCCAGCTTCAATTCGATCAACGGCGAAAAGATGCATGGCAACAAGTCGCTGCTGACCGATGTCCTGCGCGGCGAACTCGGCTTCGATGGGCTCGTCGTCGGCGATTGGAATGGCCATGGCCAGGTCGCAGGTTGCACCAACACCGATTGCCCGCAGTCGCTGCTGGCCGGTCTGGACATCTACATGGTTCCCGACGACTGGAAGGGCCTGCTCGAAACCACCGTGGCGCAGGTCAAGGACGGCACGATCCCGATGGCCCGGCTTGACGAGGCGGTTACCCGCATCCTGCGTGTTAAAATGAGGGCAGGTCTGCTTGGGGACATGGTTCAGCCGTCCAAGCGGCCAAATGCCGGCGATTATGCTCTGCTTGGCTCTGCCGATCATCGTGCAATCGCCCGCGAAGCCGTCGCGAAGTCGCAGGTCGTGCTGAAGAACAACGGGATCCTGCCGCTCAAGAACGGCGCGAACATTCTGGTCGCGGGCAGCGCGGCAGACGATATCGCTCGGGCTTCGGGCGGTTGGACGCTCACCTGGCAGGGCGGAGGCGATCTCGACAACAGCTATTTCCCCGGCGCCACTTCGATCTGGAAGGGCCTGGAAACGGCCGTGAAGGAAGGCGGCGGCAGCGCTACGTTATCGCCGGACGGCCAGTACTCCTCCAAGCCCGATGCCGCTGTCGTCGTCTTCGGCGAGGAACCTTACGCCGAATTTGCAGGGGACCGTAAACACCTCGGCTTCACGGATGAGGAAGGCCTAGGTCTGCTGCGTAAGTTCAAGGCGGAAGGCGTGCCTACGGTGGCCGTGTTCCTTTCCGGTCGTCCGATGTGGGTAAACCGCGAAATGAATGCGGCTGACGCTTTCGTCGCATCTTGGCTGCCGGGGAGCGAAGGCGCAGGTGTCGCCGATGTTTTGACAGGCGCGACGCCTGCTACAGGCAAGCTGGGCTTCAGCTGGCCTGCGACCTGTGACTTCGGGCCCCTCAACGGTCCTGATGGTGCGCTATTCCCGGTGGGCTATGGTCGTGCTCTTGCCGACACCTCTCCGACCGCACAGCTTGATGAAGATTGCGCGCCTCTCCTGGCCGGGCCGACGCGTGCATTGTTTGAAGCAGGGCGGCTGGCCGACGGCACATTCGCCTTTGCGGTCAAGCCCAATGTCGAAGGCGAAGGCGAATATCTCGCCCAGATGCGCGGAGACCTGACCGACGCTGGAGTGACGGTGCGCGGATATGACCGTGACGCCCAGGAAGATGCGCGGGAAGTCTATATGCGTGCCGGCTCGCGCTTCGGTCTCAGGCAGGATCGCGACAGCGGCGGGGCCTATCGCATTGCTTACGAGGTCGTCACACGCCCGGCCGCACCGGTCGCCCTGCGCGTGGGTGAAGATGCGGTGGTGAACCTGACTGACCATTTCGCTCTCGCACTGGGCAAGGGGTGGCGCGAGATGTTGATTACCGATGCCTGCGCGCCGGGCCTCGGCAATCGCATCCGTTTTGAGACCGAAGGCGACATTACGTTCCGGATCTCGAGCATCACACGTGAAGATGTCGCAGAAGGCACCCCTTGCTCGTTCTGAGGAAACGAAATCGTATTCACTTTGTGTAGTGCCGAAAGACTGGCAAACAGCGCAAAGATAAGATCAATGTCGGGCGTCATTGAGCCCCGACACCTGGGAGGAATGTAGAGATGGCACTGGCCCCTGATGTTGCAGCGCGCACGGATCCTGCGGCGGTTGTCGAGGATGGTGAAGGGATCAAGGCGCCGGGTCTCAACTATTTCGTCTTCGGCCTGTTCTTCATCTTCGGCGGCATCACGTCCCTGAACGATGTCATCATCCCCAAGCTGAAGGAGCTGTTCACGCTCAACTACACGCAGGCCATGCTGGTGCAGTTCTGCTTCTTCGCCGCCTATCTCGTGATCGGCATCCCGGGGGCCAAACTGGTCAAGAAGCTGGGTTACATGCGCGGCGCGGTGGCCGGCCTTTTGACCATGATGGTCGGCTGCCTGATGTTCATTCCCGCCAGCCAGAACGCCACCTACTGGGTGTTCCTGCTTGCCCTGTTCGTCCTCGCCAGCGGCGTGGTGATCGTCCAGGTC